>NZ_JADBRD010000135.1:0-1228 GCF_014930495.1 Enterobacter cloacae complex sp. S3 | reverse complement strand
ACAGAAAAGCGTTAACGCTCTAATCTCAACTGCTGTAAATTCCCGTCCAGCTGTAAATCCGTCTGTAGCGTTGCGATTTCCCGGCAGATAAACGCCATCTCTTTATGCGCCTCCAGCTTCTTGCGCCACTTTTCTGGCACCTCATCCAGACGGGCGTAAATCCCTTCCAGACTCTGAAAATCCTTCAGCAGCTGCGCGGCGCTCTTCGGCCCAATACCGGCGACACCCGGAACCTTAGAGCTGCTGATGCCTGCCAGCCCCCAGTAATCCGGCAGTTGCTCAGGCGAGACGCCGAACTCGCTGGCAATAAACGGCGCGTCCAGCCAGCGTTTTTGAAAATAGTCGCGAATGCGGATAGTCGGAGAAAGCAGCTGGCAGTAGCCTTTGTCAGTTGAAACGATAGTGGCCTGATGTCCGGCGCTTGCCACCTTTACGGCCAGGGTGGACGCGAGATCGTCGGCTTCATTTCCCTGTGCACCCCAGCAGGGAACTCCCCGCTGTTCAAATGCAGCGCGCAGCATGGGCAATTCAGCGTGAAGATCGTCCGGCATCGGGGCGCGTCCGGCTTTGTAGTCGGGCAGACGCTGGTGTCGCCAGCCCGTGTTGCGGGCTTCGTCATCAAATACCGCGACCGCGTGGGTGGGTTCACTGTGGCGAATAAGCTGTTCCAGCGCGTGCAGACAGGTGTCTTTACAAGGCGTCCCCTGTACCGCATGGATACGGCGGATCAGGTTAAGAGCATCGACGATAAGTAAATGAACGGCCACAGATAATCTCCCTTCTATCTCATGCGTGAAGGGTAACACTGTCAGCAGCGTGAAACTATGAATGGTGGGGAAAACAGGAAGAAGCCTCGCAAAACGAGGCTTCCTGAGGGGCTTAATCGCAGGTCACGATCTTCATCGCCAGGCCGCCGCGAGAAGTTTCGCGGTATTTGGCGTTCATATCTTTACCGGTTTCGTACATGGTTTCGATAACCTTATCGAGACAGACGCGCGGCTCGCTGGTGCGGCGCAGCGCCATACGTGCCGCGTTCACCGCCTTCACGGAGGCAATCGCGTTACGTTCGATGCACGGTACCTGTACCTGTCCGGCAACCGGGTCACAGGTCAGCCCAAGGTTATGTTCCATGCCGATTTCCGCAGCAATGCACACCTGTGTCGGGCTTGCACCCAGCAGTTCGGCCAGACCCGCCGCCGCCATGGAGCACGCCACGCCGACTTCACCC
>NZ_JADBRD010000134.1:0-252 GCF_014930495.1 Enterobacter cloacae complex sp. S3 | reverse complement strand
ATATTAAATATAAAATATAATTCAACGCAAATGCATAATTTGCACCATGAACACCAAATCGATGCACAAAGAGATATGTTAGACCGACTAACAAGAGTGAAAACATTAATTCCGTGATAATATATACTTTAGCTTTACCATGAGCCAGAACAGGATACGCGTATAACCAACTTATGATTTTTATAACATCGCCAATTAATTGTACTAAAAATAAATCTCTAGCAAGTGAAAAATCATTGGTGAATAGAATGG
>NZ_JADBRD010000133.1:0-335 GCF_014930495.1 Enterobacter cloacae complex sp. S3 | reverse complement strand
AGCATCGGAGTGCCAGTTCGCCGGGTAGGCGTCGACGGTGCCGCTGTTGTTTTCGGTTTCCTGGCCGTCACGGCGGCTATAGACCAAAATCCCGCGCAGGAACTCATCGCCGCCGGCGACGGTCACCCCGTTGTGCCAGCTGCGATCCGCAGAGTCGTAACCTCTGCGGTAGCCGAAGGCGCTGGTCTTGCCCGGGCGCAGGTAATCATCCGCCGATTTCGGGCGGAAGGAGACATTCCCCCCGATAGCGCTGTTGGCCGTTTCCGTCGAGGTGGCGCCGGACTGGATATCCACGCTGCCGTACATATACGGGTCGATATAATCGCGGCCGATAC
>NZ_JADBRD010000014.1:110424-169613 GCF_014930495.1 Enterobacter cloacae complex sp. S3 | reverse complement strand
GCGCGGCGACATCATGGCGGGGAACAACCTGTGGATGCAGCGGGATGCGGCGGGGAATGCGAACAGCCAGGTGGTGAACACGTCGGGGAATATTGAGACGCAGAATGGGGATATTACCATCAGGACAGGAAGCCTGTTGAATGAGCGCGAGGGGATCAGTGAAACACGAAGCTATCAGGCCGCGACGGGCAGCCCTGCGGCAAGCGGCGCGACCTCCATTCGTGTAAAAGTCACAGACCTACCCCCTGATGAGTGGGGGTATATTTATACAATTTACAGTGGTGCGGGTGGCGGTAATATCTTCTCAATTGTCGCGCCGATGCCAAGTGGAGCAGTACAACGTTATCTGGTCGGATCGACCGTGGTCGATGTGACCGCAACAGGTGGCGTTGCGCGCATCGCCGCTAACCACGATCTGACTATCAATGCCGCTACGCTGAATAACCGTGCCGGTTATTTACTGGCCGGGAATGGGATGAACCTTTCCGGCAACAGCCTGAATAACCAGTCCTGGTTTGGTTATTCAGAGGATGAATATAAGGTCTATCGTTATAGTGGGAAAACAGGCAAGGTATCCAGCCTGAAAGGAAGCCCTGCCTCCGGCAACGATAACAACCGTCGTGTGACTTATACGCTGGATGGCGCGCCTCAGTACGAAACCCATACCACCGAACAAGCCCTCCGCGCGGTGATTCAGGCTGGCGGTCAGGTCACGGCGAATTTTACCAGTAATATCAGCAATACGGCGACGACCTCGAATGGCGGTGGAATAAGTCATTCGATACCTGCGCCGTCGCTGAACACCCTCAGCAACCAGAGTGTCGGCAGCGGCGTGCAAAAACAGGGGCTGAACACGACCGGCACCGTGGCGGTGACCTCGCCGCAGTGGAACGATCGGCTTCAGGGGGCGCTGCAGCAGCTTAACGGCGGCGGCGCGCTGGAAAACGGCGGCGCGTCCGGTACGCCTCTCAGCAACGTTGCCACCACGCAGAAAGGCAACGCGAACCTCGGCCAGCTGGGCGCACTGGCAAACGCCGGGGTCACCACGGCCGATCTCAGAACCGCTCAGGGTGGCGCCGTCGGGCATTATCAGGGCCAGCGCGTCGATACCAGCGCTTACCCGCTGCCGTCGGGCAACAACGGCTATTTTGTCTTCTCCGACAACCCGAAAAGCCCGTACCTGATCAGCATCAACCCGAAACTGAACGGTCTCGGACAGCTTGATCCCGCCCTGTTTGCCGACCTGAACGCAATGCTCGGGGTCAAACCGTCGTCCACGGCGCCGCAGGAGACGCGGCTGGCGTTTACCGACGAGAAGCAGTTCCTCGGCTCGTCCTATATGCTCGGCCGCCTCAACCTGAACCCGGATTACGACTACCGCTTCCTGGGCGATGCGGCATTCGATACCCGCTATGTCTCCAACGTGGTGCTCAACCAGACCGGTAACCGCTACCTGAACGGCATCGGCTCCGATCTGGATCAGATGCGCTATCTGATGGACAACGCCGCGGCGGCGCAGCAGTCGCTGGGCCTGCAGTTTGGCGTCTCGCTGACCGCCGATCAGATTGCCGCGCTCGACCACAGCCTGCTGTGGTGGGAGAAAGCCACCGTCAACGGCGAAACGGTGATGGTGCCGAAACTCTACCTGTCGCCGAAGGACGTCACCGTCAACAACGGCAGCGTGATCGCGGGCAACAACGTCACCCTGAAGGGCGGCAGCATCACCAACGGCGGCAGCTCGCTGCTGGCGAAAAACAGCCTGACGCTCGACAGCCAGAACAGCATCAGCAACCTCAGCAACGGCCTGATGAAAGCGGGCGGCGACCTGAACCTGAGCGCCATCGGCGATATCAATAACATCAGCTCCACCATCAGCGGAAAAACGGTCGCGCTGGAGAGCCTGGACGGCAGCATCAACAACCTGACGCAGGTTGAGCAGATTGATATCAACGCCGGAGGGAAGTACGGCAACATCGGCCTGAAGGACACCCTGCTGGGGAACACGGCGTCCATTACCGCGCAGGATGGCCTGTCGCTTGAGGCGGGTAAAAACATCACCGTCACCGGGGCGAACCTGTCCTCCGGCGGCGATATGCTGCTGAACGCGTGGGGCGATATTGCCGTCAACGCGAATCAGATCAACGACGCATTCAGCTCCAGCCGGGAGAAAACCAGCCGTTCCTCCGTCACGTATCAGGGAAGTAACGTCAGTGCGGGCGGCAACCTGCTGGTGAATGCCGGGCACAACCTTGACGTGACCGCCAGCGACCTGAAGGCGGGCGGCAGCGCGGGGCTGAGCGCGGGCAACGACCTGAACCTGAACGCGGAGCAAACAAGCGAAAGCAGCCGGAAAGGGAAAAGCGAATCCCACAGCACCGGGCTCGACCGCACCACGATTTCCGCAGGCGATAACCTGGTCCTGAAGGCCGGGCAGGATATCAACGCCCGGGCCGCCGCGCTGGCGGCGGAGAAAAGCGTCGGGCTGCAGGCGGGTCGCGACGTGAATCTGGCTGCGGAAGAGACCATACAGGGCGACAGTTATAAATCAGGCCGTAAAAAAGTGATTAACGAGTCGGTTCGCCAGTCGGGAACCGACATCACTGCGGGCGGGAATGTGACTGTTATCGCCGGACGGGATGTAACGGCACAGGCTGCAGATGTCTATGCCGCAGGCAATACAGCCGTGGCCGCCGGGCGGGATATCACCCTTTCCACTGCGACGGAAAGTGACTATACGTACCGGGAGGAGAAAAAGACGTCCGGTGGGTTCCTCAGCAAGAAAACCACTCACACCATCCACGAAGAGACGCATACGCGTGAGAAAGGTACGCAGCTTTCCGGTGACAACGTTGCTCTCCGGGCTGGTAACAACCTGACGGTGCAGGGCTCATCAGTTGCCGCTGAGCGCGATGTGGCCCTGAAGGCTGGAAATGATCTGACCGTGGAGGCAGCAACCAACACCGACACGTACTACGACATGAAAAAGACGAAGAAATCCGGCGTTTTCTCCAGCGGGTCGGGATTGGGTATCACCATCGGGTCGCAGTCTTCAAAAAGCACCCGACAGGGGGCAAATACAACGCAGAGCGATGCCCGCAGCACGGTGGGCACTGCTGGCGGTAATGTCATCATCAGCGCCGGAAATGACGTCCAGTTGAGCGCGGCAGATGTGGTTGCCGGAAGAGCGAAGGATGATTCCTCCCGCAAAACCGGCCATATCGATATCACTGGCGACAGCATTGCCATCCTTCCTGGACGGGATACGACCACTGAGTCCATGAAGCAGGAGTCCAAATCGTCTGGCGTCACGGTCAGTGTGAAAGCGCCATTTGAAGACACTGTGCGTAACGTGCGCGATATCGTTCGTGGTAAGGGCAACAGTGGCAACAGCACCGTCGATAAAGTGAAGGGGCTGGGGGCGGAAGGCGGTGCGCTCGCGCTTGACGGACCAGGCCAGATGATGGCCATTTCCGCAGGAAGCACCCGGTCTTCCTCTGAGTCGCACTACGAGGGCGAGTTTAACAGCGGCAGCCATCTTGCCGCCGCAGGCAATATCCAGATGACTGCCACCGGTAAACAGGGAGGCAGCAATAGCGGCAATATCCTGATTGCCGGAAGCCAGGCTAAGGCCGGTGAAACGGTGATCCTCGATGCGAAACGCGACGTTGATATCACCACCTCCACAGACAGCGAGAAATACGGCAACAGCACTAAAAATAGCGGCTGGAATCTCTCGAGCGCCCTGAGCGCCGGAAGTGCTGTTCGCGCCATTTCGGGTGGGGGTTCCCACGGCAATCAGCTCCTGCCGGGCGGGATGAGCAAGGCGGAGAGCAACAGTAGCGGCACCCGGACCACACAAAACGCGTCGGTCATTCAGGGCTCAGATATTTACGTTAACAGTCGTGACGGCAGCGTGAATATCAGCGGCAGCCTGATGACCGCCACGGACGATCTTCTGCTGTCAGCCACAAATGGAGATATCTCCGTTTCTGCCGGACGCGATACATCGCGCAGTGAGAGCAGCGGCAGCAGCAAATTGCTGGGGACTCTGGGAGGCGATGGTTACAGCGCCACGGCAGGCTACCGCCATGAAAAAAACAGCAGTCGGGAAGATAGCAGCCTCGAAAACGGATTGCGCAGCCAGCTAAGCAGCAAAAACGGTAACGTTGTCGCGCAGGCCGGTAACGATCTCTCCCTGTCAGGTACGGATATCCGTGCTGGTAAATCGGTCTCACTCAGTGGCGAAAATGTCCTCATGGGGGTGAGCCGGGATACCCGTGACGGTGAAAACCACAGCAGCAGCGCCCAGTATGGTGTGACGGCATCTGCTGGCGGCTGGGCTGTTGAGGCTGCTAAAGCCGCAGAGACGGCTGCCCGCAGCGCAGAAAACGGCGATGATCCACGGCTGACCGCCATCAGAACAGGCCAGTCGGCGGCAACCGCGGCGCAGGGCGCTATGTCGGACTCGTCGCTCATCAAGGCTAAAGTGTCTTTAACGGCGGGGACGTCATCTCAGGACAGTCGTTACCACAGTACCGACACGCAGGGCACTACCATTAATGCCGGCGAGAATGTCTCTGTTCGTGCCGGAAATGACATTGCCGGTATGGGGGTACAGATCGCGGGTAAACACGTGGCGCTGGATGCGGGGCGGGATATTCTGCTGTCTGCCTCCCAGAACACAACCCACTCTGAGAGTAAAAACAGCGGCAGCCAGTTCAGCGTCGGTGTCGGTGTGAGCCTGATTGGTGCGCAAAACGGCATCTCGGTGGAACTGGGAGCGTCACAGCATAAGGGCAAGGAAAACAGCCAGTCGCAGCGCAATACGAACAGCGTTGTCCATGCTGATGAACAGCTTACGGTGAACAGCGGACGCGACACCACCCTGAAAGGTGCGGAGCTGGAAGGTAACCGTGTGGTGGTCAACACCGGGCGCGATCTCACCATCAGCAGCGTGCAGGATACGGCCAGTTATGACAGCAAGCAGTCTTCGTCAGGCGCGTCCCTCAGCCTGTGCATACCGCCGCTGTGTTATGGTGCGTCTTCCGGTAGCGTCAGTGCATCGGGTGAGAATATCACCCAGAATGGTAAGAGCGTCGCTGAACAGAGCGGGATATTCGCAGGCAAGGGCGGCTTTGCTGTCACCACCGGAAATCATACCCAGCTTGACGGCGCGGTGATTGTATCCACGGCGTCTGCAGATAAAAATAGCCTCGACACGGGTACGCTGGGTTTCAGTAATCTCCACAACGAGAGCCAGACCAGCGGCAACGGCTATACGGTGGCGCTTTCCGGCAGCGCGGGCGGCAGCGGAAACGGTGAAAACCGCAACCTGGCACCGGCCATCGGTACGGGCCAGGCAGAAGAGAGCCACACCGGCACGACCTCATCAGCGGTGAGTGGCGGTAGCATTGTCATTCGCAACCCGGCGGGACAGAAACAGGATATTGCTGACCTGAGCCGTGATACGGCTGACGCCCACCACGGCGTGGACGTGAACGGTGATGTGCAGAAGGTCAGGGATAACCTGGCGGTCCAGAGCGAAGGCGCGGCCCTGGCTACCTCTGCGCTGGATGCTTACGGCAAGTATGCGGAGCAGAAAGCGCGGGAATCCAATGCGGCGCTGGGCGCGAAGCTGGCGTCAGAAGGAAAACTGCAGGGCGATACGCCGCAGGAGCAGGAAGCGTTCCTGAAGACGCAGCCCGGATATCAGAATACCGAATACGGTCCGGGGAGTGCCTTCTGGACGAAGGGCAGCGCAGCGGCAGGATTACTGGCAGGTGCGCTTGGCGGTAACCTGAAGGCAGGCGCGGCAGCGGGGGCGGCCCCTCTGCTGGCGACCCTGGTCAAGGAGCAGAAAGACCCGACAGCCCGTGCCGCGCTGCACGGTATTGTGGCTGCGGCGCTGACGCAGCTGAGTGGCGGGAGCACTGCGGATGGCCTGAAGGCCGGTGCTATAGGGGCCATTACGGCCTCGGCGATGACCGACCATCTGGTCAGTGCGCTGTATGGAGATAAAAAATCCAGTGACCTGACGCCAGAGGAGAAACGGCTGGTCAGTAGTCTCGTGAGTATCGCGGGTGGTCTGGCGGGCGCTGCGGTGACGGATGGTAGCGTCTCCATGGCGGCGATGGCGTCGGAAACGGCGAAGGTGGAGGTTGAGAATAACTCGCTGAGTGTCGTTATACAGGGCGGTAAACTGGCTGCACAGGGATGTCTGAAAATTTCTGCTTGCCGTGATCGCCTGGTTGCCAGTGGTCTGGGTGCTTTACTGGGGATTGGTGCATCCACATCAGCAATGGATACATTGTCACAAGATGAGCAGTTGCATCTGATCTATGTGGCCTCGCTCAATGATCCTTCCCAGCTCAGTCAGTTAAATGATGCTCAGAAAGCGGCCTATGAGTCCCTGACAGGTAAGACGATCACCAGTACTGGTGGTACGCAGGTCATCAACCCGGGACCATCAAACACTGGTGGAGACCAGACTGTAACCGGAAATACGCCCTCCAACACAGGGAATGATAGTGTAGCAACCGGAGGGATAAATCATACTGGTAATACCAACGGTGATGGAGCGTCAAACAATAATGGCTGGACGACAACTACGCCGGTTCCGGATTCTCCTTCAATGGATGATCTTTTCTATCAGAACGAGAAGATCCCCGGCCTTGAAAATGTTCGCCCTGAAAATCCCGGTTATCCAGCCAATCAGAGTGTTATTGAAAAAATGAACGAACCTAAGTTTATTGCCTGGATAGGCAATACAGATTGTACGGATTGCTCAGATATCGCACCTAAGCTTCTCGATGCAGCTGGCGGGCACGGGAAAATTATTGAAGCAAGGCCGACGACTCCGTACAATTTAAATGTGTATGAAAATGGAAAAATTGTACATGAACAAGCTTTCCATCAGGTTTATACCGATGGTCAGTATGTTTACGATCCAAGAGTGTCCTTAAAACCGATTCCTAAAGGAGATTGGGAAAAACATATCAAATCTATAAATCAGGGAAGTGTTACGATCTCTGATAAATTACAGGGGTTAAAATAATGTTTCCGATAGGTAAGAAAGAAACTATCTTGTTGGACTTCATTGGTTCTCTTGGAAAACTGGAGTGGTTACATTATCAGAGCCGTATCGAAGATGAATGGATAAATGACCATTTTGAAAAAATTGATCGCTCTAAGTACCCTCCTTATACCAGTTTTCGATTTGAAAAAGAGGTTCCAGAAGTTATTACCTTACTGGAAGATGCGATTCAATCATATAAAGGTAAAGTTGAGTGGTGTATGACCCATCATCCGAAAGAGTATGGTACTGGTGTTAATCATCGTATTTTGCCTACATTTGTTAAGAATCTCAGAGTCAGTGAAGGTATGGAAGATGTTAACGAGTATATTGAAAACCATTATCCTGATTTTGGCCCAATCGCCTATGAAGATCTTGTTGGACTGACGGAGCATGTTCAATCAGTTTTCAAAAATGCTGGATATGATGCATAAATTTTCTTTATATGCTCTGTAATAACATTTTGATATGGAGCCTTAACCCGTTATGCGTACGGACGGAAAGAAGTGTCAGGTGACTATTTTAATGAGAATGCCTTAACAATAATGGCTAGCGCCACCAATCCTGGCATCTGTCATTTCTCTATCCCGTCGACCCGGTAAGCGAAGCGCCACCGGGCCATGGCAGATTAATATTGACTCATCACCCTTTCGGGAACACCCAAACATGCTTCTCAGGCAACGAAAGATGGCAGTGCTGCGGATCCCGAACCTCATGCCCATACGCGCGGATCACAAAATCATCCCCCACCGTGCGGAAAAGGTACTCCCAGCGGTCGCCGAGATACATGCTGGTGAGCAGCGGCAGCTCAAGCTGATTTTCCCCTGGCCCCTCGACCACCGCCACGCGCTCGACGCGGATCACCGCCGTCGCTTCTTCACCGCTCTGCACCCCTTCACCGGCCTGGCCCCACAGCACCCAACCTTTTCCTTCGATACGCGCTTTGCCGTCGCGCACTTCGGTGACTTTGCCGTGCAGGCGGTTGTTGCTGCCCATAAACTCGGCGGTAAAAAGCGTTTTCGGCGAGCCGTACATCTCCTGCGGCGTGCCCTGTTGCTCAATTTTGCCGTTGTTAAGCAGCAGGATACGGTCGGAAATGGACATCGCTTCGTTCTGGTCGTGCGTCACCATCAGTGCCGATAGCCCGAGCTTGATAATCAGCTCGCGCAGGAACACGCGGGCCTCTTCGCGCAGCTTAGCGTCGAGGTTAGAGAGCGGTTCATCCAGCAAAATCACCGGCGGGTTGTACACCAGCGCCCGGCCAATCGCCACGCGCTGCTGCTGCCCGCCGGAGAGCTGGTGCGGGTGACGTTTGCCAAGATGGCCCAGACCAAGCTGGTCCAGCACGTCCTGCACGCGCTGCTGGATCTCTTTGGCCGGGACTTTGCGCAGCTTGAGCGGATAGGCCACGTTCTCAAACACGGTCTTGTGCGGCCACAGGGCATAGGACTGGAACACCAGCCCAAGGTTACGCTCTTCCGCCGGGACCTCGCTGCGCGGCGTGCCGTCGTAAACTTTATTATTGCCAATGACAATGGACCCCTGCGTCGGTTTTTCCAGACCCGCAACGGCGCGCAGGAGGGTGGTTTTACCGCTGCCGGAGGGGCCTAACAGTGAGACCACTTCGCCGCGCTTCAGGTTCATGGAGACACCTTTTAAAACAGGATTGTCGCCGTAGGTTAAGTGCAGATCGTCAACCGCTAATTCAATCATGTATTTTCACTCCGAAACGAAGGGCAATGCCCAGACCTACCACGACCAGCAGGATGTTAATGAAAGAGAGCGCCGCCACGATATCGATGGCACCCGCGGCCCAGAGGGAAACCAGCATCGAGCCGATGGTCTCCGTGCCGGGTGAAAGCAGGTACACACCCGTTGAATATTCGCGCTCAAAGATCAGGAACATCAGCAGCCACGAACCGATAAGACCGTAGCGGGAGAGCGGGATGGTGACGTGGCGGGTGATCTGCCCGCGCGTCGCCCCGGTGCTGCGCGCCGCTTCCTCAAGCTCCGGCCCAACCTGCAGCAGCGTGGAAGAGATCAGCCTCAGCCCGTAAGCCATCCACACCACGGTATAGGCCAGCCAGACGCTGAAAATGGTGCTGCGCAGCGAACGCAGCCAGACGATGACGTTTTCACGCATCCAGTCGGTCCAGGCGAACCCGGAAAGCCAGCCGGATTTCAGCGAGTTATCCAGCCACATCGGCAGGAACAGGAACACCCACAGGAACGCCAGACCCGCCAGCAGGCCAGGCACGGCGCGCGGCACCAGCACGCTGTAGTCCAGAAAACGCGTGGTGTTGTCCGGTTTACGGTGCATGGCAATGCCGACAAACAGGTAGCACACCACGGCCAGCGCGCCGCCAATCACGCCAATCGCCATGGAGTTGACGATGGCGCGCAGCAGGTTGGGCTGCGCCCAGATGGTGCGGAAGGTGTTCAGAGAAAGCTCGTCCCACAGCGAAACGCCCACGCCCCAGTTGGAGATAAACGCGCGCAATACCACGCCGAGCAGCGGAACGCCGATGGTGACGGTGAGCCAGAAGGCAATCACTCCGCCAGCCACCCAGCGCCATTTACCCAGCGGCAGCGCGCGGGCCTGCGAAGCCTTGCCCTTCATGGTGACGAAGCGGTTGGCGGTGCGCATCAGGCGACGCTGGAGCATCACCAGCGGGATGGTGATGCAGATCAGCACCACGGCAACCGCCGCCATCAGGTTATAGGATGGGGTGCCCATCTTGTTCGTCAGCTTATAGAGATAGGTCGCCAGCACCATGTTGCCTTCCGGGTCGCCGAGGACCAGCATCAGGCCGAACACTTCCAGCCCGAGGAAGAACAGCAGCACGGTGGCGTACAGAATGGACGGACGCACCATCGGCAGGCTGACGGAGGTCATCACCTGCCAGGGCGACGCGCCCGCGGTGCGCGCGGCTTCTTCCACATCGGAGCCCACGCTGCGCAGCGCAGACGATATATACAGATAGGCGTGCGGGACGTGCGTCAGGCCGGCGATGACCACAATGCTCGACATGTCGTAGATATTCCACGGCACAAAGCCAATCAGCGCCTGAGCCCACTGGGAGAGAAAGCCCACCGGACCGGCGGCCACCACGTAGCCAAAGCCCAGCACCATCGGTGAAACGAAGATCGGGACCAGGATCAGCGGCTCAATCAGCCGGCGGCCGGGCAGGTCGGTACGCACCATCAGAAACGCCAGCACGCCGCCCAGCGGAATGGAGATAAAGACCAGCCCGAAAGCAAGAATAAAGCCGCTTTTCAGGGCTTTATAAAAATCAGGGTCGGTGAAAATAAATTCAAATGATTCAAAGCTCCACTCTTTTGACGGCGAAAAGAACGGGGCGGACAGGAAGCTCTGTATCACGATAAACGACAGCGGCGTATAGATAACCAGGGCGGTTATCAGCACGACGATGCCTCGCGGCAGGCTTTGCCACTTTCTGCGTAATGTATTCATGGGGTATCCCTGGTGTTGCGGCCCAGAAAAACGAACTCAGTCGATAAGGGAGCGCGGCGGCCTGCGCCGCGCTCAGACGCTTATTTACCGGCGGCGGTACGCCACTCTTTGATGTACTCCAGGCGTTTTTTCGGCTGCAGGTATTCCAGCAGCGTTTCATCAACCGGAATTGGCTTCAGCGCGTTACCGAGGATTTTGGTCAGGCCGTCGATATCATTTTTCCCTTCGATATCGTTACGAATGGAGGGAATATCCGACTGATTGGCCAGAATGTTTTGCCCTTGTTCAGACAGCACATAGTCCAGCCACAGCTTAGCGGCGTTGCTGTTTTGCGATTGCTGGCTGATGAACGACACGCGCGACAGCACCAGGGTGTAATCTTTTGGATAGGAAATGCCGAGCGAAGGATCGTTCTTCGCGCGCGCTTCCGCGTAGGAACCGAGGATGTTGAAGCCGATCAGGTTTTCACCGGAGGAGACGCGCTCCATCATGGTGCCGGTAGACGACTGCACTGATAAGCCACCTTTGGCGACGTCGGCCAGGGTTTTGAAGTAATTAGGATCGGCGTTGTGATCCTGAACCGAGAGCATAAAGCCCAGACCCGATTTTTCGATGTCGTAGGTGGTGACTTTGCCCTTGAATTTGTCCGTCTGGCTGGCAATCAGTTTCGCCAGCGCGGCGTGAGAATCCGGCACGTCGCCAGCCGGGATCAGGCGCTTGTTGTAGATAAAGACCACCGGCTCATAGGTAGTGCCATAAGCCTTATCCTTCCAGACCGCCCATTTCGGCAGCTGGCTTTGCTCCGGCGATTTATACTCCATGGCGTAGTCGGTGGCGAGCTTCAGGCCGGTGTCCATAGAGGAGCTCCAGACCACGTCGCCGCTCACGCCACCGGAGGCCTGTTCGCTGATGAAGCGGTTGTACAGCTCGGTGCTGTTCATGTCGTTGTATTCGACTTTAATGCCCGGGTAGGTTTTTTCGAAGCCCTGGATCAGCGGTCCGGCGGCCTTGATGTCGGTGGTGGAGTAAATAACAACCTTGCCCTCTTTCGTTGCGGCATCAACAACTTTTTGATATTCAGCAGGATAGCCCTGCGGCAGGGCAGAGAGTGCAGAAGCAGAGAACAGTACAGTAGCGGTAAGCAGAGAAATTCGGAACGTGTTCGACATTATAGTTAACCTTTTAGTTACATTTGAGGAACTAATTGTCAACATAGCGTATCGGGCTCCACCCACAAGAGGGTGAAGCGGGCAATGATTCCGAAGTGTGATTGTCGCCGTCGTTTCAGCAATTAACACCATAAAATCCGCGAACGTTAGCCTGTGAACGATTCTGGATTACGGTTTATCGGGCGCTTTGCGGTATAACCTTCGCGGATGACCTATATTGCCATACAGCATTTCAACGCTGATTAACCCGCTCTCCACGCAGTATTCAAGGTAGCGACGCCCCGTGGTTTTGCTGATCCCCACGTTTTCCACCACCTCTTCAACCGACATCGCGGTATCGGGATGCTCGGCGAACAGGTTTTTAATCCGTTCCAGCGTTTGGGGTTCAATGCCCTTCGTCGACGGCGTAATGGAGGCTTCCGCGGCGGGAAGATTAAACAGGCGATCCAGCGCATGCTGGTCGACCACCTTCACCTGCTGCACGGTGTGGATGAAACGCATAAACCGCTCCAGCGAGGCGTGCAGGCGCTGGAAAAAGACGGGCTTAATCAGGTAGTCAAACGCGCCGCTGCGCATGGCGTGGCTGCAGGTCTGCATATCGCTTGCGGCGGTGATGAAAATCACCGAGCATTCGTAGCTTTTCAGTAGCGGATTATCAATTAACTCCACGCCTTTACCGTCCGGGAGATAGTTGTCCAGCAGGATAAGTCGCGGCTGGTGCTGACGAATCAGGCTGCATGCCTGCTCAATCGACGCGGCGATGCCCACCACGCGCAGATGGAAATTCTGCTCGATATACTCGCGATGCAGCTCCGCCAGGTGCGGCTCATCTTCAACTATCACAACGTCAAGTGGTCGGGTCATGCTGTTGCCCATTCGGAATAAACACAGAAAAAATAGTGCCCTGCGGCGTGTTGTCGGCAATCTCAATGCTGCCGCCGGCCTTGTCGATATATCCTGCCACCAGGAACAGGCCAATACCGTGCTCGGTACCCACAATGTCGTTTTCGCTGTCCGGCTTGCTGCTGAATCCCTGGCGGAAAATGTGCGGCTTCAACGCATCGTCCACCCCGCAGCCCCGGTCAGCCACCTCGATCAGCAGCTCCTGGTTACGGTCAGAAATGTAGAGTTCTACCGGCGCGTGGACCGGCGCGTTGAGTGTCGCCTCCACGGCGTTGTCCAGCAGGTTACCAATAATGGACATCAGCTCCGTTTCACTCAGCGCGGCAGGCATCCGGGTGAGCTGGCAGGCGGGGTCAAACAGCAGCTCGATGCCTTTTTCGCGCGCGCTGACGTATTTTCCGAGCAGCAGCCCGCACAGCGCCGGGGAGACAAAATGGGCTGAGACAAAGTCCAGCACACGCTGCGCGCCTTCTGACTGCACCTGAATGTAACGGATCGCCTCGTCATAGTGTTTCATCTGCAGTAACCCGACTAGCGTGGCGGTCCAGTTCAGCTGTTCGTGGCGCATAATGCGCAGGTTATCCGCATAGCGTTTGATCTGACTGAGCTGGCTGCTGAGCGTGTTGATGTCATTTTTGTCGCGAAAGCTGTACACCCAGCCGCTTTCAACGCCCGGTTCGACCTCAATGGCTACCCGGTTGACGATCACCTCGCGCTGGTTCAGCACCGCAATCTGGTCGTGGCTGCCAGCGCTCACTGAGGAGTAGCGCTGGGATAAAAACCCCGGCGCCGTCTGCAGAATGTCCTCCAGCGGTTTCCCGATAAGTTCATTCTCACTTTGCCGAATATCCAGCATTTCGCGTGCCGCGCGGTTAATTAAAATCAGCTGCTTCTCGCCATTAACGGCAAATACCCCTTCGTACATGGCTTCTAATAGCGCGCGCTGCTGCAAAACCAGCTGAGCGATATCTTTCGGCTCCAGCCGGAACATCTGTTTTTTTAAATTGCGGGTAAACAGCCAGGAGAAAATAAAAAGCAGCAGCAGAAGCGCTGCGCCGTATAGTCCGGACTGCCAGAGAATGCGGGCGTTAATATTGGCAATATACGAGGTCAGATAGCCGACCGAGACAATACCAATCACCTGATGCTGCGCGTTGAAGATGGGTGCTTTGCTGCGTAGCGACACGCCAATTCCGCCCTGACGCACGGAAATAATGGTTTTGCCCTTTAACACCTCCGCATTATCGCCGCCGATCATCGGTAAATTAATACGCTCCGGCGATTCCGAATGATAAAGGTGCTGCTCCTCGGTATCGCCAATCACAATGTAGCTGGCATCGCTTTCGGCGCGCAGCGGCTGAATTAACCGGGCTATTCCCGGAATATCTCTGGCCGCTACCATTGTCGCCAGACCCGGCATCAGCGCGATCTGGCTGGCCTGAACCCGGGCGCGCTGGCCGAGATCGTGATGGAGCTGTCGGTCAATAAAATGGAACAGGATTGTTCCCAGCAGAACTAACAGCAGGCAGGAGAAGCACACCAGCGCTAAAAACAGCTTTACCTGAAAAGAGAGTCTGCGTTTCATTCAACCTGCGGAAGTTATGTAAAAGTGACATTTGCCGAGCCTGACATGGGCCAATAGCGGACGCAATCTGGCGAGAAAAGAGTTGTGACCTGGCTTTTCGTTTTCGGCGTTATAGCCATCATGATCCCGTAAGGCTATGCTTCATTCAGCACGATAATAATTACAGAGGCAATGTCATGGATAAAGAACTACTGGATGCGGGTTACCGGGCCTATACCGGCGAGAAAATTGACGTTTACTTCAATACCGGGATCTGCAAACACTCAGGTAACTGCGTGCGTGGGAGCGCAAAGCTGTTTAATCTGAAACGTAAGCCGTGGATCATTCCCGATGAAGTGGACGTTGAAACGGTTGTACGCGTGATTGATACCTGCCCGAGCGGTGCGCTGAAGTATCGCCAAAAATAAGCGAGGAACCATGGATATTCTGGAAGGCCATAACAAGTTTTACGTCAATGATGCGAACGGCAACCAGGTCGCGGAGATTGTCTTTGTACCGACCGGCGAGCACCTGAGCATTATCGAGCACACCGACGTGGATGAGAGCCTGAAAGGGCAGGGCGTCGGTAAACAGCTGGTGGCGAGAGTGGTGGAGAAGATGCGCGGTGAGAACCGTAAAATTATCCCGCTGTGCCCGTTCGCGAAGCATGAGTTTGATAAAATGCGGGAATATGACGATATTCGGGCGTAAATAACACCGGCGATGGCCGGTGTTTTTTTATCTTACCTGCTCAAACAGCAATACCATCGCGATCAGCACCATTATCCCTCCTGACGCCATGCTCACCCTACGCGCCGCCTGTGGCCGGGTCGCCAGTACCGCTTTCGAACCATACCCCACCAGCAGATAGACCAGCGTACAGGTAATAAGGTGCATCACGCCAAGCGCGGACATCTGCATCGCTATCGACCAGCTTCCGGTCGGGTCGGTAAACTGCGGAAGCAGCGCCAGGAAAAGTAAAAACACTTTCGGGTTAAGGCCGCTAATGCAGAGTCCTTTCACCGCCCACTGTCTCCAGTTTCCCGCATGGTGGGTGGCCTTTTCCGGTGCGGCCGGGTGACGCAACAGTCCGATGCCAAGCCAGAGGAGATACACGGCCCCCGCAACGGTCAGCCCGGTTAACGCCATCGGGTGTTGAGCAATCACTACGCCCACGCCAGCCACCACAATCAGCGTAGCTAACAGATGCCCGGACATTAACCCCATCACCGCCGGTACCACGCGTCGCCCGTTAATCCCGGCGCTAATGGCGTAGGCCCAGTCGGCGCCCGGCGTCATGATGAGCAGAAAAGAAACCACCCAAAAGCCGGCCACAATACTCATTTCCATCGTCGTGAAAACTCCCGCAGTGCGTCAAACGTTGAGAAAAAGAATATCGCTAACCCTGCGAAATAGGCTTTCAATGTTATGCTCATAACACCGTGAAAATGAGAAAATCTTCCACATGGATAGCATCGATCGAAAAATTCTTGCTGAGCTACAGTCTGATGGCCGTTTATCCCTGACCGAGCTGGCAGAAAGAGTGAATCTGAGCCTCTCGCCGTGCCATCGTCGCGTGCGGGCGCTGGAGCAAAGCGGGGCCATAACGGGATACCGTGCCAGCCTCGACCCCGCCAAAATGGGATTCAACTTTCTGGCGATAGTGTTTGCGACGCTGAAGGAGGGTGACAGAAAGGCGGTTAGCGCGTTTGAAGCGGCGGTGGAGGAAATCCCGCAGATCGTGCTGGCACAGCGTCTGTTTGGCGATCCCGATTATCTGATGCACGTCGTGACCCGCGACCTGTCCGCTTTCCAGAAACTCTACGACGAGAAGCTCTCCGCCATGCCCGGCGTGCAGCACCTTCGCTCTACGCTTGTGATGAAAACGGTCGTGCAGGACAGACCTTTTCCGCTGTAAATGGCCTACCCGGCAGCGCGCCGGGCAGGAAAGGGGATTAGCCGACAAACATCACCGACACGCACAGCACGCCGACGATCAGCGTCAGCAGGTTGCCAATGGAGCGGTACTGTTTCAGTGACGGGATCAGATACGTCGACAGCGTCGGCATGATAAACAGGATCATGGCGATAAGCGGGCCGCTGATGGCGTAAATCATCGAAATGGCGTTCGGGTTAATGCAGCAGACGGCAAAGGTGATTAACGACACCCCCATAATGGAAATCGCGCGGTTAAAGGCGCGGCTCTTTTTCACGCCCACCTGATTGAGCGACGACTTCACGATCTCCGTCGCCCCTTCAATCACCCCAAAATAGGTGCCGAGGAACGATTTCGACATCGCAATAATCGCCACGATAATCCCGGAAATGCCCAGCCACGCCGGAGAAGAAGGCATCATCGACAGCGCGGACAGGATCGTTACCCCTTGCTCTTTGGCGGCCACAATGTACGACGGCGGAATTGAGAGCAGGCAGCTGAAGACAAAAAACAGCACGCTCAGGCAGATGATTAGGTACGCCACCTTCATGATTTTCTTACATTTATCCATGGCGCCGTCGGCAAACTTCTCGCGACGGTCAACGGCAAACGTTGAGATAATCGGGGTATGGCTGAAAGCAAACACCATCACCGGAATCGAAATCCATACCTGATGCAGCGTATGGCGATCGACGGCCATCTGGCTGGTCAACAGCGAGGGTTGCCAGCTTCCGGTCAGATAGAGCGAGACAAACAGGAAATAGGCAATCAGCGGAAACACCAGGAAGCCCATCACTTTTATCGTGATATGGCGTCCCATCAGGAAGATCAGATTCAGAACCAGCACCACCCCTAGGCTGACCAGCACGCGAACGGCGGTATCCACCGTCAGGTGTTTCGCCAGCTGCTCCGTGAGCGAGTTGGTGATGGCCACCGCATAAATCTGCACCACCACAAAGAAGGCGATGAAATAGAGCGTGGTGATCAGATTGCCAATCTTCCTGCCGTAATAGTGCGAGACGGCGCCGGTGATCCCTTCGTTGCCTTTTGTTTTCGACGACAGGATAAATTGCGCCAGCGCCCGGTGCGGCCAGTAGGTTAAGGGATAGGCCACGAGGGCGGTAATAAACAGGACGATAGCGCCTGCGGAGCCCAGCTGAATGGGCAAGAACAGCGTTCCTGCGCCCACGGCCGTGCCATAGAGAGCGAAACTCCATAGAGTCTCATCTTTTGACCAAATTTTCGACATTAGAGCAACGTATCAACTATCAAACCATCGGAATGGCGTGCAATTTACCATAGTTATGCCTGAAGAGCGCAGTTGCTTCGACGGAGTTTGGCCGGAACGGGCGTCCGGCCAGAGGCGGTTTAGCCTGCCAGGGCTCGCCGTTGCTGGCGACGCTTAAGAAATTTCTCGCGCAGGCAATCGTATGCCCAGTTATAGAACATGGTGTAGGGCAGGAAGAACAGGAAGAAACCTATTTCCAGCGTGAATGCCTGAAGCAGGGTAACGCCCAGCACAGCGGCGACAATCGACACGCCAATCACAATAAACCCGCATTCGAACCCCAGCGCATGCAGCGCACGCACTTTTGCGGTACGTTTGACGCGCTGAACGGGCCAGAAACGGTCGAAGCCGAAGTTATAAAGAATGTTCCACAGCATGGCGGTGGTGGCCAGGATAATGGTCAACCCCCCCATCTCCACCACGGAACGCTGCATGAGCCACGCCGCCGTAGGGGCGAGGATCGCCGTCGCAATCCCTTCGAAACAGACAGCATGAAAGATCCGCTCCGGCAGTTTACGTTGGAGTGCATCCTGATGTTGCATAGTCATAGACCTCATTAATTCGCCGGTATGGGCGTTGATGCAGCCTATTTTTATCGCTAAAGCTGATATATTAAAGATAGTATCCATCGCTAAAGTAGATAGGTTATGCGCTATTCACCCGAAGCCCTCAAGGCGTTTGTCGAGACCGTTGCGGCGGGCTCTTTCTCTGCTGCCGCACGCCGGCTGCGTAAAAGCCAGTCGACGATCAGCACGTCGATTGCCAATCTTGAAGCCGATCTCGGTTTCGAGCTGTTTGACCGCTCGGCGCGCCAGCCGGTGTTAACGGTCCAGGGAGAACAGGTGCTGGGCTACGTGCAGGCTATCCTGGCCGCCAGCACGCGGCTGGACGAACTGGCGGTGTCGCTAACGGCGCAAACGGAGGCGCGTCTGACGTTTGTCCTTTCCGATACCCTCAACCCGGACGTGCTGGAAGAGATGATGAAGCAGTTTGACGCGCATTTTCCCCATACGGAATTTGAATGTCTGATTGGCGAGGAAGAGGACGTGATCGATCTGCTGCAAAAGGAGCGAGCGCAGATTGGCCTGACGGAAGCGCGCGACAGTTACCCTACGGATATTGGCGTCACCCGCCTGCCGATGCAGACCCGCATGGCGATCTACGTCGCGACCACGCATCCGCTGGCCGGACAACATGACGTTCAGCATGACGAGCTGCACGGCTGGCGAGAGCTGCGGCTCAGCACCTATCTTGAGCGCGAGGCTGAGATCGCGCGCGGGCCCGTCTGGTCAGCACCGAATTACCTGTTACTCTTGAGTATGGCGGTACAGGGATTTGGCTGGTGCGTGCTGCCGTGCGCGCTGGTGGATGAATTTGCCGCCGCGAAATCCCTGGTACAGCTCAGTGTTCCCGGCTGGCCGCGGGCGATCGGCATCGATCTGCTGTGGAATAAACGATCCCCTCCCGGCGTTGCCGGCAGCTGGCTGCGGCAGTATCTGCAGGATGCGCGCTGATCCTTGTGATTAAACTCACTATTTTTAAACAATTAAGATAATTGCCAGTAACAATCCTCTACTATCGTCATGTCATTTAACACAGAGGTCGTGATGAAAGATGTCGTAATAGTGGGTGCGTTGCGTACAGCTATCGGCTGTTTTCAGGGAGCGCTCGCGCGTCACTCGGCGGTTGACCTGGGCAGCGTGGTGGTAAAAGCGCTGGTGGAACGCAGCGGGATCGCAGCACATGAAGTTGATGAGGTGATCCTGGGACAGGTCCTCACGGCCGGTGCCGGGCAAAACCCTGCGCGTCAGGCGGCGCTGAAAGGCGGGCTGCCCAATACCGTTTCGGCCATCACCATCAACGACGTCTGTGGTTCAGGATTAAAAGCGCTGCATCTCGCGACGCAAGCCATTCAGTGTGGTGAAGCGGACGTGATCATAGCGGGCGGGCAGGAGAATATGAGCCGCGCGCCGCACGTGTTGACCGACAGCCGGACCGGCGCACAGCTTGGCAACAGTCAGCTGCTCGACAGCCTGGTGCATGACGGGCTTTGGGATGCGTTCAATGACTATCATATGGGCGTGACGGCGGAAAACCTGGCGCGCGAGTACGGCATCAGCCGTGAGGTGCAGGATGCCTATGCGCTAAGCTCGCAGCAAAAAGCGCGTGCGGCAATTGATTCCGGTCGCTTTCGCGACGAGATTGTTCCGGTCAGCATGCAGCGTCAGAGCGGCGAGCGTATCCTCGTGGATACCGATGAACAGCCGCGCACTGACGCCAGCGCAGAAGGCCTGGCGAGGCTGAACCCCGCGTTTGAAATGCAGGGCTCGGTGACGGCGGGAAATGCTTCTTCCATTAACGATGGCGCTGCCGCCGTTATGATGATGAGCGAAAGCAAAGCCCTTGAACTCGATCTTCCGGTCCTGGCCCGCATTAAGGCGTTCGCCAGCGTAGGGGTTGATCCTGCGTTAATGGGGATCGCACCGGTCTACGCGACCCGCCGCTGCCTGGAGCGCGCGGGGTGGCAGCTTTCGGATGTGGATCTGATCGAGGTGAACGAAGCCTATGCCGCGCAGGCGATCTCCGTCGGAAAAATGCTTGAGTGGGATCCCCTGCGGGTCAACGTTAACGGCGGCGCGATCGCGCTGGGCCATCCTATCGGTGCGTCCGGCTGCCGGATCCTGGTTTCGCTGGTCCACGAAATGAAAAAGCGCAATGCCCGCAAAGGGATTGCCACACTCTGTATAGGCGGCGGGCAAGGGGTGGCGCTGGCCATCGAACGCTAACCTCTTCTCATTAAAAATGACCTCCTCCGGGAGGTTTTTTTTTCGCGTCCTTTTTCTCCCGGCGGTTGAATTGTGATCCGAACATCATTTTCGTTATAAACAAAAATAAAAATGAAACGTTGTTTTAAATACAATTGAAAAGCCCACTTTATGCCGATAGTATGTGCTCATTATGAAAAACGGAACGCTGTTTCGTTTATTTCCGCCTTCGGGCATGACCACATCTGGAGGTTACCGTGGACGTCAGAGAAAGCATCCACAGTGCGCACGCCAAAACGCTGGATACTCACGGGCTGCGCAATGCATTTTTAGTCGAGCAGGTATTCGAGGCCGACAGGTACACCATGGTTTACAGCCATATCGACCGCATCATTGTGGGCGGGATTCTGCCCGTCACGAAAAGCGTCTCCGTGGGCGGTGAGGTCGGTAAACAGCTGGGTGTGAGCTACTTCCTCGAGCGTCGCGAGCTGGGGGTGATTAACATCGGCGGGCCGGGCACCATCACCGTAGACGGAAAATGCTATGAGATTGGCCATCGCGAGGCGTTGTACGTGGGTAAAGGGGCGAAAGACGTGGTCTTTGCCAGCATCGACGGCAGCAGGCCTGCGAAGTTTTACTACAACTGCGCGCCGGCTCACTCCACCTACCCAACCAAAAAAGTGACCACCGCAGACGTCGCACCCGTGACGCTGGGCGATAACCTCACCAGCAACCGCCGCACCATCAATAAATACTTCGTGCCGGACGTGCTGGAGACCTGCCAGCTCAGCATGGGATTGACCGAGCTGGCACCGGGCAATCTGTGGAACACCATGCCGTGCCATACCCACGAGCGCCGGATGGAAGTCTACTTCTACTTCAACATGGATGAGGACGCCTGCGTATTCCACATGATGGGACAGCCGCAGGAAACGCGCCATATCGTGATGCACAACGAGCAGGCGGTGATTTCACCGAGCTGGTCCATTCACTCCGGCGTAGGGACGAAAGCCTACACCTTTATCTGGGGAATGGTGGGGGAAAACCAGGTCTTTGATGATATGGACCACGTTGCGGTCAGCGATCTGCGCTAGTCGCGGGCGGTGAAGCATAAACCTGCCTGTGAGTGACAGGCTCTGAAAGAGTAAGGAATAAACATGATTCTGGATGCATTCTCTCTGCAGGGAAAAGTGGCCGTGGTTTCCGGGTGCGACACCGGGCTGGGTCAGGGGATGGCGTTAGGCCTGGCGGAAGCGGGCTGCGATATCGTCGGAATTAATATCGTTGAACCGACTGAGACCATCGAACGCGTGACGGCCCTGGGCCGCCGTTTCCTGAGCCTGACCGCTGACCTGCGTAAAATCGATGCCATTCCTGAACTGCTGGACCGCGCAGTGGCTGAATTCGGTCATATCGACATTTTGGTGAACAACGCCGGGCTGATCCGCCGCGAAGACGCGATCAGCTTCAGCGAGCGCGACTGGGATGACGTGATGGATTTGAACATCAAGAGCGTATTTTTCATGTCCCAGGCGGCGGCGAAGCATTTTATTGCCCAGGGGAAAGGCGGCAAGATCATTAACATTGCCTCTATGCTCTCGTTCCAGGGCGGCATCCGCGTGCCGTCTTACACCGCGTCCAAAAGCGCCGTAATGGGCGTGACCCGCCTGCTGGCAAACGAATGGGCGAAACATAACATCAACGTGAATGCGATTGCGCCGGGCTACATGGCGACCAACAACACGCAGCAGCTGCGTGCTGACGAAGAGCGCAGCGCGGCGATCCTGGAGCGTATCCCTGCGGGACGCTGGGGTCTGCCGAGCGATCTGATGGGGCCGATTGTCTTCCTGGCCTCCTCCGCATCGGATTACATCAACGGTTACACCGTGGCTGTAGACGGCGGCTGGCTGGCGCGTTAATTCCACCTGTATTAAGAACCTCTGCCTGTGGGCGGAGGTTTTTTTTGCGCAATAATTGGCTTAGTCCATATCGATAAAGATGAAAAATCCATACTAAAAAATCGCAAATGACGGCAATCACACTTTTATTGCTTAAATATTAACTGATTAGTAAAAATACGTGATTATTCGCCACGAGTTGAAATTGTAATGTCCATCACAGAACCGTATGCCGTAGCGGAATAATCCATAACTTCGCGATTTCCTGCCTGACACTTTTCTTCGCTTTCTCGTAATTTCAGTTAACGAATTTTGCTGTTGAGGCAGGAAAAATATGACATCGATAAATGACTCTACCCTAATGCCCGCTGCGCTGCGCGATACTCGCCGCATGAACCAGTTTGTCTCCATTGCCGCCGCCGTGGCGGGCCTGTTATTTGGACTGGATATCGGCGTCATTGCCGGCGCACTACCGTTTATTACCGATCACTTTACCCTCAGCAGTCGCCTGCAGGAGTGGGTGGTGAGCAGCATGATGCTCGGCGCGGCCATCGGCGCGCTGTTCAACGGCTGGCTGTCGTTCCGCCTGGGGCGCAAATACAGCCTGATGGTCGGGGCGATTCTGTTCGTTGCCGGCTCCATTGGCTCGGCGTTTGCCGCTAATGTTGAAATCCTCCTGCTCTCCCGCGTGCTGCTGGGCGTGGCGGTGGGGATTGCCTCCTACACCGCGCCGCTTTATCTCTCCGAAATGGCGAGCGAAAACGTGCGCGGCAAGATGATCAGTATGTATCAGCTGATGGTCACGCTGGGTATTGTGCTGGCGTTCCTGTCTGACACCTACTTCAGCTACAGCGGCAACTGGCGCGCGATGTTGGGCGTGCTGGCCTTACCGGCGCTGGTGCTGATCGTCCTGGTGATTTTCCTGCCAAACAGCCCGCGCTGGCTGGCGCAAAAAGGGCGTCACGTGGAGGCAGAAGAGGTTCTGCGCATGCTGCGCGATACCTCGGAAAAAGCGCGCGAAGAGCTGAACGAAATCCGCGAAAGCCTGAAGCTAAAGCAGGGCGGCTGGGCGCTGTTTAAGATCAACCGCAACGTGCGCCGCGCGGTCTTCCTCGGCATGTTGCTGCAGGCAATGCAGCAGTTCACCGGCATGAACATCATCATGTATTACGCGCCGCGCATTTTCAAAATGGCCGGGTTTACCACTACGGAACAGCAGATGATCGCAACCCTGGTGGTCGGGCTGACCTTCATGTTCGCCACCTTTATTGCGGTATTCACCGTGGACAAAGCCGGGCGTAAACCGGCGCTGAAAATTGGCTTCAGCGTGATGGCGCTCGGTACGCTGATTCTGGGCTACTGCCTGATGCAGTTTGATAACGGCACGGCCTCAAGCGGGCTTTCCTGGCTTTCTGTCGGTATGACCATGATGTGTATCGCAGGTTATGCGATGAGCGCCGCGCCGGTGGTGTGGATCCTGTGCTCCGAAATTCAGCCGCTCAAATGCCGTGACTTTGGCATCACCTGTTCCACGACAACCAACTGGGTGTCGAACATGATCATCGGCGCGACGTTCCTGACGCTGCTGGACGCGATTGGCGCTGCCGGAACCTTCTGGCTCTATACGGTGCTGAACGTGGCGTTTATTGGCGTCACGTTCTGGCTGATCCCGGAAACCAAAGGCGTGACGCTGGAACATATCGAGCGTAAGCTGATGGCAGGAGAGAAACTGCGAAACATCGGCGTGTGATTGTTTTGCCTGTTCGAAGGCTTCACTCTATGCCGTAACTGGAAAAGAAAAAGGTGGCTTAGCCACAATAATAATGTGACTAAGATCACTACTAACTCTGGTAGGGAGTAGACACAGAGAGGGAACTGGCATTAGGATTTTTCTTAGATTGTTGAATTGTCGGGCCACCGCTATCAATTGAGCAAAGACGCGTTGCAGCCGGAAAAAGAAGAATCACTATGTCAGAAATGGATTTAAGAAAAAGCACGGACCTCGACTTTCCCCGTTTTGCCGCCCCGGTTGTAAGCGCAAAAGAGATAGATCTTCTGGGATTGTTTGAGGTCCTTCTGGCGGCGAAAAAACGTATCGCCGCCATTATCTTTACTTTCGCGCTGGTGGGGCTGGCCGTTTCATTTTTACTGCCGCAGAGATGGACCAGTAAAGCGGTGATCACCCCGGCAGAACAGCTGCAGTGGAACCCACTGCGCCAGATGATGGTGGCGTTACAGGTGCTTGATGTGGACGTGAAGATCACCCGTCCGCAAACTTTTGACCTGTTTATTAAAAAGTTCCAGTCACAGTCATTGCTCGAAGAGTATATGACAACCTCTCCTTACGTAACATCGAAGCTGCAAGGCACCACGGTGGATCCGCTTGAGCTGCATCGCGCGATAGTCAACATTTCAGATCGAATGAAAGCGGTGAATAACGCTCAGGGAAAAGAGGCGGATAAAACGCCTTATGTTTCCTGGACATTGAGCTTTACTGCGCCGACAGCTGACGATGCGCAAGCCGTCCTGGCGGGGTACATTGATTATATCGCGGCTATTGTAGAAAAAGAGACGGTGCAGAATATCCGCAACCTGATCGCCCTAAAAACGAACGTCGTTGAGCAGCAGCTGGAACTGGATCGAGTTCGTCTGACCAATATTCACAATACCAACCTGCAGCGACTGAATTATTCGCTGGAAGTGGCAAATGCCGCAGGCATCAAGAGGCCGGTTTACAGCAACGGGCAGGCCGTAAAAGATGACCCGGATTACTCCGTTGCGCTCGGTGCTGACGGTATCGCGCAAAAGCTGCAGATTGAAAAAAATTTGAAGGACGTGACCGAGCTGAATGCGGATTTCCAGAACAGGGAATACTACCTCGCACAGCTGAAAAAGCTCTCCTTCGCCGATGTTAAACTTGAGCCATTCAGGTACCAGCTTTCTCCCTCCATGCCGGTGAAAAAGGATGGCCCGGGCAAGGCTCTGATTGTTGTTCTGGCGGCGCTTCTGGGGGGGATGTTTGCCTGCGGTAGCGTTTTACTGCGCGAGGCGATGCTCACCCGTACTTCGCCGCCAGAGCCGATGGCGAAATAAGCTCTGCAGTTTAAAAAGGCGCTGAATACAGCGCCTTTTTTTATGTACTTCGGTTGTGTTAAAAAAGAAACAAAGAAAAGGAGGGATGATGAAAACGATCGGCCTGTTAGGTGGAATGAGCTGGGAATCGACAATCCCTTATTACCGCCTGATTAATGAAGGGGTAAAGCAGCGTCTGGGTGGTCTGCACTCCGCAAGCCTGCTGCTGCACAGCGTTGATTTCCATGAAATCGAAGCCTGCCAGTCGAGCGGGGAGTGGGATAAAGCCGGAGAGATTCTGGCCCAGGCGGCGCTGGGACTGGAGCGTGCCGGCGCCGAGGGTATCGTGCTTTGTACCAATACCATGCACAAAGTGGCGTCGCATATTGAGGACCGCTGCTCGCTGCCGTTTCTGCATATCGCGGATGCGACCGGTCGTGCGATTGCCGCATCCGGTATGCGCCGCGTAGCGCTTTTGGGCACACGCTACACTATGGAACAGGATTTCTATCGCGGGCGTTTGCACAGTGAATTTGGGATCGAGAGCCTGATCCCGGATGAAGACGATCGGGCGCGCATCAACCAGATTATCTTTGACGAGCTCTGCCTTGGCACCTTCAGCGAATCTTCCCGGGCGTATTACGTCAGCGTGATTGAAAAGCTGGCGCAGCAGGGGGCGGAAGGGGTGATCTTCGGCTGCACCGAGATTGGTCTGCTGGTGCCGGCCGAGCGAAGCCCCGTCCCGGTATTTGATACCACCGCCATTCACGCGTCAGATGCCGTGGCGTTTATGCTGTCATAACGGGTTTTGCAGGTCAGGTAAGCGAAGCGCCACCTGACGCGCGTGCTCCATTAAGTGTTCGGTGAAAGCGTCCACCAGCGCGGAAGCCGGACGGTGCAGCGGGCGGATCAGGCTCACGGTGAACGGGACGGAGACGCTAAAGCGGCGGATGACGATCCCGCTTCCGGCATAGTCCAGCGCCGTGAGCGGATTCACAACCGCGACGCCGACGCCTGCACGCACCATCGCGCAAATCGAAGCCGCACTGTGCGTTTCCACCACCATTCGCCGTTTGACCTGATGCTCGGCAAACAGCGTATCCAGCAGCTGTCTGTAACTGTCTGTCTGCGAAAGGCTAATGTAGTTTTCCCCGTGGAAATCCTCCGGCGTGAGCACTGCCTTACCGGCAAGCCGATGTCCGGCGGGCAGAACGCACACTTCATCTAACGAGATCAGCTCCGTGCGCGCCGTTCCCGCTGGCGTGGAAAGGGTTTCGGTTAGCCCTAAATCATGGCGCTGGGCCGAAAGCCACTCTTCTAGCAGAGGGGATTCCTGAGGCACGATGGTGAGGCTGACCTCCGGGTATCGGGCCAGAAAGGGCTGCAGCAGCATCGGCAAAAAGGATTGCGAAAAGACGGGCAGGCAGACGATCGACAGCTCGCCCTGGCGAAACTCGCGCAGGCTTTCCGCTGCACTCACTATTCTGTCCAGTCCGTACCAGGAGCGCTGGACTTCCTCGAACAGGCGCAACCCCTGCACCGTCGGGTGAAGCCTGCCCCGGGTACGCTCGAACAGCTTCAGCCCCAGCACTTTCTCGAAGCGCGCCAGCTCGCGGCTCACCGTCGGCTGTGAGGTATGCAGCATCTGTGCGGCTTCGGTGAGATTGCCGGTGGTCATCACGGCGTGAAAAATCTCGATGTGGCGTAAATTGACGGCGGGCATAGGGCACCTGAAAGCAGATAACTATCCATATCATTTTTGCATAGACTCGCGATAAAACGATATTTTTTATTCTCTTCGCGCTGTGGCGTAATCTTCAAAACGCATTTACCCGGAGAAGACCATGCCACGCCCGCTGAACCAGACTGAGACCGATTTGAACGCCGACAACCTGCTGCGCCTGCCTGCCGAGTTTGGCTGCCCGGTGTGGGTCTACGACGCGCAGATCGTTCGCGAGAAGATCGCCGCCCTGCATCAGTTTGACGTGGTGCGTTTTGCCCAGAAGGCGTGCTCCAATATTCATATTCTGCGCCTGATGCGTGAGCAGGGCGTGAAGGTCGACTCCGTTTCGCTTGGCGAAATCGAGCGCGCGCTGGCGGCCGGATTCGATCCGAAAGCCGACGGCGACGCGATCGTCTTCACCGCAGACGTGATCGACGATGCGACGCTTGCGCGCGTCCACGAACTGCAGATCCCGGTGAATGCCGGTTCTGTAGATATGCTGGAGCAGCTGGGTCAGGTTTCTCCCGGCCATCGCGTCTGGCTGCGCGTGAATCCAGGCTTTGGTCATGGTCACAGCCAAAAAACCAATACCGGCGGTGAAAACAGCAAGCACGGGATCTGGTATGCCGATATGCCTGCGGCGCTGGAGGTATTACAGCGCTATGGCCTGAAGCTGGTGGGAATTCATATGCACATTGGCTCTGGCGTGGATTATGGCCACCTGGAGCAGGTGTGCGGTGCGATGGTGCGCCAGGTTGTCGACTTCGGTCAGGATCTGGAGGCGATCTCAGCCGGTGGCGGCCTCTCCATTCCTTATCGCGAAGGCGAAGAGGCGATCGATACCGATCACTATTACGGTCTGTGGAGCGCCGCGCGTGACCAAATTGCCGCGCATCTTGGCCACGCGGTGAAACTGGAAATTGAGCCGGGTCGTTTCCTGGTGGCGGAAGCCGGCGTGCTGGTTTCGCAGGTGCGTAGCGTCAAAGATATGGGGTCTCGCCACTTCGTCTTGATTGATGCAGGCTTTAACGATCTGATGCGTCCGTCCATGTACGGCAGCTATCACCACATTACCGCCCTGGCCGCCGACGGCCGTGATTTAACGCAGGCGCCGCGCGTTGAGACGGTCGTTGCGGGCCCGCTGTGCGAGTCGGGTGACGTGTTTACCCAGCAGGAAGGCGGCAAAGTGGAGACTCGCGCGCTGCCAGAGGTCAAACCGGGTGATTATCTTGTGCTGCATGATACCGGTGCCTACGGGGCGTCGATGTCATCTAACTACAACAGCCGCCCGCTGCTGCCGGAAGTGCTGTTTGATAACGGCAAGGCACGGCTGATCCGTCGTCGCCAGACCATTCAGGAACTGCTGGCTTTAGAACTCATCTGATGAAAGTACGGCCCCGTTGTGACCGAATCGCGTAACACCAGCGTGCCGGTAAACGGCGGGATAGCATCGACCGGCTGGTTTTTTGCCAGCCGGATCGCCTGATCGATGGCCGTGACAATCATATTGTCGATGGGCAGATAAACCGATGAGAGCGCGGGCTCCAGCCATTTCGCGCTTGGGGCATCGTCAAAGCCGAACAGTGAAATATCCTGCGGAATTTTAAGCCCCGCCTGGTGTAACGCTTTGGATGCACCAAGGGCCATATCGTCGTTACAGGCAAACAGGGCGCTAAACGGCACTCCGTCGGCAATCAACTCCTTGCACAGCTCGTATCCCCGCGTCATTCCCGCATCGCCGTACTTTATCCGACGCTCGTCCAGACGAATGCCGTGCTTTTCCAGCGCCTTACGGTAGCCCATCAGCCGCGCTTTACCCGTGGGGGTGTGGATCGGAACGGTGATACAGGCGATCTCCCGATGGCCCTGGGCGATCAGGTAATCCACGGCCTTAAATGCGGCATCCTGCTGTTCGAAAAACACGCAGCGATCCGGCGCCTGGCTTACTTCACGGTTAATGACCACCAGCGGCGTTTTCACGGTGTTCATCAGTTTGACGATCGCTTTTTCGCTCATGTAGCGCGTGTAAAGCACGATGGCATCGCACTGGCGATCGGCCAGCATCTGCACCGCCTGTTCTTCCTGTTCCGGCGCGTCGTGACCGTCGGTGACGATCAGCTGTTTCCCGTGAGTTTCCGTCTGCCGCGACGCCTGCTGGAGAAGACGACCAAAGTAAAAGCCGTCGAAGGTCGAGACGACCAGGCCAATGCTGTTGCTGGTCTGGTTAGCCAGCGAACGCGCGAGGAAGTTCGGGCGATATCCCAGCTCTTCCATCGCAGCAAAGACCTGCTGACGCGTACTCTCTTTAACCTGACCTGTGCCGTTCAGCACGCGCGAGACGGTAGCCTTCGACACGCCCGCACGCAGTGAGACATCCAGCATTGTTGCCATTCTACATTCCTGCTTCCACGTAATGATTTGCAGTTTAACACAGACCTCACGGCGTATAAGCGATGCGGGAAGCGCAAAACTTCTGCCACGATCACGCTTTTTGGTCACGATTCGTCTGGCCTGCGTGAAGTAAAACTAAATAGTCTGACTCTGGTAAAGTAATCGCCGAACCGAGCTGGGGCGACAGGCCAGCAAATACATGAGAAAACGCAGGTGAAACGTGAAAAACATAGCCATCCTCCCGCTTTACCAGGCACCGCACTATGCGGAGCAGGTCACCGACTGGCTCTGGCAGGCCTTTGGCGAAGGGCTTTCTCGGGAATTTTTCCACAGCATTATTGAGCACAGCCAGACGCCGGGAGCATTACCGCTGACCTTTATCGCCGTAGAAGACGAACAGCTTGTTGGTACGGTAGGGCTCTGGCGCTGCGATTTGATCACCCGTCAGGATCTCTTTCCGTGGCTGGCGGCGCTCTACGTTGACGACGCGGCGCGAGGTAAGGGACTGGCAGGAAAGCTACAGCAGCACGTTATTTCCTGGGCCGCGCAGGCGGGATATGAAGAACTGCACCTCTGGTCTGCCTGCCGCGACTTCTACGAACGTTACGGCTGGCAGTATATCGGTGATGGGCTGGAATACCCCAACACGCGGGTTCACCTCTATCGCTATTCGCTCTGCGCTTCCGCAGGTGACGCAACGGAGTGACGGCGAACCAGCGTCGGGCTAAACAGATGCGTAATATCCGGCGGCTGGCGCTGTTCAGCCAGCGCTAGCGCCAGCTCGGCGGCCTGCGCTGCCATGGTGATTATCGGGTAGCGTACGGTGGTCAGACGCGGGCGCACGTAGCGAGAGACCAGCACGTCATCGAAGCCAATCAGCGAAATTTCTGCCGGTACCTCAATCCCGTTGTCATTCAGCACCCCCATTGCCCCTGCGGCCATCGAGTCGTTATAGCTGGCAACCGCCGTGAAATTTCGTCCGCGACCCAGCAGCTCGGTCATGGCCTGTTCACCGCCGCTCTCATCCGGTTCACCGTAGGCCACCAGACGGTCATTACACGGCAGGCCGTTTTCGCGCAGGGCGTCGTAGTAGCCCTGCAGGCGGTCTTCCGCATCAGAAATCGGGTGATTGGAACAGAGATAGCCAATCCGGGTATGGCCCTGTTGAATCAGATGACGGGTCGCAAGCCAGGCGCCGTAGCGGTCGTCGAGGGCCACACAGCGTTTTTCAAACCCGGGAATAATGCGGTTGATGATCACCATTCCGGGCATCTGCTTCATCAGGTGAATCAGTTCGGCATCCGGGATCATTTTGGCGTGAACTACCAGCGCGGCGCAGCGGTGGCGGATCAGCTGCTCGATGGCCTGGCGTTCTTTTTGCTCATTATGATAGCCGTTGCCGATCAGCAAAAAATTGCCTGTCTGATAAGAGACCTGTTCAACCGCTTTCACCATGGCGCCGAAAAAGGGGTCGGAAACATCACCCACTACCAGCCCAATGGTTTCTGTGGACTGCTGGGCGAGCGCGCGGGCATTAGCATTGGGATGATAATTCAGGGATTCCATGGCGGTTTGTACCGCCTGGCGCGATGCGTCACTGGCTTTTGGGGAGTCGTTAATCACGCGAGAGACGGTAGCCACCGACACACCTGCCAGACGGGCCACATCCTTTATTGTCGCCATTCATTACCTTCTTATTGGGGGTAAGCGTTTACACACCAAATAGTGTTGCGGAAAAGCGGCGCGCATTCAAGGGGAGCGGATTTCCGCGCTCCACAAACGTGACGCAGGACAACCCTGGTAGTGTAATCGTTACACGCGCATTCATGTCTGAAGAATGTCAATCTGAACCTTTGGTTACACTTTGCCTCAGGCTGTTGCGATTGGCCGATGGCGAGGGCGTTAAAGAGATTGATACAGTCAAAGTCCCAGAGGTATTGATAGGTGGAATCAACTCCGGTTGATTAACACGCTTTACACCAACCTGCGTTTTTACGCAGGTTTTTTTTTGCCTGATAGTTCAATCTGTAACAGCAACAGAGAATATTCACACCTGGTTGCACTTAGGCTCATTCCCTTGCGTTTTCCTGCTGGCGAAGCGCAGGACGAACGGCCACAATCAAGATCCCAGAGGTATTGATTGGTGAGAATTCTTAGTACGGTTTCGTACTCATCTCTTGCACCAACCTGCGCGGATGCGCAGGTTTTTTTTCGCCTCCACTTTTGCTGTCGCTCCCGTATCACTTCTCGTGTAATCTGCCACCATTTACTATCAACCCTCCACACTGGCTGGCAAAGGGAGTTGAGATGCTATTTGGGTTCTTCCGTACACTGTTCCGTATTCTTTTTCGCATCCGCGTCACTGGCGATGCCCGGGCGCTTCGCGGTGAACGCGTTCTTATCACACCAAATCATGTTTCCTTTATAGACGGCATTCTGCTGGCGCTATTTTTACCCGTGCGCCCGGTGTTTGCGGTCTATACCTCTATCAGCCAGCAGTGGTACATGCGCTGGCTCACGCCGCTGATTGATTTTGTGCCGCTCGACCCGACAAAGCCGATGATGATTAAGCATCTGGTGCGTCTGGTTGAGCAGGGGCGTCCGGTGGTTATTTTCCCGGAAGGGCGTATTTCAGTGACCGGTTCGCTGATGAAAATCTACGACGGGGCGGGGTTTGTTGCCGCGAAATCAAAAGCGACCGTGGTGCCGCTGCGCATTGAAGGCGCAGAACTGACCCATTTCAGCCGCCTGAAGGGGCTGGTGAAGCAGCGTCTGTTCCCAAAAATCACGCTGCATATTCTGCCGCCCACGTCGTTACCGATGCCGGACGCGCCGCGTGCCCGCGATCGCCGTAAAATCGCCGGGGAAATGCTGCACCAGATTATGATGGAAGCGCGCATGGCCGTGCGCCCGCGCGAAACGCTGTACGAGTCCCTGCTTTCCGCGCAGCACCGCTATGGCGCGAAGAAAAACTGCATCGAAGACATCAACTTTACCCCGGATACCTATCGCAAGCTGCTGACCAAAACCCTGTTTGTGGGCCGCATTCTGGAGAAGTACAGCAAAAAGGGCGAAAAGATTGGCCTGATGCTGCCTAACGCGGGCATCAGCGCGGCGGTGATTTTTGGTGCGGTTTCCCGGGGGCGCATCCCGGCAATGATGAACTACACGGCGGGGGTGAAAGGACTGACCAGCGCCATCACCGCTGCCCAGATTAATACCGTCTTTACCTCTCGTCAGTTCCTGGACAAAGGCAAGCTCTGGCATCTTCCCGAGCAGCTCACCCAGGTGCGCTGGGTCTTCCTGGAGGATCTGAAAGCGGACGTAACCACCGGCGACAAGCTGTGGATTTTTGCTCACCTGATGATGCCGCGTCTGGCGCAGGTCAAACAGCAGCCGGAAGATGACGCGATTATCCTCTTCACGTCGGGTTCGGAGGGCAACCCGAAAGGCGTCGTCCACAGCCACAAGAGCATTCTGGCGAACGTTGAGCAGATCAAAAGCATTGCTGACTTTACCGCGAATGATCGTTTTATGTCGGCGCTGCCGCTGTTCCACTCCTTTGGGCTGACGGTGGGGCTGTTTACGCCGCTGCTGACCGGCGCAGAAGTGTTCCTCTACCCAAGTCCGCTGCATTATCGCATTGTGCCGGAGCTGGTGTATGACCGTAACTGCACCGTCCTGTTCGGCACTTCAACGTTCCTCGGCAACTACGCGCGCTTCGCCAATCCGTATGACTTCTATCGCGTGCGGTATGTGGTGGCCGGTGCGGAAAAACTGCAGGAGAGCACGCGTCAGATCTGGCAGGACAAGTTTGGCCTGCGCATTCTCGAAGGCTATGGCGTTACCGAGTGTGCTCCCGTGGTCTCGATTAACGTACCGATGGCGGCGAAGCCGGGTACGGTGGGCCGAATTCTGCCGGGGATGGACGCGCGTCTGCTGGCCGTGCCGGGCATTGAAGACGGTGGCCGTCTGCAGCTGAAAGGGCCAAACGTGATGAACGGTTATCTGCGCGTGGAAAACCCAGGCGTGCTTGAGGTGCCGACGGCTGAAAATGTCAACGGCGAGGTTGAAACAGGCTGGTACGACACCGGTGATATTGTCCGTTTTGATGAACAAGGCTTTGTACAGATTCAGGGACGCGCGAAGCGCTTCGCCAAAATCGCCGGTGAAATGGTCTCGCTGGAAATGGTTGAGCAACTGGCGACGGCCGTCTCCGCGGATAAGATGCATGCGACGGTAGTGAAGAGCGATGCCAGCAAAGGCGAGGCGCTGGTGCTGTTTACGACCGACGCTGAGCTTAAGCGCGACAGGTTACTAAGCTATGCGCGTGAACACGGTATTCCTGAACTGGCGGTGCCGCGCGATATTCGCTACCTGAAGCAGCTCCCGGTGCTGGGTAGCGGGAAGCCCGATTTCGTGACCCTGAAAGGCATGGTTGAAGAGGCGGAACAGCAAAATGCGTGAGTCAGTACACACTAACACATCACTCAGGTCGAAAGGCATGATGGCCGTTATCGCCGCACAGTTTCTCTCTGCGTTCGGTGATAACGCGCTGCTGTTTGCCACGCTGGCGCTGCTGAAGGCCGAGTTTTACCCCGACTGGAGCCAGCCGATCCTGCAGATGGTGTTTGTGGGCGCTTACATTATCTTTGCTCCGTTCGTCGGGCAGGTGGCGGACAGTTTCCCGAAAGGCCGGGTGATGATGTTTGCCAACGGCCTCAAGCTGCTGGGTGCCGCCAGCATTTGCTTTGGCTTCAACCCGTTTATTGGCTACACGCTGGTGGGCATCGGCGCTGCCGCCTACTCCCCGGCGAAGTATGGCATTCTCGGAGAGCTGACCACGGGCGATAAGCTGGTGAAAGCCAACGGCCTGATGGAGTCGTCAACCATTGCCGCAATCCTGCTCGGATCCGTCGCGGGCGGCGTAGTGGCCGACTGGCATGTCCTGGCGGCACTGGGCATCTGCGCGGTGGTGTATGGCGGGGCGGTTGTGGCGAACCTGTTTATTCCCAAACTGCCGGTGGCTCGCCCGGGGCAATCCTGGCGCTTTAAACCGATGACCGGCAGTTTCTTTACCGCCTGTCGCGTGCTGTGGCGTAACGGTGAAACGCGTTTCTCATTGATGGGGACCAGTATGTTCTGGGGCGCGGGCGTCACGCTGCGCTTCCTGCTGGTGCTGTGGGTGCCGGTGGCGCTGGGGATTACCGACAACGCGACGCCGACCTATCTTAACGCGATGGTGGCCATCGGCATTGTGGTGGGGGCCGGCGCGGCGGCGAAGCTGGTGACGCTCGAGACGGTAGCACGCTGCATGCCTGCAGGGATCCTGATTGGCGTCGTAGTGCTTATTTTCTCGCTGCAGCATGCATTATTGCCTGCGTATGTCCTCCTGATCCTGATTGGTATTCTGGGCGGTTTCTTCGTGGTGCCGCTGAACGCGTTACTGCAGGAACGTGGTAAGCAGACCGTCGGGGCGGGGAACGCCATCGCGGTACAAAACCTGGGTGAAAACCTGGCGATGCTGTTAATGCTGGGGCTCTACTCGCTGGCGGTAAAAGTGGGTGTGCCGGTGGTGGGGATTGGCGTCGGGTTTGGCGGGCTGTTTGCGCTGGCGATAGCGGGATTGTGGGTTTGGCAGCGTCGGCGCTGATATGTGCGGCCTGATGCCCTCACCCCGGCCCTCTCCCACAGGGAGAGGGAGCAAACCCTAAAAACGGCAACCTGCGTTGCCGTTTTGCTTTTATTACGGCGCAGGATACGTATAAACCTGATGCACCGCTTCAATCTCTGCTAACACCTCTTCACTCAGGTTCAGGTGGAAACTCTCAATATTGGTTTTCAACTGTTCCATCGTTGTCGCGCCCAGCAGGGTACTGGCAACAAACGGCTGACGACGCACGAAGGCCAGCGCCATCTGTGCAGGGTCAAGACCGTGACGCTTTGCGATATCCACATAGGCTGCAACGGCTTTCTGCGTCTGCTCGCCGCTGTAGCGGGTAAAGCGGCTAAAGAGGGTATTTCTCGACCCGGCCGGTTTCGCACCGTTCAGGTATTTTCCCGTCAGCGTGCCAAAGCCGAGACAGGAATAGGCGAGCAGTTCCACTTCTTCATATTGCGTCACTTCGGCCAGACCAACCTCATAGCTACGGTTAAGCAGGCTGTACGGATTCTGGATGGTAACGATACGCGGCAGATCGTGTTTATCCGCCAGATGCAGATAGCGCATTACGCCAAAGGCCGTTTCGTTAGAGACGCCAATGTAGCGGATTTTTCCCGCGCGCTGGCACTCGGTCAGCGCTTCCAGCGTTTCCAGCAGCGTTACGGCGGGGGCGCTCTCATTCCAGCTGTAGCCGAGCTTACCAAAGCAGTTGGTTGGACGCTGCGGCCAGTGCACCTGATACAGGTCGAGATAGTCGGTTTGCAGGCGCTTCAGGCTGGCGTCCAGTGCGGCGCGGATATTTTTGCGATCGAGGATCTGATTCGGGCGGATCCCGGTATCGTTGTTGCGCGCGGGGCCACTGACTTTTGATGCAATCACCAGCTTTTCACGGTTGCCGCGTTTTGCCAGCCAGTTACCGACGTAGGTTTCGGTAAGTCCCTGCGTTTCCGGACGTGGCGGAACAGGGTACATCTCTGCGACATCAATCAGGTTAATCCCCTGGCTGACGGCGTAATCGAGTTGTGCATGGGCATCGGCTTCGCTGTTTTGTTCACCAAATGTCATCGTGCCCAACCCCAGTTGGCTTATTTCCAGAGCGCTGTGGGGGATACGGTGATAATGCATAGCCGGCTTCCTCAGTAGACTTATAGACCGCGTCAGGGCGTGCCCGACAAAGGAATATAAACATGGCAGAGGGGAAGCAAAAGGGGAAGAAAAAAATCAAAAAGGCCAGCAAGCTACTGACCTTTATCTGTTTATCGCTCGATAATTTGCGATACTTCGTCGCGATTGATCTGCATTTTATTGCCTTCCTGGTCGCGGTAGCTGACCAGACCGGTATCATCGTCGACTTCGGGTTTGCCGTCGGTCAGGATCATTCGACCATCTTTTGTCGCCATGACGTAATCGCTGCTACAGCCCGATACGGCAAACGCTAAACCGACTGCTGAAACTAACACTGCCCATTTTTTCATCGTTATCGTCCTCATCTGGCGCGTATCAAATCATAATCTAGTATTAACCCGATATGGCGACTTGAGGAAGCGGTAAAATCTTAAAAAGCAGTCGATTATGTTTGAGAGCTCGCAAAATAAGTAAAAAACTATGTTTTTAACAGGAAATGACGGGCAAGGAGTGCGCCGGTGAAATTCTTTTTGAGATAAAAACCGCGCGGTAACGTCAGTATCGGCTCACCCTTCGCGCCGATTGCCTCGGTAAGCGCTTTGCTGTTGGCCGCTTTCGGGCGCAATTGTAAAACTTCTCCGTGTCGGGCGGTGATGCGCTCTACCTGCCCAAGCACAATCATGTCCATCAGCTCCTCCCAGTCCAGACGCAGCTGTTGCTCCTCATCGTCGTTCGGGCTCCAGAGCAGCGGCGCGCCAACGCGACGGTCAGCCAGGGGGATCTGACGCTCACCTTCGACCGGTACCCACAACACGCGCTTCAGCTTGTGGCGAACGTGGCTGGTTTCCCACGTTACGCCGGTGTTGCCGGTTAATGGCGCAACGCAGACGAAGGTGGTCTCAAGGGGCTTGCCCTGGCTGTCTATAGGGATGGTTTTTAACTCCACGCCAAGCGCTGCAAAATCCTGCTCGGGTTTGCTTCCTGCGCTGGCACCCAGCCACAGCTCAAGCAGCATGCCGATCCAGCCTTTATCCCGTTTCAGATCCTTCGGGATCTGAAGCCCTGCCATTGCCGCCAGCTCGCCAAGCGAAAAGCCTGCAAGACGCCGTGCCTGCTGTAGCAACTGACCTTCGCTGGACGGCGGTGAGAGCAAGGGTGTAAGCGGATGCATGAAGGTAACCTTTTGATTAAAAAATAAACGAAGAAATTGTCCCCTGTGGATAGAGTTTAACTATTTCTGTACCAATATTCCATGTCTATGATTTATATGTTTTTTTATTGGTTTGAAATCGTTTTGCCAGACTCAGAAAACCGGTTGTTCAAATCTTGTCACTGACAATGAACAGGATCTTACACCATGTTATCCACAGAAAAATGGGATAACTGGGCATAACCCTGACTACTGTTTCAATTTACAGCCTTGACGTGCGAAGAAAATCGAATTTTCAAACAAATTGTGACTAACTTATTGGCACAATCTGTGGATAAAACCGACGCTGTTCGATCTTTCATCAGCACGACGATCCCTGATGTGACGATCGTCACGATATTCTGTTTTGTGCTCATGGGAATACATTTAACTATTTGAAAATAATTGCATTATCTAATTAAGGTGAAAAAGGGGAGACTGCATCGTTTGAGGTTGTTCATCGGTAATCAGACACTTCTTCACAACTATATCCACAGAAAAGGTGAATAAAATTCCCTTCACCACCTCTCATCTGTTTATAACTCAGCACTTATTTGTGAGTTATTCAAATGTTATTAGGTTGCAGCCCTGTAAGAGAGTGGTTTACCGCCTCCCTGTAGTGTGAAACAATCATTCATATATAAGGTTTAGTTTGGGGTAGTCCGGTGATTGATGACGATGGCTACCGCCCGAACGTAGGAATAGTAATTTGTAATCGTCAGGGCCAGGTAATGTGGGCCCGGCGATATGGTCAGCACTCCTGGCAGTTCCCGCAAGGCGGGATCAATCCGGGAGAGTCCCCAGAACAAGCGATGTACCGGGAGCTTTTTGAAGAGGTCGGTTTAAGCCGAAAAGATGTTCGCATCCTGGCTTCGACCCGCAACTGGTTGCGTTACAAGTTACCGAAACGTTTGGTGCGTTGGGACACAAAGCCGGTTTGTATCGGCCAGAAACAGAAGTGGTTTCTGTTGCAGTTGGTGGGCAACGATTCAGACATCAATATGCAAACCAGCAGTACGCCGGAGTTCGATGGCTGGCGCTGGGTGAGCTATTGGTATCCTGTTCGTCAGGTCGTGTCATTTAAACGCGATGTTTACCGTAGGGTGATGAAAGAGTTTGCAAGTGTGGTAATGCAGCTTCAGGAGATCCCGCCTAAGCCGCAGAGCGCACCTGCCTGGCGACGTAAAAGAGGTTAAGCTACGCAAATCATGCTCACCCGCTTGCGAGAAATAGTCGAGAAGGTGGCCAGTGCTCCGCGTCTGAACGAGGCGCTGAATATTCTGGTCACTGACATCTGTCTTGCGATGGAGACCGAGGTCTGTTCGGTGTATCTGGCCGACCACGATCGGCGCTGCTATTACCTGATGGCGACCCGTGGTTTGAAAAAACCACGTGGACGCACCGTCACGCTCGCATTTGATGAAGGTATCGTGGGCCTGGTTGGGCGGCTGGCTGAACCCATCAACCTTGCTGACGCGCAAAAACACCCCAGCTTTAAATACATCCCTTCCGTAAAAGAAGAGCGCTTCCGCGCTTTTCTTGGCGTGCCGATTATCCAGCGTCGTCAGCTGCTCGGCGTGCTGGTCGTCCAGCAGCGCGAGCTACGTCAGTACGATGAAAGCGAAGAGTCTTTCCTCGTCACGCTGGCCACGCAGATGGCGGCGATCCTCTCCCAGTCCCAGCTTGCCGCGCTCTTTGGTCAATATCGCCATACGCGCATTCGTGCCCTTCCGGCATCACCAGGCGTAGCGATTGCGGAAGGCTGGATGGACGCCACGCTGCCGCTGATGGAGCAGGTTTACGAAGCCTCAACGCTTGATGAAGCGCTTGAGCGAGAGCGTCTTACCGCCGCGCTGGAAGAGGCGGCGAATGAATTTCGTCGTTACAGCAAGCGCTTTGCCGCAGGCGCACAGAAAGAGACGGCGGCCATCTTCGACCTCTATTCGCACCTGCTCTCCGACGCGCGTCTGCGTCGTGAGCTGTTTGCGGAAGTAGATAAAGGCTCGGTCGCAGAGTGGGCGGTTAAGAAGGTCATCGAAAAATTTGCCGACCAATTTGCGGCATTGACTGACGGTTACCTGAAAGAACGGGCTGGCGATCTCCGCGCCCTGGGACAGCGTCTGCTGTTCCATCTTGATGACACCATTCAGGGGCCGAATGCCTGGCCAAAACGGTTTGTGCTGGTCGCCGATGAACTCTCGGCAACTACGCTGGCTGAACTGCCCCAGGACAGGCTGGCCGGTGTGGTGGTGCGCGATGGCGCCGCCAACTCGCATGCCGCCATTATGGTGCGCGCGCTGGGTATCCCAACCGTTATGGGAGCGGATATCCAGCCGTCGGTACTGCACCGCCGTACGCTGGTAGTGGACGGCTATCGCGGTGAGCTGCTGGTCGATCCTGAGCCGGTTCTGCTCCAGGAATACCAGCGCCTTATCAGCGAAGAGAATGAATTAAGCAAGCTGGCGGAGGATGACGTTAACCTGCCCGCACAGCTTAAGAGCGGTGAGCGGATCAAAGTCATGCTCAACGCCGGTTTAAGCCCTGAGCATGAAGAAAAGCTTGGCAGCCGCATCGACGGTATTGGCCTGTACCGTACTGAAATCCCGTTCATGCTGCAGAGCGGTTTCCCCTCCGAAGAGGAGCAGGTGGCGCAATATCAGGGGATGCTGCAGATGTTTAACGACAAACCTGTCACCCTGCGAACCCTCGATGTCGGCGCGGATAAACAGCTGCCCTATATGCCGATCAGCGAAGAAAACCCGTGCCTGGGCTGGCGTGGGATCCGCATTACGCTCGATCAGCCGGAGATCTTCCTGATCCAGGTGCGTGCGATGCTGCGCGCCAACGCGGCGACGGGCAATCTCAGCATCTTACTCCCGATGGTCACCAGCATTGATGAGATCGACGAGTCCAGGCGACTGATCGAACGTGCAGGCCGTGAAGTGGAAGAGATGATCGGCTATGCGATCCCGAAACCGCGGATCGGGGTGATGCTTGAAGTGCCGTCTATGGTCTTTATGCTGCCGCAGCTGGCAAACCGTGTTGATTTTATCTCTGTCGGCACGAACGACCTGACGCAATATATTCTGGCCGTCGACCGTAACAATACCCGCGTCGCCAGTATCTACGACAGCCTGCATCCGGCGATCATTCGCGCGTTAGCGATGATTGCCCGTGAAGCGGAACAGTACGGCATTGATTTACGACTGTGCGGTGAAATGGCCGGGGATTCAATGTGCGTTGCGATCCTGATTGGTCTGGGATACCGCCATCTGTCGATGAACGGTCGCGCTGTCGCCCGCGTGAAGTACCTGCTGCGGCATATCGACATCAACGATGCCCGCGAGCTGGCTGAACGCAGCCTTGATGCGCAGTTGGCCGCTGAGGTTCGTCATCAGGTCGCGGCGTTTATGGAACGGCGCGGTATGGGCGGCCTGATCCGCGGCGGCCGCTAATCATCTTTCTGCCTCTCCCTCCGGGGGAGGGCTCCAGCGCGCATAAAACCCTATACACATCTTTTACATCTCTGGCGCATCCTCCGCGCCCGCCTTGTGCTATGATTCGCAACTTTGGAGCCTCTGCTTACGGCAGAATCGCATTTCTACCGCTGTCCACTTTCAGCGGAATAACAACATCTTGTGGTGACAGATGAACAGTGGTTATCTGCATTTTCCGGAATTTGATCCGGTCATTTTCTCAGTAGGACCTGTTTCGCTTCACTGGTACGGTCTGATGTACCTGGTGGGCTTCATTTTTGCCATGTGGCTCGCTGGCCGTCGCGCCAGTCGTCCGGGCAGCGGCTGGACGAAAAACGAAGTTGAAAACCTGCTCTATGCGGGCTTCCTCGGCGTGTTCCTCGGTGGCCGCATTGGGTACGTGCTGTTCTATAACTTCCCGGTATTCCTGAACGATCCGCTCTATCTGTTCCGCGTGTGGGACGGCGGCATGTCCTTCCACGGCGGCCTGATTGGGGTGATCCTGGTGATGGTGATTTTTGCCAAACGCACCAAACGCAACTTCTTCCAGGTTTCAGATTTTATCGCACCGCTGATCCCGTTTGGTCTCGGCGCTGGCCGTCTGGGTAACTTTATCAACGGTGAGCTGTGGGGTCGCGTCGACCCGAGCGTGCCGTACACGATGCTCTTCCCGGGCTCCCGCGCAGAAGATATCGCGCTGCTGCCATCACACCCGGAGTGGCAGTCCATTTTCGATACCTACGGCGTTCTGCCGCGCCATATGTCTCAGCTGTACGAGCTGGCGCTGGAAGGCGTTGTGCTGTTTATCATCCTCAACCTGTTTATCCGCAAACCGCGTCCGATGGGCGCTGTCTCCGGCCTGTTCCTGATTGGCTACGGCGCATTCCGTATTATCGTCGAGTTCTTCCGTCAGCCAGACGCACAGTTTACCGGCGAGTGGGTACAGTACATCAGCATGGGGCAGATCCTCTCCATTCCGATGATTGTCGCGGGTGCCATTATGATGATTTGGGCGTATCGTCGTCGTCCACAGCAACAAATTTCCTGAGGAACCATGAAACAGTATCTTGAATTGATGAAAAAAGTGCTCGACGAGGGCACGCCGAAAAACGACCGCACCGGCACCGGTACGCTCTCTATTTTTGGCCACCAGATGCGCTTCAACCTGCAAGAAGGCTTCCCACTGGTGACGACAAAGCGCTGCCATCTGCGCTCGATCATTCATGAACTGCTCTGGTTCCTGCAAGGCGATACCAACGTTGCGTATCTGCACGAAAATAACGTCTCAATCTGGGACGAATGGGCAGATGAAAATGGCAACCTGGGCCCGGTTTACGGCAAGCAGTGGCGCGCCTGGCCAACGCCTGATGGCCGCCATATTGACCAGATCACCACCGTGATGAACCAGCTGAAAAACGATCCGGACTCGCGCCGAATCATCGTTTCCGCCTGGAACGTCGGCGAGCTGGATAAAATGGCGCTGGCACCGTGCCACGCGTTCTTCCAGTTCTATGTCGCTGACGGCAAGCTATCCTGCCAGCTCTATCAGCGCTCCTGTGACGTGTTCCTCGGCCTGCCGTTTAACATTGCCAGCTATGCGCTGTTAGTCCACATGATGGCGCAGCAGTGCGACCTGGAAGTGGGTGATTTTGTCTGGACCGGTGGGGACACCCATCTTTACAGCAACCATATGGAACAGACGCATCTCCAGCTGACCCGCGAACCGCGTGCGCTGCCGAAGCTGATTATCAAACGCAAACCGGCATCAATCTTCGACTATCGCTTTGATGATTTCGAGATTGAGGGCTATGACCCGCATCCGGGCATCAAAGCGCCCGTCGCTATCTGATGCGATAAAGCGTGACACAACCGGTGCTCTTTAGCGCCGGTTTTTTTTCGCCTTTATCCCGTTTCCCGAAGCGCTATCCAGAAAGCGTGCAACGCGCTGCAACACTCCTGATTCTCCGGATAACGCCTCGTAAAACGAGGATCCGTCGCTCGTCATGTTCACCGCGCTTCGCCACACTCCCGATATGAAAAAAGAGAACGGTTTTACGCTTATCGAAACGCTGGTCGCGATTTCGCTTGTCGTTATCCTCAGCGCCTCGGGTCTGTACGGCTGGGACAGCTGGCAGCGGCAGCAGCGGCTGTGGCAAACCGCCAGTCAGGTACGAGATTACCTGCTGTTTCTACGCAATCATGCCAACCGCTACAACCGCGACCATCAAATTACCCATCAGCGGGTAGGAGGCATGGATTGTCTGCTGAGCTCTGCCGCGCAAGGCTGTGAGAAGGGCAATCCCTTTGTGCTGATTCCGCTCTGGCCTGAGGTCGCGATCGGCGAGGTAACGCCGTCGCTCGCGTTCTATGGATTAAAGGATACGGCTTGGGCTGGGCGGATACGCGTTCAAAGCCGCGCAGGAGAATGGCTGATTATTGTCTCAAATGGAGGACGCATCAGGATGTGTAAGGTCTCTGCGGGAGGTTCATGTCGATGAAGCAGCGAGGTTTCTCACTGACCGAAGTTCTGATTGCCACGGCGATTAGCAGCCTCCTGCTGATAAGCGCATCGCGTTTTTTACCCGGCTTGCAGCGGGCGGTCTTAGCGCAATCCGGCCAGAGACAACTGGAGGAAGAAGTCTGGCACCATCTGTTCGCCCTGGGCAAACAGCTCCAGCGTGCGGGATACTGCGCGGGAAACTGTCAGGGACAGGCGCTGGTGACAGCCAGGCAAGGAAGTTGCGTCATTGTGCGGTGGGATGCCAACAGTAACGGCAGCTGGGATAACAGCGCATCAGAAAATGACAGCACCGGTTTTCGTCTGGAGTCTGGCGCGCTGGAAACCCAGCGGGGGGCGACGTCGTGTGAAGGAAAAGGATGGGAAAAGCTCACGGACCCGGACAGGCTTACTATCGCGCATTTTGTGGTGAGGACAGTGGAACATGCCGGTTTTGCGCCCGAGGTGAATATCGAACTGGCGGCGATTCGTAAAGGCGAGCAGGGGGAGCCCTGGCAGGCGTTGTATACGGTCACGGGGTACAACCTGTGAATCGTCAACGCGGAATGTCTTCGCTGGCGCTGGTTCTGCTTTTACTGGTGCTCGGTACCCTTATCCTCACGGGTCTCAATCAGCAGCTCACAACCTTTAGCGCGCTCGTTGGCGGGGAGAAAAGCTCGCTTCAGCAGCAGGCGGCGGTGCAGTCCGCGCTTGAGTGGGGACGGGTTCAGAGCTGGTCGTCAGAGCCACAGGTTCAGTGCAAGAAGACTCCTGCGTGGCGAGCGTGTTTGCGCCAGCTGAGTGGGGCGCGTGTGCTGCTGATTGCCGGAGACAGCGACCTGCTGCTCTGGCGCTCAGGAGAGATTGTCGACGGGAACGTTCGCTTTTCGCCTCACGGCTGGAGTGATTTTTGTCCCCTTAAGGAGAGCGCGTTATGCCAGCTGCCGTGAACAGAGAAAAAGGGTTTAGCATGGTTGAGGTACTGCTGGCGATGATGCTGCTGGTGATCGTCGTGACGGCTTTGTCCGGTTATCATCGGGCGCTGGCGGCTCGGTTTACCCTGTTTAACCAGTATCGACAGCTCTGGCATCATGCCTGGAATCAGTCTCAGCTCTCAACAAATGTTCTCCCGGCTGGCTGGCAGGCCAGTCGGGGGCAGACAACGCACGCAGGATGTGTCAGCATCACGGTCACACTTATTTCTCCTCTGGGGCGGCGCGGTGAGATAACGCGCCTGCATTGCCCGGTTAGCCAGTAGTCGGGAGCGTCTATGTTAAGGGTCTACCACTCAAATCGTCTGGATGTGCTGGAAGCGCTGATGGAATTTATCGTTGAGCGCGAGCGGCTTGACGATCCTTTTGAGCCTGAAATGGTGCTGGTGCAGAGCACCGGTATGGCACAGTGGCTGCAAATGTCGCTTTCCCGTAAATTTGGCATAGCCGCAAATATTGATTTCCCGCTGCCCGCGAGCTTTATCTGGGAGATGTTTGTGCGCGTGTTGCCGGACATCCCGGAGCAGAGCGCCTTCAACAAGCAAGGCATGAGCTGGAAGCTCATGGCCCTGCTGCCGGAAATGCTGCAGCACGATGAATTCGCCATGCTGCGCCACTACCTCAATGACGATACCGATAAGCGCAAGCTGTTCCAGCTGGCGTCGCGCACCGCCGATCTCTACGACCAATACCTTGTTTACCGTTCTGACTGGTTAATTCGTTGGGAAGCGGGCGAGTTGGTTGAAGGGCTACCGGAGGCGCAAATATGGCAGGCACCGCTGTGGAAAGCACTGGTAGAGCATACGGAGAAACTTGGGCAGCCTCAGTGGCACCGTGCCAACCTGTACGATCGGTTTATCTCCATACTCGAGAATGCGTCGGAGCGCCCGGGCCGACTGCCGTCACGCGTTTTTATCTGCGGGATATCCGCATTACCGCCTGTTTATCTGAAGGCGTTGAACGCGCTGGGTAAACATATTGATATTCATATTTTGTTCACCAACCCTTGCCGACAGTATTGGGGGGATATCCTCGACGAACGTTGGCTTGCGCGGCTGGTGACTCGCCAACGAAAGCGCCTTTTTGAAGAACGTTCCGTCCCGCTGTTTAAAGATGGCTCGACTGCCGGGCAGCTTTTTGATGAAGACGGCATCCAGAACCTGCCCAATCCACTGCTTGCCTCGTGGGGGAAGCTGGGGCGTGACTACATTCACATGCTTTCAGACATCACCTCATCAGGTGAAGGCGACGTAGATGCCTTTGTCGATATTACCCCGGATAGCCTGCTGCATCATATTCAGCTGGATATCCTCGATCTGGAAAACCGTGCCGTGATGGGCGTGACGGCGAACGAGTTCGAACGCAGCGACAGCAAGCGGAAGCTGGATGCTGACGATCGCAGCGTCACGATCCATGTTTGCCATAGCCCTCAGCGTGAGGTCGAAGTGCTTCACGACCAGCTGCTGGCGATGCTGCAGGACGATCCCGAACTCACCCCGCGCGATATCGTGGTGATGGTGGCGGATATCGACAGCTACAGTCCCTTCATTCAGGCCGTTTTTGGCAGTGCGACGGGCGAGCGATATCTGCCTTACGCTATCTCTGACCGTCGTGCCCGTCAGTCGCATCCAGCATTGCAGGCCTTTATCACTCTGCTTTCACTGCCGGATAGCCGCTTTATCTCCGAAGATGTCCTGGCGTTACTGGATGTTCCCGTGCTGGCTGCACGCTTCAACATCAATGAAGAGGGGCTGCGCTACCTTCGCCAGTGGGTGAATGAATCTGGCGTACGCTGGGGGATCGATGACGATAACGTTCAGGAGTTCGAACTTCCTCCAACCGGGCAGCACACGTGGCGTTTTGGCCTGACGCGTATGCTGCTGGGCTACGCCATGGAGAGCAGCCAGGGCGAGTGGAATGAGGTGCTGCCTTACGATGAGTCCAGCGGGTTAATTGCTGAACTGGTGGGGCATTTAGCATCACTCCTGATGCAGCTTAACCGCTGGCGACACGAGCTGATGCAGCCGCGTCCGCTTGAAGCGTGGCTCCCGGTTTGCAGGGCATTGCTTAATGATTTCTTCCTGCCAGACAGTGACACCGAAGCGGCAATGGCACTGATTGAAACGCAGTGGCAGGCGATCGTCGATGAAGGCGTGAATTCCCATTATCAGGAGGCAATCCCACTGTCGCTGTTGAGGGATGAGCTAACGCAGCGGCTTGACCAGGAGCGAATCAGCCAGCGTTTCCTGGCAGGCCCCATCAATATCTGCACCCTGATGCCAATGCGTTCTATCCCGTTTAAAGTGGTCTGTCTGCTTGGCATGAACGACGGCGTTTATCCGCGCGCGCTGGCGCCGCTGGGGTTCGATTTGATGAGCGCAGATCCAAAGCGGGGCGACCGTAGCCGCCGCGATGATGACCGCTACCTCTTCCTTGAGGCGCTCATTTCCGCCCAGAGTAAGCTCTATATCAGCTATATCGGCCGTTCCATTCAGGACAACAGCGAGCGTTTTCCCTCCGTTCTGGTGCAGGAGCTGGTGGACTATATCGGCCAGAGTCACTATCTGACGGGGGATGAAGAGCGCAACTGCGATGAAAGCGAGATGAGGGTGAAAGCCCATATCACCTGTTTCCACAGCCGCATGCCGTTTGACCCGGTGAACTACACGCCCAGCGAGCGCCAGAGCTATGCGCAGGAGTGGCTACCGGCGGCGAAAAAGGAGGGGAGTGCGCATACCGATTTCATTCAGGAGCTTGACCCGCGCCCTGTCGACACCCTGACCTTCGAACAGCTTCAGCGGTTTTGGGCGCATCCGGTGCGCGCCTTCTTCCAGCAGCGATTGCAGGTCAACTTCCGTTCTGAAGAGAGTGAAATTCCTGATGCAGAGCCCTTTACGCTGGAAGGGCTGGAGCGCTACCAGTTAAACCTGCAGCTGTTGAATGCGCTGGTTGAAGAGGAAGATGCGGACAAACTTTACCGCCGCTACCGTGCTGCAGGACAGCTGCCCTATGGGGCATTCGGGGAAATTGTCTGGGAGGCGCAGTGTCAGGAGATGACCGCCCTGGCAGAGCGCGTAAGAGCGTGCCGACAGCCAGGGAAAAGCATTGAAATCGATCTCAACTGCAATGGCGTACAGCTTACGGGCTGGTTAACCCAGGTTCAGCCGGACGGGCTGCTGCGCTGGCGGCCTTCTATGCTGAGCGTTTCACAGGGTTTGCAACTCTGGCTGGAACATCTTGTCTACAGTGCGGATGGTCATAAAGGTGAAAGTCGGATTTTCGTGCGCAAAGAGGGCGAATGGCGCTTCCCGCCGATGGAGTCTGAGCAGGCGTTACGGTATCTGTCTTTGTACATTGAGGGCTACCGTCAGGGAATGAACAAACCGCTCCTGGTACTGCCGGAAAGTGGCGGGGCCTGGATAAAAGCCTGTTATGACGCACAGAATGATGCGATGTTAACGGATGAGGCGTCACTGCAGAAAGCGCGCAGTAAATTTATGCAGGCCTACGAAGGAAACATGATGGTGCGGGGCGAAGGTGAAGATGTCTGGTATCAGCGCTTATGGCGAACGCTTGAGCCAGAGTACTTTGAGGCCATCACGGAAGAGGCGCAGCGCTACCTGCTGCCGTTGTTTAAATTTAATCAGTCTTGAGCGCTGTATAAAAATTGCGCAGCATGGGGTGTTCAATTATGATGCACTTCTTATCACGGACTGATGTACCCAATAAAGAGATGTTGGCGTGTCCAGCACGCAATGTATTAATGATGTAGCCGTGATAAAGAGGTAGCACCTTGTTTAAAGCGTTTGTTTTGTTTTTCGCCCTCTGGGTACCTGTCACTCAGGCAGACTCCGGTTGGCAACCCGTTCAGGAAACTATTCGTAAAAGCGAAAAAGATACCCGTCAATATCAGGCTATTCGTCTTGATAACGGCATGACCGTACTGCTGGTTTCGGATCCGCAGGCGGTGAAGTCCCTCTCGGCATTAGTGGTGCCGGTTGGATCGCTGGAAGATCCTGACGCGCATCCTGGGCTTGCACACTATCTGGAACATATGACGCTGATGGGGTCAAAAAAATACCCGCAGCCGGATAGCCTGTCCGAATTTTTGAAAATGCATGGCGGGAGCCACAATGCCAGTACGGCACCGTACCGCACGGCCTTTTATCTTGAAGTCGAAAATGATGCGCTGGAAGGCGCGGTCGATCGCCTTGCTGATTCCATCGCCGCCCCCCTGCTGGATAAAAAATATGCCGACCGTGAACGCAATGCCGTCAATGCTGAGTTGACCCTTGCCCGCACGCGAGACGGTATGCGCATGGCCCAGGTCAGCGCCGAAACCATCAACCCTGCGCACCCGGGTTCGCGCTTCTCCGGCGGTAACATTGAGACGTTAAGCGACAAACCGAACAGCCCGGTGCTTGATGCCCTGCACGCGTTTCGCGATAAATACTACTCCGCCAACCTGATGAAAGCGGTCATCTACAGCAATAAACCGTTGCCAGAACTGGCAGGCATGGCGGCTAAAACGTTTGGCCGGGTGCCGAATAAAAATATCGACCTGCCGCAGATAGACGTACCGGTGGTCACGGATGCGCAAAAGGGCATAGTGATCCACTACGTGCCTGCGCTGCCGCGCAAAGTGCTGCGCGTGGAATTCCGCATCGATAACAACACCGCACAGTTTCGCAGTAAAACCGATGAGCTGGTGACCTACCTGATAGGTAACCGTAGTCCGGGTACGCTTTCTGACTGGCTGCAAAAACAGGGGCTGGTGGAAGGTATTCGCGCCGACTCCGATCCGGTTGTGAACGGCAATAGCGGCGTGCTGGCGATCTCCGCCACCCTGACCGATAAAGGGCTGGCAAACCGTGACGAAGTGGTGGCGGCGATCTTCAGCTACCTCTCTTTACTGCGTGAGAAAGGCGTCGATAAGCGCTACTTTGATGAACTCGCCCACGTGCTGGATCTCGATTTCCGTTACCCGTCCATTACCCGCGACATGGATTACGTTGAGTGGCTGGCGGATACCATGATCCGCGTGCCGGTGGAGCACACCCTCGATGCGGTGAATATTGCCGACCAGTATAATGCCGGGGCGGTAAAGGCCCGCCTGGCGATGATGACGCCGGAGAATGCCCGCATCTGGTACATCAGCCCGAACGAACCGCATAACAAGACGGCGTATTTTGTCGATGCTCCTTATCAGGTGGACAAAATCAGCGCGCAGACCTTCGCCGACTGGCAGAAGAAGGCCGGGGAGATTGCGTTGAAGCTGCCGGAGCTGAACCCCTATATTCCGGATGACTTCTCGCTGACCAAAACGACTAAAGATTACCCGCACCCGGCGCTCATCGTTGATGAACCGACGCTGCGCGTGGTTTACACCCCCAGCCGCTACTTCGCAAGCGAGCCAAAGGCCGATGTCAGCGTGGTGCTGCGTAACCCGAAAGCGATGAACAGCGCTAAAAATCAAGTGATGTTCGCGCTCAATGACTATCTCGCCGGGATTGCGCTCGATCAGCTCAGCAACCAGGCGGCCGTGGGCGGGATCAGCTTCTCCACCAACGCCAACAACGGTTTGATGCTCAATGCAAACGGCTATACCCAGAGTTTGCCTCAGCTGTTCCAGGCACTGCTGGAGGGCTATTTCAGCTATACGCCGACGGAAGAGCAGCTTGAACAGGCTAAATCGTGGTATGCGCAGATGATGGATTCTGCGGAGAAGGGCAAAGCTTACGATATGGCGCTTATGCCGGCGCAAATGCTGTCGCAAGTTCCTTATTTCCAGCGAGAGGATCGCCGCGCGCTGTTGCCTTCGATCACCTTAAAAGACGTGCTGGTTTACCGTGATGCGCTGAAAACCAACACGCGTCCGGAGTTCCTGATCGTCGGCAACATGAGTGAGGATCAGGCCAAAACCCTGGCAGAGAATGTACGCACTCAGCTCGGTTCGAAAGGCGACGAGTGGTGCCGCAACCAGGACGTGCTGGTTGAGAAAAAACAGAATGTGATTTTTGAAAAGGCGGGTAACAGCACGGATTCCGCGCTGGCCGCGGTATTTGTGCCAACGGGCTACGATGAATTCGCCAGCTCAGCGCAGAGTGCCGTTCTGGGGCAAATTATTCAGCCGTGGTTCTACAACCAGTTACGCACAGAGGAGCAGCTTGGCTACGCTGTGTTTGCCTTCTCCATGAACGTAGGCCGACAGTGGGGGCTGGGTTTCCTGCTGCAAAGCAGCGATAAACAGCCGGCGTATCTCTGGAAGCGTTACCAGGCCTTCTTCCCGCAGGTGGAAGCGAAACTGCGCGCCATGAAGCCGGAAGAGTTTGCGCAGATCCAGCAGGCCGTCATCGCACAGGTGATGCAGCCGCCGCAGACGCTGGGTGAAGAAGCCTCGCAGCTGAGCAAAGATTTCGATCGCGGTAATCTGAAATTTGATTCGCGTGATAAAGTAGTGGCCGAGATAAAACAGCTGACGCCGCAGAAGGTTGCAGACTTCTTCCATCAGGCGGTCATTAAGCCGCAGGGAATCACTATCCTGTCTCAGGTTTCCGGTAGCCAGAACGGGAAAACGGAATACGTGAACCCGAAAGGCTGGAAAGTCTGGAAGAGCGTCAGCGCGCTGCAGCAATCTATGCCCTGGAGTAAGAAAGAATGACCGATACCGCTGAGTCCCTTGATCCCTTACGTTTACCTCTGCAGGGTGAACGATTGATTGAAGCCTCAGCGGGAACGGGAAAAACCTTCACCATTGCCGCTCTGTACCTGCGTCTGCTGCTGGGGCTTGGCGGCAACGCCGCTTTTCCACGTCCTTTGAGCGTGGAGGAACTGCTGGTGGTGACCTTCACCGAGGCTGCCACCGCTGAGCTGCGGGGCCGTATTCGCAGCAATATCCACGAGCTGCGCATCGCCTGTCTGCGTCAGAGCACGGATAACCCTCTCTACGCGAGCCTTCTGGAAGAAATTGCCGATAAGCAACAGGCAGCCCAGTGGCTATTGCTCGCTGAACGGCAGATGGATGAAGCGTCCGTCTTCACCATTCATGGTTTTTGCCAGCGTATGCTGAGCCTGAATGCGTTTGAATCCGGCATGCTGTTTGAACAGCAGCTTATTGAAGATGAATCCGTGCTTCGCTATCAGGCCTGCGCGGATTTCTGGCGTCGCCACTGCTACCCGTTACAGCGCGATATCGCCGAAGCGGTACATGCGCTGTGGAAGGGCCCGGAGGCGCTGCTGCGCGCTATCGATCGTTATCTGCAGGGTGAAGCACCGGTCATCAAATCCCCGCCGCCTGCGGATGAAACCCTGGCCTCACGCCATGAAAAAATCATCGCGAGAATTGCCGATATCAAGCAAAAATGGATTGAGTCCGTTGGCGAGATTGACGCAATCATCGAAAATTCCGGGATTGATCGACGCAAGTTTAACCGTGGCAATCAGGGGAAATGGATCGACAAGATCAGCGCCTGGGCGCAGGAGGAGACGCGAGGCTACCAGCTCCCGGATGCGCTGGAGAAATTCTCCCAACGTTTCCTGGCTGAGCGGACCAAAGCCGACGGCATTGTGCCTGAGCATCCTCTGTTTGTGGCGATTGAAACCCTGCTGGCTGAGCCCTTAACGCTCAACGATCTGATGATTACCCGCGCCATGACGGAAATTCGCGACGCCGTCGCGCGTGAGAAACGCCGCCGGGGTGAACTGGGGTTTGACGATATGCTGAGCCGCCTCGATGCGGCGCTGTGCAGTGAAAATGGCGAAGCGCTTGCCGCCGCGATCCGCACACGGTTCCCGGTGGCGATGATTGACGAATTTCAGGATACCGACCCTCAGCAATACCGCATTTTCCGCCGTATCTGGCGCCAGCAGCCCGGCACCGCTCTGTTGTTAATCGGCGATCCGAAACAGGCCATTTATGCCTTCCGCGGTGCGGATATTTTCACCTACATGAAAGCCCGTAGCGAAGTTGACGCGCACTACACGCTTGATACTAACTGGCGCTCCTCTCCCGGCATGGTGGAAAGCGTCAACGCGCTCTTCAGCCGCATGGATACGGCGTTTATGTTCCGGGAGATCCCGTTTCAGTCGGTAAAGTTCGCCGAGAAAAATGCCTCGTTGCGCTTCGAGTTCAACGGCGAGACGCAGCCTGCCATGAACTTCTGGCTACTGGACGGGGAAGGCTGCGGCGTTGCCGACTATCAAAATGCCATGGCCCAGCACAGTGCCGCACAAATCCGCGACTGGCTCAGTGCGGGCGCGCACGGTAAAGCGCTGCTGTGGAAGGGGGATAAACCAACCCCGGTAAAGGCATCCGATATCACGGTGCTGGTGCGCAGCCGTCAGGAGGCCGCGCTCATCCGCGACGCTCTGACGTTACTGAATATTCCCTCCGTCTATCTCTCGAACCGCGATAGCGTCTTTGAAACGCTGGAAGCGCAGGAGATGCTATGGCTGCTGCAGGCCGTGCTGGCTCCGGAGCGGGAAAGCACGCTGCGTAGCGCATTAGCGAGCGCGATGCTCGGGCTGAACGCGCGGGATATTGATGCGCTGAACAATGACGAAGCCGCGTGGGATTCTGTCGTAGAAGAGTTTGTTCGCTACCGCGAAAAATGGCAGAAGCGTGGAGTCATGGCGATGGTGCGCGAGCTCATGGCGCAGCGCCACATTGCGGAGAATATGCTGGCGACAGCAGGCGGCGAGCGCCGTTTGACCGATATTTTACATATCAGCGAACTGCTGCAGGAAGCCGGTACGCAGCTGGAGAGCGAACACGCTCTGGTACGCTGGCTGGCGCAGCAGATTGCCGATCCGAACAGTAATTCGTCCAGCCAGCAGATGCGACTAGAGAGTGATAAACATCTGGTGCAGATCGTCACCATTCACAAGTCGAAAGGCCTGGAATATCCGCTGGTCTGGCTGCCGTTTATCGCCAATTATCGCGTGCAGGATCAGGCCTTTTACCACGATCGCGAGTCTTTTGAGGCGGTGCTCGATCTCAGCAACGCGGAGTCCAGCGTTGAGCTGGCCGAAGCCGAGCGTCTGGCGGAAGACCTGCGCCTGCTTTACGTGGCGCTGACCCGTTCGGTCTGGCACTGCAGCCTGGGCGTTGCGCCTCTGTTCCGTCGCCGTGGCGAAAAGAGCGGGGAGAGTGATTTTCATCTGAGCGCGCTGGGGCGGCTTATTCAGCACGGCGAACCCAAAGACGCGGCGGGCCTGCGCCAGTGCATCGAATCGCTTTGCACGGAGCATGTTGCCCTGCATATTCCGTCGCAGCCCGACAACAGCCGCTGGCAGATGCCGGAGCTGCGTGAGTCAGCGCTCCATGCCCGCCAGGTTGTACGTACCATTGCCGACGACTGGCGCGTCACCAGCTACTCCGGTTTACAGCAGCACGGGCAGAGTATTGCGCAGGATCTGATGCCAAAACTGGACGTGGACGCCGCAGGAGCCGGTAGCGTACCCGCTGAGCCGGTGCTCACGCCGCACCAGTTCCCGCGCGGCGCCTCGCCGGGCACGTTTTTGCACAGCCTGTTTGAAGAGCTGGATTTTACCCAGCCGGTTTCCGAAGAATGGGTGCTGAAAATGTTACAGAGTGGCGGCTACGACGCGCAGTGGCAGCCGGTTCTCACCGACTGGATCCGCGCGGTACTGCACGCGCCGCTCACGACGCAGGGGATCTCGCTGAACCAGTTGACCGCCAAAGACAAGCAGGTGGAGATGGAGTTTTATCTCCCCATCGCCAGCCCGCTCAGGGCCGAGGCGCTTGATGCGCTGATCCGCGAGTACGATCCGTTATCCGCCGGGTGCCCGCCGCTGAACTTCCGCCAGGTGCAGGGGATGCTCAAAGGCTTTATCGACCTGGTTTTCCGCCACGAAGGGCGCTACTACCTGCTGGATTACAAATCGAACTGGCTGGGTGAAAGCAGCGAAGCCTACACCCAGGACGCGATGGCATCGGCAATGCAAATGCATCGCTACGATCTGCAGTATCAGCTTTACACCCTTGCGCTGCACCGTTACCTCCGCCATCGCATGGCCGATTACCGCTACGAAGATCATTTTGGCGGCGTCATTTACCTGTTCCTGCGCGGAGTGGATGGTAACGACCCGCGTTCCGGCGTCTTTAGTACGCGTCCGGCTGCGGAACTGATTGAAAAAATGGATAATCTGTTTGCTGCAAGCACGAAGGAGGTGGCATGACGATGCAGGCGCTACTGCTGGACGCGGTTGAACAACGGTTACTGCGTCACCTGGATGTGCAGTTCGCCATGATGGTGGCAGGCGAGGAGCCTGCCGTCATGCTGGCCGCGGCCATTCTGAGTAAAGACGCGGGGGAAGGGCACGTATGTCTGCCGCTGTCGCGTCTGGCGGTGGATGAGAAAATGCCTCCGGCTTTACAGGCGTGTTTCGCGCTGCTGGGGGACGCAGTGGACTGGCAGGAGATATTACTCGGCTCGCCTGCCGTGAGCGGAGCCGATACCGGGACGCCAATGATCCTTGTCGGCGAGCGTTTGTATCTTAACCGGCTGTGGCGTAACGAACTGACGGTAGCGCGCTTCTTCAGCGAGACCAACGCCCCGCTTCCCTGCGATGAAGCGCAGCTCCGGCAAACGCTGGATACGCTGTTTACCTCTGACGACGCGACAGACTGGCAAAAAGTGGCGGCAGCCGTGGCCTTAACGCGACGGATCTCGGTGATTTCTGGCGGCCCGGGCACCGGGAAAACGACCACTGTGGCAAAACTGCTTGCCGCGCTGATTCAGCTATCGGGTGAGAAAAAGTGCCGTATTCGCCTGGCGGCCCCCACCGGTAAAGCGGCGGCACGTCTCACGGAGTCGTTAGGCGGCGCGCTGCAAAAACTGCCGCTAACCGGGGAGCAGCTTGCGCTTTTCCCCAATGAAGCGAGCACGCTGCACCGTTTGCTTGGCGCACAGCCGGGTAGCCAGCGTCTGCGCTATCATGCCGGTAACCCACTGCACCTTGACGTGCTGGTCGTGGATGAAGCGTCGATGATTGACCTGACGATGATGTCGCGTTTGATCGATGCGCTACCGCCGCACGCGCGCGTCATTTTCCTCGGCGATCGCGATCAGCTTGCCTCCGTAGAGGCGGGAGCCGTATTGGGGGATATCTGCACCTATGCCAGCCTGGGATATACCGCGGAACGCGCGCAGGAGCTGGCCCGTCTCACCGGATGTTCGCTCACGTCTGAAAACCATTCGCTTGCAGGGGCGCTGCGCGACAGCCTGTGTCTGCTGCAAAAAAGCTACCGTTTCGGCAGCGACTCTGGCATCGGCCAGCTTGCGGCGGCGGTGAACCGGGGCGACCGGCGCACCACCACAGCGGTATTTGACGGTACCTTTACGGATATTGAGAAAAAATCGCTGCAAAGTGGGGAAGAGTATCAGGCGATGCTGGACGACGCCCTGCAGGGGTATCAGCACTTTCTGACGGGCGTACAACAGCAAAGTACGCCGGAGCAGGTCATTGCTGCGTTTGGCGAATACCAGCTGCTCTGTGCGCTGAGGGAAGGCCCCTTTGGCGTCCGGGGTTTGAACGACAGGCTGGAACAGCTGCTGGCGCAAAAACGCAAAATTAACCTTACCCAGCACTCGCGCTGGTATGAAGGGCGACCGGTGATGATCTCCCGCAACGACAGCGCGCTGGGATTGTTTAACGGGGATATCGGGATTGCGCTCGATTGTGGTCAGGGCCTGCGCGTCTGGTTCCAGATGCCGGACGGGAGCGTGAAGTCCTTCCAGCCCAGCCGTTTGCCCGAGCATGAAACCGCCTGGGCGATGACGGTGCATAAATCCCAGGGCTCCGAGTTTAACCATGCGGCGCTGATCCTGCCCACGCAGCTTTCACCCGTCGTTACCCGCGAGCTGATCTATACCGCCATTACGCGCGCGCGTCAGCGTCTTTCGCTCTATACCGATGAGCGGGTGCTGGTGCAGGCGATCGCCACCCGAACGGAACGCCGAAGCGGGCTGGGCGCGATATTTGAGTCACTCTGAACAACGCCAGATATCCAGGCCGGGTACGCGCAGCGCGACCCGGCAAGCGTTGTATTATCCCAGGTCAGCCATCAGCACTTTTGAACGACGCTGATAGTTGTACATCTCTTTCTTCGTTTCCGGCAGAGAATCGATATCCACCGGCGTGAATCCGCGCTCCTGGAACCAGTGAATGCTGCGCGTCGTCAGGACGAACAGTTTGCTCAGTCCCATCTGGCGCGCCTGTGCCGCCACGCGTTCAAGCAGCATTTCGCCGCGTGAAGAGCTACGGTAATCAGGATGCACCGCCACGCAGGCCATTTCACCGATCTTCTCTTCCGGGAACGGATAGAGCGCGGCGCAGGCAATGGTCAGGTTATCGCGCTGAATAATGGTGAATTTGTCGATCTCCATCTCCAGCTGTTCGCGTGAGCGGCGTACCAGAATGCCCTGCTGTTCCAGCGGGCGGATCAGCTCCAGAATGCCGCCGATGTCATTGATGGTGGCGCGGCGGATCTGCTCCGCACTCTCCATCACAATCTGCGTACCAATACCGTCGCGGGAGAACAGCTCCTGCAACAGGGCCCCGTCTTCCTGATAGCTAATCAGGTGGCTGCGGCGCACGCCGCTGCGGCAGGCCTTCACGGCGCCACGCAGGAAGCGGACGGTGCCGGAGTGGTAATCGCCTTCGGCTTCCAGCGCCTCCACGCGAGCCTGGGCTTCATTCGGGAAGAGTTCCGGTACGATTGTTCCTTCAGCGTCCACGACGCCCTGGGAGGAGCAGAACCCAATCATTTTTTCCGCCTTCAGCTTGATCGCCAGCTGCGTGGCGATCTCTTCGGACGTCAGGTTAAAGCTTTCGCCGGTCACGGAAACAGCGACCGGGCCCATCAGCACGATGGCACCGCTGTCCAGCTGGCGGTGAATAGCTTCTTCATCAATACGACGGATACGGCCGCTGTGGCAGTAATCCACGCCATCGTCCACGCCGAGCGGCTGGGCAATGATAAAGTTGCCGCTCACGACGTTGATATGCGCGCCCTGCAGCGGCGTATTGTTCAGGCTCATGGAGAGACGCGCGGTAATATCCAGCTGCAGCAGACCCGCCGCCTGTTTCACCAGCTCCAGGGTTTTGGCATCGGTGACGCGGGTATGTTTATGGTAAATCGGCTCGTGGTGGTGAGCGGCCAGGTTGGCGTCGATCTGCGGACGCGCGCCATAAACCACCACCAGGCGGATCCCGAGGCTGTGCAGCAGGCCAATGTCATTGACGATGCTGGAAAAATTTTCATGCTCAATGGCTTCGCCGCCAAGCATGATGACAAACGTTTTTCCCCGATGGGCGTTGATATAGGGAACAGAATGGCGGAATCCCTGGACCAGTTCGGTTCTACGTTCCTTCACCATGGCACAACCCTTAATGAATGTTTATTCGTAATTTCTGTATTTTTATTCGATTGTGGTCGCGTGTGCAAGTGCAAATTTTCCGCGACCCACAGAAATTGGTAAGTAATCCGTGCGTTAGCGTATGATTGTTTACCCTTTTATAGATGACAGTTTATGCGTCATTCGTTAAAGTTTTCGGTCAATTTGGACATTTTGTATATCAGTCAGTGTTCTTGCTCGGGAGAAGCATGTCGGGATCCAATTCAGCAATAAGCCGCCGCCGTTTGTTAAAAGGGGCCGGGGCAATGTGGTTGCTTAGCGTCAGTCAGGTCGGTCTTGCCGCCACGAGTCAGGTGGTGGCGGTGCGCGTCTGGCCGTCGTCGACCTATACGCGCGTGACGGTTGAATCCAATCGCGTGCTGAAATATAAGCAATTTGCCCTCAGCAACCCTGAACGCGTGGTGGTGGATCTCGAAGGCGTTAACCTCAACTCCGTGCTGAAAGGGATGGCGGCGCAGATCCGCGGCGACGATCCGTTTATTAAATCGGCGCGCGTCGGGCAGTTTGATCCGCAAACCGTGCGCATGGTGTTTGAGCTTAAACAGAACGTTAAGCCGCAGCTGTTCGCCCTGGCGCCCGTCGCGACCTTTAAAGAGCGTCTGGTGATGGATCTCTACCCGGCCAACGCAACGGATATCCAGGATCCGCTTCTCGCTCTGCTGGAGGACTACAACAAGGGCGATCTTCAGCGTCAGGTGCCGCCTGCGCAAAGCGGTCCGCAACCCGGAAAAGCAGGGCGCGATCGTCCGATTGTGATCATGCTCGATCCCGGCCACGGCGGCGAAGACTCCGGCGCGGTGGGGAAATACCGCACGCGTGAAAAAGACGTGGTGCTGCAAATTGCCCGCCGCCTGAAGGCGTTGATTGATAAAGAAGGCAATATGCGCGCCTATATGACGCGCAATGAAGATATCTTTATCCCGCTGAAGGTCAGGGTGGCGAAAGCGCAGAAGCAGCGCGCCGATTTGTTCGTGTCGATCCATGCGGATGCCTTTACCAGCCGCCAGCCAAGCGGCTCGTCGGTGTTTGCGCTCTCAACCAAAGGCGCGACCAGTACCGCAGCAAGATTCCTGGCTGACAGCCAGAACGCCTCTGACCTGATTGGTGGCGTGAGCAAAAGCGGCGACCGCTACGTCGACCACACTATGTTCGATATGGTGCAGTCGCTGACCATTAACGACAGCCTGAAGTTTGGTAAAGCGGTGCTGGGCAAGCTGGGCAACATCAATAAGCTGCATAAAAACAGCGTTGAACAGGCCGGGTTTGCGGTACTCAAGGCACCGGATATCCCGTCCATTCTGGTCGAAACCGCCTTTATCAGTAACGTCGAAGAGGAGCGTAAGCTCAAGACGGCAAAATTCCAGCAGGACGTTGCGGAGTCGATTCTGGCGGGGATACGGGCGTATTTCTCTGACGGGGCGACGCTGGCGCGACGCGGATAACGCTTTCAGCCGGGTAAACGCCCGGCAAATTCACAAACGACAGATACAAAAAAACACCCTTGAGGGTGTTTATTGTTTTCAGAAGTGTTGGTTGCGGGGGCCGGATTT
>NZ_JADBRD010000014.1:0-110206 GCF_014930495.1 Enterobacter cloacae complex sp. S3 | reverse complement strand
GCTGCTCCACCCCGCGTCCGTGGATGCGCACTATACTCGGATAGGTTTGTGATGCAACCCCTTTTTCACATAAATCATGATTTTGTATGCAAATTGAACGACATGGCTCTGTTCGGACTATTTTTTGCGCAAAATTTGCCAAAGGGCATGCGATCGCATTTCATTAGCCCTGGCGGTTTGTTATCTTCATCACGCGGAAATGGGCAACTTAAAGACGAGATATAATGAAAGGACGTTGGGCGAAGTATCTGATGGCGGGCGCAATGGTAGCGATTCTTGCGGCCTGTTCTTCCAAACCGACCGATCGCGGTCAACAGTATAAAGACGGGAAGTTATCCCAGCCTTTCTCTTTAGTTAATCAGCCTGATGCCGTCGGCGCACCGATTAATGCCGGTGATTTCTCCGAGCAGGTCTACCAGATCCGCAACGCGTCGCCGCGTCTGTATGGCGCCCAGAGTAGCGTGTATAACGCGGTCCAGGACTGGCTTAAAGCAGGCGGCGATACGCGCAACATGCGCCAGTTTGGTATCGACGCCTGGCAGATGGAAGGGGCCGATAACTACGGCAACGTCCAGTTTACCGGTTACTACACCCCGGTTATCCAGGCACGACACTCGCGTCAGGGCGAGTTCCAGTATCCTATCTATCGTATGCCGCCAAAACGCGGTCGTCTGCCGTCTCGCGCTGAGATCTACGCCGGTGCGCTGAGCGAAAACTACGTTCTGGCCTACAGCAACTCCCTGATGGATAACTTCATCATGGACGTTCAGGGCAGCGGCTACATTGATTTTGGCGACGGGTCGCCGCTTAACTTCTTCAGTTATTCCGGTAAAAACGGCCACGCCTATCGCAGCATCGGTAAAGTGCTGATCGACCGCGGTGAAGTGAAGAAAGAAGATATGTCGATGCAGGCGATCCGCGAGTGGGGCGAGAAACACAGCGAAGCCGAGGTGCGCGAGCTGCTGGAGCAGAACCCGTCGTTCGTCTTCTTCAAACCGCAAAACTTCGCGCCGGTGAAAGGAGCGAGTGCAGTTCCCCTGATTGGCCGCGCGTCGGTAGCATCGGATCGTTCGATTATTCCTGCAGGCACCACGCTGCTGGCTGAGGTTCCTCTGCTGGACAATAACGGCAAGTTCAACGGTCAGTATGAGCTGCGTCTGATGGTGGCGCTGGACGTCGGCGGGGCGATTAAAGGCCAGCACTTTGACATCTATCAGGGCATTGGCCCTGACGCAGGCCATCGCGCGGGCTGGTATAACCACTACGGACGCGTGTGGGTACTGAAGGCAGCTCCGGGAGCTGGAAACGTATTCAGCGGCTGATTGTGGTATTCTGAGCGCAATACGGATTACTGTTCAGGGTGAGGAAAACCTCACCCTTTTTACATCTGAGGTTTTATGTCTGTGGTAATCAGCGACGCCTGGCGCCAGCGTTTTGGCGGGACGGCACGTTTATATGGTGAAAAAGCCCTGCAGCTGTTTGCGGATGCGCACGTCTGCGTCGTGGGCATTGGTGGTGTGGGGTCGTGGGCGGCAGAAGCGCTGGCGAGAACCGGTATTGGCGCAATCACGCTGATTGACATGGATGACGTTTGCGTCACCAACACCAACCGTCAAATCCACGCCCTGCGCGATAACGTCGGCCTGGCGAAGTCTGAGGTCATGGCGGATCGTATTCGCCTGATAAACCCGGAATGTCGGGTCACGGTGATTGATGATTTTGTGACGGCAGATAACGTCGCGGAGTACATGAGCAAAGGCTACAGCTATGTGATTGACGCCATCGACAGCGTGCGGCCAAAAGCGGCGTTGATCGCTTACTGCCGTCGGTACAAGGTGCCGCTGGTCACGACGGGCGGTGCGGGCGGGCAAATCGATCCGACGCAGATCCAGGTGACCGACCTGGCGAAAACGATCCAGGATCCGCTGGCGGCCAAGCTGCGTGAGCGGCTGAAGAGCGATTTTAACGTGGTGAAGAACAGCAAAGGCAAGCTCGGCGTCGACTGCGTGTTCTCGACCGAAGCGCTGGTCTACCCGCAGGCGGATGGCTCAGTCTGCGCGATGAAAAGCACGGCGGAAGGGCCAAAACGAATGGATTGCGCCTCAGGTTTTGGTGCGGCCACCATGGTGACCGCCTCCTTCGGCTTTGTGGCGGTGTCTCACGCCCTCAAGAAAATGCTGGCGAAGGCGGAACGTCAGGCCTGAGCCTGACGTGCGGCATCCAGTACCGCGTCGCTGAGCGCGATCAACCCCTGACCGCGCGAGGCGCTGAGCTGCGCGCGCAGCCCCAGCTCATCAAATAACGCCAGCGGCGAATGTGCCAGCAATTCCGCCGCGCTTTTCCCTTCCACAGCGGTCAGCAATACGGCCAGCAGGCCCCGGACGATGCGGCCTTCGCTGTCGCCGAAGAAGTGCAGCTTCCCGCCGGAGACGCTCACGCCCAGCCAGACGCGGTTTTCACAGCCTGCAATCTCTTTCGCCTGTGCTTTAAGATCGTCTGAAAGGGCCGGGAGCTGTTTACCCAGCAGGATCAGCTGTCGATATTTATCTTCCCACTGCTGGAGCGGGGCGAAGGTCTGTTTTAAGGTCTCTTCTGTGATGACCGTGCCAAACGGATGTCCGGCTAAAGCAGCGCTAGTCATTAATCCACCAGTATTTCAAGGGCGCGGTCAACGGCGGCAACCAGCGCGTCGACATCGCTTTGGGTATTGTACGGCGCAAACGAGGCGCGCAGCGTACCGTTAACGCCAAGCGCCGTCAGCAGCGGCTGGGCGCAGTGCTGTCCGGCACGCAGGGCAATGCCGTACCCGGCCAGCAGCGTCACCATGTCGCTATGGTGAACGCCCGCAAAATCAAAGGCGAGCAGGCTTGAGTCCTGAACGCGGAACGAGCGGAAACCCGGGCGCTTTTTGAGCTCTTCCTCTGCCAGCGTCGCCAGCCCCCGGCTCCAGCTTTCTGCCTGAACGATGTCTGTTTCTGCCAGCCACTCCAGCGCTGCGCTTAAGCCAATCACCCCCGCCACGTTCGGCGTACCGGCCTCCAGGCGATAGGGAACATCCTGAGTTTTGAAGCCATCGAACGACACTTCGGTGATCATTTTGCCGCCACCGAGCCACGGCGTCATTTTTGCCAGCAGTTCTGGCTTGCCGTACAACGCCCCAATACCGGTTGGCCCGTAGAGCTTATGTCCTGAGAAGGCATAGAAATCGATATCAAGCGCCTGCACATCAGCGGGGAAATGCACCACGCCCTGAGCGCCGTCGACCATCACCACCATCCCGCTGGCATGGGCTATGCGAATAGCCTGAGCCAGGTCCGGGCAACCACCCGTGACGTTCGACATCTGTCCGAGCGCCAGAATGCGGCTGCGGGGGGTAATCAGCTCTGGGAGACGGGCAACGTCGGGAAGAAGGTCTGCACCCAGTGGAAGCTTCACCACGCGTGCACCCGTTTGCTCTGCCACCATCAGCCATGGCACCAGGTTGGCGTGATGTTCCGCCTCGCTGACGACGATCTCATCGCCCGGCTGAAGCAGCGGGCGCGCGTAGCACTGGGCCACCATATTGATGGCTTCGGTCGCGCCGCGCGTCCAGACGATGTTTTTCCCGCTTTCGGCATTGATCAGGCGTGCGACCTGATCGCGTGCGGCTTCATAGCGCGCGGTTAATCGCTGCGCTTCGGCAAACTGGCTGCGATGCACGTTCCCGGCGCTCAGGCTGTAGAACTGCTGCGTGGCCTCAATCACCGCCTGTGGCTTAAGGGCGGTGGCGGCGCTATCCAGGTAAATACCGGCATCGGCCAGGGCCGGAAACTGTGCGCGGAACTGCGCAGGACTGAAAGCGTTCATGGGATTCCTCATTTCAATATAGCGATCGTCGCGCAATTTCAGCGGCAGGGCAAGGAGGTTGATATCTATCAGAATTGTCTGCTTATCCTTACGGCCTCAAAAAAGCAGGTTATGCTAAATAGTGTTGGGCGGATGTTTTAGCCTGTTATAAATCGAGGTTTGAATAGCATTAATTGCTAAAGGAGAATAATCATGAATAAGACAGCTGCAATCATTTCTGCCTGTGCGTTTACTTTTGCCCTGAGCGCCTGTTCCGGTAACAACTACGTGATGCACACCAACGATGGTCGTTCTATCGTTTCGGAAGGGAAACCGACTACCGATAATGATACCGGGATGATTTCGTACAAAGATGCTAACGGGAACAAGCAGCAGATCAACCGCACGGACGTGAAAGAGATGAAAGAGATCGAGCATTAACAGATCGCAGGCGAAAAAAAAGCACCGCAAATTGGCGGTGCTACATTAATCACTATGGACAGACAGGGTAAATGTACAGGAAGTGAAAAATTGGTAGCGTTGCTACCGTGGTCTGAATCGCAGACCAATTGCAAACACAACAACACAACATCACAACCGTAAGCCAAAAGCCCTTCAGAACACGCATTCCGAAAAAAGCTCTTCGTTCCGGCTCAGGAAGTGCCGCCACTATAGGTATTTGCTGGTAGTTCCTCAACGGACAAATTATAATGGCTCAGATAAAAAAAACTAATAGGTTAAACGTTGTTTCCTGTTTGTTAAAATCCGTTAACATCTAAGCCAGATAACCATGTCAAAGCGATTGCCACCTCTTAATGCATTACGAGTTTTTGATGCAGCAGCACGTCATCTGAGCTTTACCCGCGCAGCAGATGAGCTTTTTGTGACACAGGCCGCAGTAAGTCACCAAATCAAGTCTCTGGAGGATTTTCTGGGCCTTAAGCTGTTTCGTCGACGCAACCGTTCGTTGCTGTTGACCGAAGAGGGGCAGAGCTATTTTCAGGATATTAAAGAGATTTTTTCCCAGCTTACGGAAGCCACGCGTAAGCTGCAGGCTCGCAGTGCAAAAGGTGCTCTGACCGTCAGTTTATTGCCCAGTTTTGCCATTCATTGGCTGGTGCCAAGACTCTCAAGCTTTAACTCAGCTTATCCGGGGATCGACGTTCGAATCCAGGCGGTAGATCGTCAGGAGGACAAGCTGGCCGATGACGTGGATGTCGCCATTTTTTATGGTCGCGGTAACTGGCCGGGCTTGCGCGTTGAAAAATTATACGCAGAATATCTCCTGCCGGTCTGTTCTCCCCTGCTGTTAACAGGTGAGAAGGCGCTGAAGTCACCCGCCGATCTGGCTCAGCATACGCTTTTGCATGATGCCTCTCGCCGCGACTGGCAAACTTATACCCGTCAATTAGGTCTTACACATATTAACGTGCAGCAGGGACCCATTTTTAGCCACAGTGCGATGGTGTTACAGGCTGCCATTCACGGGCAGGGCGTGGCGTTGGCGAACAACGTCATGGCCCAGTCCGAAATTGAGGCAGGCCGCCTGGTTTGCCCTTTTAATGATGTACTGGTCAGCAAGAATGCGTTTTATCTGGTTTGTCATGACAGTCAGGCAGAACTGGGTAAAATAGCCGCCTTCCGGCAGTGGATACTGGCGAAAGCGGCAACCGAGCAAGAAAAATTCCGCTTCAGGTATGAGCAATAACGTTTGTGTGCCGGGCACGCATCAACTCAGGACTTAAACATGACCAGCCGATTCATGCTGATTTTTGCCGCGGTGAGTGGCTTTATTTTTGTTGCACTGGGCGCCTTTGGCGCACATGTATTAAGCAAGTCTTTAGGCGCAGTAGAGATGGGCTGGATCCAGACCGGCCTTGAATATCAGGCGTTCCACACGCTGGCTATTTTTGGGCTGGCGGTGGCGATGCAGCGTCGTATCAGTATCTGGTTTTACTGGAGCAGCGTGTTTATGGCGCTGGGTACCGTGTTGTTTAGCGGTAGCCTGTACTGCCTTGCGCTCTCACATCTGCGCCTGTGGGCGTTCGTTACACCTGTCGGCGGCTTCAGCTTCCTGGCGGGTTGGGTATTAATGTTTATCGGAGCTATCCGTCTGAAACGCAAGGGCGTTGTTCATGAATAAGGTTGTTTTATATTGTCGCCCGGGGTTTGAGAAAGAGTGCGCCGCGGAAATTACCGATAAAGCGGCGAAGCGCGAAGTCTTCGGCTTTGCCCGCGTAAAAGAAAACGCGGGCTATGTGGTTTTCGAGTGCTATCAGCCTGAAGACGCGGACAAGCTGGCGCGCGAGCTGCCGTTCAGCTCGCTGATCTTCGCTCGCCAGATGTTTGTCGCGGGTGAGCTGCTGAAGGATCTTCCGCCGGAAGACCGCATCACGCCTATTGTCGGCATGCTGCAGGGCGTGGTGGAGAAGGGCGGCGATCTGCGCGTTGAAGTGGCGGATACCAACGAAAGTAAAGAGCTGATGAAGTTCTGCCGTAAGTTCACCGTGCCGCTGCGTGCGGCGCTGCGTGATGCGGGCGTGCTGACGAACTACGAAACGCCGAAGCGTCCGGTGGTGCATATCTTCTTTATCGCACCGGGCTGCTGCTATACAGGCTATTCGTACACCACCAACAACTCTCCCTTCTTTATGGGTATTCCGCGTTTGCGCTTCCCGTCCGATGCGCCAAGCCGTTCCACGCTTAAGCTGGAAGAGGCGTTCCACGTTTTTATCCCGGCAGATGAGTGGGATGAGCGTCTGGCAAACGGCATGTACGCCGTCGACCTTGGCGCTTGCCCGGGCGGCTGGACCTATCAGCTGGTGAAACGCAATATGTGGGTATCGTCCGTTGATAACGGTCCAATGGCGCAAAGCCTGATGGACACCGGGCAGGTTACCTGGCTGCGGGAAGACGGTTTCCGCTATCGCCCGAACCGTAACAACATCTCGTGGATGGTGTGCGATATGGTTGAGAAGCCGGCAAAAGTCGCCGCGCTGATGGCCTCCTGGCTGGTGAACGGCTGGTGTCGTGAGACCATTTTCAACCTCAAGCTGCCGATGAAAAAGCGCTATGAGGAAGTATCGCAGAACCTGGCCTACATTCAGGAGCAGATGGACGAGCACGGTATTAACGTGGAGATCCAGGCGCGTCAGCTGTATCACGACCGTGAAGAGGTGACGGTGCATATTCGTCGCTGGTGGGCTGCGGTTGGCGGACGTCGCGACGAGCGATAGTACGTGCTTTGTTTTGCCCGGTGGCGCTACGCTTACCGGGCCTACAGAAAAGCGTTAACGCTCTAATCTCAACTGCTGTAAATTCCCGTCCAGCTGTAAATCCGTCTGTAGCGTTGCGATTTCCCGGCAGATAAACGCCATCTCTTTATGCGCCTCCAGCTTCTTGCGCCACTTTTCTGGCACCTCATCCAGACGGGCGTAAATCCCTTCCAGACTCTGAAAATCCTTCAGCAGCTGCGCGGCGCTCTTCGGCCCAATACCGGCGACACCCGGAACCTTAGAGCTGCTGATGCCTGCCAGCCCCCAGTAATCCGGCAGTTGCTCAGGCGAGACGCCGAACTCGCTGGCAATAAACGGCGCGTCCAGCCAGCGTTTTTGAAAATAGTCGCGAATGCGGATAGTCGGAGAAAGCAGCTGGCAGTAGCCTTTGTCAGTTGAAACGATAGTGGCCTGATGTCCGGCGCTTGCCACCTTTACGGCCAGGGTGGACGCGAGATCGTCGGCTTCATTTCCCTGTGCACCCCAGCAGGGAACTCCCCGCTGTTCAAATGCAGCGCGCAGCATGGGCAATTCAGCGTGAAGATCGTCCGGCATCGGGGCGCGTCCGGCTTTGTAGTCGGGCAGACGCTGGTGTCGCCAGCCCGTGTTGCGGGCTTCGTCATCAAATACCGCGACCGCGTGGGTGGGTTCACTGTGGCGAATAAGCTGTTCCAGCGCGTGCAGACAGGTGTCTTTACAAGGCGTCCCCTGTACCGCATGGATACGGCGGATCAGGTTAAGAGCATCGACGATAAGTAAATGAACGGCCACAGATAATCTCCCTTCTATCTCATGCGTGAAGGGTAACACTGTCAGCAGCGTGAAACTATGAATGGTGGGGAAAACAGGAAGAAGCCTCGCAAAACGAGGCTTCCTGAGGGGCTTAATCGCAGGTCACGATCTTCATCGCCAGGCCGCCGCGAGAAGTTTCGCGGTATTTGGCGTTCATATCTTTACCGGTTTCGTACATGGTTTCGATAACCTTATCGAGACAGACGCGCGGCTCGCTGGTGCGGCGCAGCGCCATACGTGCCGCGTTCACCGCCTTCACGGAGGCAATCGCGTTACGTTCGATGCACGGTACCTGTACCTGTCCGGCAACCGGGTCACAGGTCAGCCCAAGGTTATGTTCCATGCCGATTTCCGCAGCAATGCACACCTGTGTCGGGCTTGCACCCAGCAGTTCGGCCAGACCCGCCGCCGCCATGGAGCACGCCACGCCGACTTCACCCTGACAGCCCACTTCCGCACCGGAAATAGACGCGTTCATCTTATACAGCGAACCAATCGCACTGGCGACCAGCAGGTAGCGCGCCAGCGAATTCGCGTTCACTTCACGGATAAACTTGTCGTAGTACGCCAGCACCGCCGGAACGATACCGCAGGCGCCGTTAGTCGGCGCGGTGACCACACGGCCCCCGGCAGCGTTCTCTTCGTTCACCGCTAGCGCGAACATGTTGATCCAGTCTACGACGGCCATCGGGTCTGTCGTCGTTTTGTCGGTGCTCACCAGCATACGGCGCAGCGCAGCAGCACGACGCGGCACGCGAAGCTTGCCCGGCAGAACGCCCTCGGTGGTGATCCCTCGCTCGATACCGCCGCGCATCACTTCCCAGACGTTAGTGAAGTGCTGTTCGAGCTCCTCTTTGCTGTGAAGTGCCAGCTCGTTTTTCATCATCAGGCCGGAGAGGGAAAGGCCCGTCTCCTGGCAGTGACGCTGAAGATCCGCCGCCGTTTTGTACGGATACGGCACTTCGACAGAAGAGGTATTGGTTTGACCAAAGTGGTCTTCGTCGACGATAAAACCGCCGCCGATAGAGTAATACGTCTGGCTGTATACCGCTTTGTCGCCGGCCAGCGCGGTAATGCGCATGCCGTTTTCGTGCAGCGACAGGTTGTCCGCATGGAAATTCATGCAGTGGTCAACCGGGAATTCAACCTCATGCTCACCGTTCGCCAGCAGCAGGCGACCGTGGGTGTTCACATCCTGGATGAAGCCAGGGATCGCATCAATATCAACGGTGTCCGGCAGGTTTCCCGCCAGGCCCATGATAATGGCGATATCGGTATGGTGGCCTTTCCCGGTCAGGGAAAGCGAGCCGTATACATCGACAACCACGCGGGTAATGTCATGCAAGATGCCGCGTGCAATCAAGTCATCCGTGAACTGCTTACCGGCTTTCATTGGTCCGACGGTGTGAGAGCTGGAAGGACCAATACCGATTTTGAAGATATCGAATACGCTAATCATGATGCGTCCATTGCTTTCAGTCAGAGAGGGAGGAGTGCGCCATCCGAAGACGGCGCGGGTGATAATCAGAACATGGTGTACAGGGAGTAGAAGATCGCAGAGATTGCGATAAGACCCATGATAACCACAAACACGTTGCTCACATGACCGCTGTACTTGCGCATAGCAGGGACTTTCTGAATCGCGTACATCGGCATCAGGAACAGAATCATCGCGATGACCGGGCCGCCCAGGGTTTCAATCATGCCCAGGATGCTTGGGTTCAGCGTTGCTACCGCCCAGGTGGTGAGCAGCATGAACAGCGCAGTGATTTTGTTCAGCTTGTTGATTTCAATGCTCTTGCCTTTACCGCGCAGAGATTTAATCACCATACCGTTGAAGCCTTCACGCGCGCCGAGGTAGTGGCCCAGGAAGGATTTGGTGATGGCGATAATCGCGATGATTGGTGCCATCCACGCAATGACCGGTGCGTTAAAGTGGTTCGCCAGGTAAGACAGAATAGAGATGTTCTGCTCTTTCGCTGCCGCCAGATCCACCGGGGAAAGGCTCAGTACGCAGCTGAAGACGAAGAACATTACGGTCAGTACCATCATGATGTGAGCGCGCGCCAGGATGCTGGAGCACTTCTTCTCTGCGCCATTACCGTACTCTTCACGTTTCGCCACAGCGAAAGAAGAGATGATTGGAGAGTGGTTGAAGGAGAACACCATCACCGGAATTGCCAGCCAGAGGGTCATCAGCAGGCCGTTACCGGTTGCCGATGCACTGCTCAGGGACAGGGTTTCCAGCGCTGCACCGTTCCACTGTGGGATCAGGTAGCAAGCCAGTACCATCAGAGCAATAACGAACGGGAAGACCAGTACGCTCATTGCTTTCACAATCATCTGCTCACCGAAGCGAACGATGGTCATCATGCCCACGATCAGGATCAGCGACAGAATCGCACGCGGCGGCGGCGTCATGTGCAGCTGGTGCATCATGAAGCTTTCAACGGTGTTGGTGATCGCCACGCTGTAGACCAGCAGGATAGGGTAAATCGCGAAGAAGTAGAGCAGGGTAATCAGTTTACCTGCGCCAACGCCGAAATGCTCTTCAACAACTTCAGTGATGTCCTCGCCCGGGTTTTTACCGGACAGCACGAAGCGGGTCAGACCGCGGTGTGCGAAGAAGGTCATCGGGAAAGCAATGATAGCCATGATGATCAGCGGGATCAGACCGCCGACGCCTGCGTTGATAGGAAGGAACAGTACACCAGCGCCGATTGCTGTGCCGTAAAGGCCAAGCATCCACATGGTATCCGTTTTGCGCCAACCACTTCGGGATTCAATCGAAGCAACGGTGCTGGTTTGAGTGGTTTCCATCTGTATCTCCTGGAGGAAGCAAATTGTCAGGTTTTTAGTCAAATCCGATGAAAAAGTGCCTGACGGTAATATGAAATTCGTTCAGTGACGGTTTTTTAATAATTTTCGCCCGTAACTATTGGCGGGCGGAAAGATACATTCTAGTTATGAATCTATCAGTGATCCTGATCCCAAATGCAATAATCCACTTATGATGTGGGCATCTTTAGACCATTTATCTGTTAAAAAAACGTCAAAGAGAATTTACGGGCGCGAAGGCTACCACCAACGACATGTGAGCTGAAAGACTGGCCCGTGATATAGGTGTCTTTAGCTGTAAAGAAATGGGTTTTTAGTATTTTCTTGCAGGTAATTTGGATTAAGGCTGATAATTTACGGTTGAAAAAACAAGGTAATCGTTTGCGTTTGCGCATAGTTTGTAAAAGACATAAGTGATGCGTATGAATTACCTCGTAATAAAAAAAGCCGGGACGCGCAACAGGGCGACCCGGCTTTGATGAGATGCTGTTGAGCGTTATGTGCAGATTTCGTAGCAAGGAATATAGGCTGAGCCCGGCAGCTTCATGCGGTGCTGAGCGACAAAGCCCTGCAGCATGTCGTCCATGCGACGCATCATCTCCGGGTCGCCGTGGATCTTGTACGGACCGTACTGTTCAATAGCGCGGATGCCCATCTCTTTGACGTTGCCCGCCACAATCCCGGAGAAGGCACGACGCAGATCGGCAGCCAGGACTTCCACCGGCTGGTCCGGATAGAGTTTCAGGTTCGCCATATTTTCGTGCGTTGGCTCGAACGGGATCTGCAGATCCGGCGCGATACGGATTGACCAGTTAAAGCTGTACGCATCGCCGGTATCGCGACGGTTTTCTTTTACCAACGGCATCGCTTTTTTCATCTGGCGCGCCACTTCCGCGGCATCGTCAATGATGATGCGATAGTGACGACGCGCGGCTTCGCCCAGCGTGTGCACGATAAACTCGTCCAGCACGCGGAAGTAGTCGGCGCTCTCTTTTGGACCGGTCAGGATCAGCGGCAGAACCTGATCTTTGTTGGCCGGATTCATCAGAATACCCAGCAGATAGAGCAGCTCTTCCGCTGTCCCCACGCCGCCCGGGAAGATGATAATGCCGTGGGCGATACGGACAAACGCTTCAAGACGTTTCTCGATATCCGGCATGATAATCAGCTCGTTAACCAGCGGGTTAGGCGGCTCAGCGGCAATGATCGACGGCTCGGTCATGCCGATAAACCGTCCCTCTTTGTAACGCTGTTGCGCGTGTCCCACTGCGGCACCTTTCATTGGCGCTTCCATCGCACCCGGACCGCAGCCGGTACAGATATTCAGCTCGCGCAGGCCGAGCTGGGTGCCCACCCGACGCGCATAAAGGTATTCGGTTTCGTTAATGGAGTGACCGCCCCAGCAGACGACCATGTTCGGCGCTTCGCCAACGTGCAGGGCACGGGCGTTACGCAAAATGGAGAACACCAGGTTGGTGATATGGACCGAGCTTTCCAGGTCGAGATGCTGGAAACGGCCTGCGTTGTGGATCTGCCCGTTAACAAACAGGATGTCACGCAGCACGGCAAACAGGTTAGCCTGAAGTGAACGAATGATACGGCCGTCGACAAAGGCCTCTTCCGGCGGGTTGATGACTTCAAGCTTCACGCCACGCTCGCGGCGCAGCACGTTGATATCAAAGCTTTCGAAGCGGGACAGCAGTTCTTTACTGTTATCTGTCAGGCTTCCGGAGTTCAGTACGGCAAGTGAACAGTTACGAAACAGTTGATAAAGATCGCTGCTGGCCGTGCGCTTAAGCATGTCCACTTCCAGCTGCGACAACATATCCATTGAGCCAAGCGGGCTAATATGTGTAATCAAGTGAGCTCCTTACGGGACGATTATCGTCTTTCCCTGTTGATTACAATAGCCCTGGCGCGTGACGTTTCACAACCTAAAGCGCGGAAGATACCGCGCATATTGTGAAAATATTTATATTACTGACGCACCAGCCGCCCCGTTGCTGGCACAAAATCGGTGTTGGTGCGCCACGGGTTGATGTCCAGACCGCCACGGCGGGTGTAGCGCGCGTAAACGCTCAGTTTTTCTGGCTGGCAGAAACGCTGAATATCGCTAAAGATACGCTCCACGCACTGCTCGTGGAATTCGTTGTGATGGCGGAACGACACCAGGTAGCGCAGCAACTTTTCCCGGTCAATTTTCGGGCCTCGGTACTGGATCTGCACCGAACCCCAGTCCGGTTGGTGGGTGATCAGGCAGTTGGATTTCAGCAGGTGGCTGACCAGCGTCTTTTCGACCACCTTTCCGCTCGCCGCGTTTTCGAGGTAATCGGCGCTGAATTCATAATTGTCCACCTCGATATCCTGATCGTCGATGCAGGTCCCGTTAAAATGGGCGACCGGCTGCCCTTCCAGTTCGTGCAGGCGATACAGTGAAACGCTCACCTTTCCCTGCGCGCAGGCGCTTAAATCACGTTCCAGGGTGTGCTGAACGTCGTCCCAGCTGCTGAATTTTGTCTGGTTAAAACTGTTGAGATAGAGCTTAAAGCTTTTGGATTCCACGAGATTAACGCTGGCGTAATCCAGCTCAACGTGGCCCACCGCCACCTGCGGCAGACCGCGCGCGTTAAGCCACGAGAGTTCGTACAGCGTCCAGATGTCACCGCCGACAAACGGCAAGGCATCCGCATGCAGGCCCAGAGGATCGCGGTTCAGGCTGCGCGGCACGCCCTGCAGCAGGCTTGCATCGTAGGTATCGCGGTAATCGGTCGATTTCCCCAGCGTTAAGCCGGTTAACGCCTGATGATTTTCGTAAGACATGTTTCATAGCCACTTTACAGGTACACTTATGGCCTGAGTTTATCCTGTCTGACAAGAAGAGAGAAATCGGTGGACATCGAAACTGCAAATGCCCTCACTGCCTTCACGACCCGCTATTGCGACGCATGGCATGAAAAGGACCAGACATGGCCGCAAAGTGCTGATTTGTATGGCGTAGCTTCGCCGTGCATTATCTCTTCAGTCGACGATTACGTTATCTGGCAACCAAAACCTTTCGACGGCGAGCAAAATGTAAATGCGGTTGAGCGGGCAATGGACATTGTGGTACAACCAGCGGTTCATGCATTTTATACCACGCAGTTCGCAGGGGATATGCCTGCGCGCTTTGCTGATATCACGCTGACGCTGTTGCAGACCTGGAGCGAAGACGATCTGCAGCGTGTTCAGGAAAACCTGATTGGTCACCTGGTCACGCAAAAACGCCTGAAGCTTTCTCCGACGCTCTTTATTGCCGCGCTGGACAGCGAACTGGACGTTATCTCCGTCTGTAACCTGTCAGGTGAAGTGGTTAAAGAGACTATCGGCACCCGCAATCGCGAGACTCTCGCCCCCTCTCTTGCAGATTTCCTTACCCGACTTGAGCCATTTCTGTAATCCATGATGCTATAGCGCGTGTGAGAGATCTCTTACAACGTTTGTGAGAGATCGCTGAAGATTCAGTATTACCTCATTTAATTCAGATTAATATCGCTCTGTTTTTCAATGAATTACCTGTTCATCGTATTGTTTTTAGGGATTTCTTACGGCTTACAACCCAGAAAGGGTGGGTTGTAAGACGAAGCGGAATAGCGGATTCTATTTCTGTCGACAGGACGCCGACACGAGAAACGAACATCAGGATGATGGCGTTTCTCACACAGGACTCGTCAGGATGGCGCTTCAGGAAGGCTTCAGGATGAAGCGAAGTGGATAACGCAGGATGCGTAAGGGACACCTCCAGGAAGGAGAACGAGAGCCGATCAGGATGGTCGGTGGGTCAGGAAGGCCAGGACGTTTCAGGATGAGACAAACACGTCAGGAAGATGTGTGCAGGATGCATCGGCTTACGGATGACCAAGCCTTCGGGCGTCAGGAAAAGTTGTCACGGATGAGCAGGGAGCACGAATTGTAGCTGGAATGCTGCGAAACGAACCGGGAGCACTGTTTTTACAGTGCTCCCTTTTTTTATTTCTGCCTTCCGCAATGCTATGCTGCGCGCCGTTCACTTTTTCAGTTGAGGTTACTATGACGCAACACGATAGCGTTCGTGCTCAGTTGCACGCCATCGAAGCCCTTTTGCGCCAACATCAGCTGTGGCAGGAGACCGCGCCGCAGCCAGAAGCGTTCGCGAGCACTCAGCCCTTCTGCCTGGATACGCTGGCCCCGTTTGAATGGCTGCAGTGGGTGTTAATTCCGCGCATGCACGCCCTGCTTGAGGGCGGTCACCCGCTTCCGCAGGCGTTTGCTGTCTCTCCCTACTATGAAATGGCGCTCGAGACGACCCACCCTGCGCGCGACGTGATGCTGGTCGAACTGGAAAAACTGGATGCCCTGTTTGCCGGTGAAGATGCATGACGCTTGAGATCCTCTATCAGGACGAGTGGCTGGTGGCGGTGAATAAACCGTCAGGCTGGCTGGTACACCGCAGCTGGCTCGATCGCGATGAGAAAGTGGTGGTGATGCAGACCGTTCGCGACCAGATTGGTCAGCATGTTTTTACCGCCCATCGTCTCGACAGGCCGACCTCCGGCGTGCTGCTGATGGGGCTTTCCAGCGAGGCGGGGCGTCTGCTGTCACAGCAGTTTGAACAGCATCAGATGCAAAAGCGCTACCACGCGATCGTGCGCGGCTGGCTGACGGAAGCCGCCACGCTGGACTATCCGCTGGTGGAGGAACTGGACAAAATCGCCGATAAATTTGCCCGCGATGACAAAGGTTCGCAGCCCGCAGTAACGGATTATCGCGGCATGGCGACGACCGAAATGCCGGTTGCAACCAGCAAATTCCCGACCACACGCTACAGCCTGGTTGAGCTTTTGCCTAAAACCGGGCGTAAGCACCAGCTGCGACGCCATCTTGCGCACCTGCGCCACCCGATTATTGGTGACAGCAAACACGGTGATTTGCGCCAGAACCGCAGTGCGGCCGAACACTTTGGCTGCCATCGTCTGATGCTGCACGCCAGCGAGCTGAGCCTGACGCACCCGTTTACCGGCGAACCGCTGACTATCCGTGCGGGGCTGGACGACGTCTGGATGCAGGCGCTGTCACAGTTTGGCTGGCTGGGACAACTCCCCGAAAATGAAAGGGTTGAGTTTGTATCGGGCAACGTTCAGGATGAACGGTAAACGCATTCATTATGGGAAAATATCATGGCTGAAGTAGGCATTTTTGTCGGCACAATGTACGGCAACTCGCTGCTGGTAGCGGAAGAGGCTGAGGCAATACTCGCCAGCCAGGGCCATAAAGCCACGGTCTATGAAGACCCGGAACTGGCAGACTGGGAAAAGTATAAAGATAAATACATTCTGGTGGTGACCTCCACCACCGGGCAGGGCGATCTGCCGGACAGCATCGTGCCGCTGTTTCAGGGCATTAAAGACCAGCTTGGCTATCAGCCGGACGTGCACTACGGCATCATTGCCCTGGGCGACAGCTCTTACGCCAACTTCTGCGGCGGCGGCAAGCAGTTCGATGCACTCCTTCAGGAGCAGAGCGCCCAGCGCGTCGGCGAGATGCTGCTGATTGATGCCGGTGAGCATCCTGAACCCGAAAGCGAATCGAACCCGTGGGTGGAGAACTGGGCAACTCTCCTTAAATAGTTATCCAGGCCGGGTAAGGCGTAGCCGCCACCCGGCGATACACCCCGCACCAAACGCCAATTCCGTGAACCACCTTCCATTCCCCTGGGCTTATGCCATAAACAACCTCTCATACACCCTTTAATACTGTGTTTCTGCACGGTGAGGTGATGAGGCACTCCTTCATATACTTTTCCGGTCACTATAAAACGGCGTCAGGCCGTACCAAAACGACAAAACACCAATCTCATTCTGATTACCCTACCGGTGCTGTACAGAATGAACCAGGCGAAAGCTATGTTTCAGGAGTGCAACAATGAGTACATTAAGCCACGCAGCGAGCAGTGCTGAAAAGCGCACTAATGCCCGCTACTGGATAGTGGTGATGCTGTTTATCGTCACATCCTTTAACTATGGTGACCGCGCCACGCTGTCGATTGCCGGTTCGGAAATGGCAAAAGATATCGGCCTTGATCCGGTGGGCATGGGTTACGTTTTCTCCGCATTCTCATGGGCCTACGTCATCGGGCAAATTCCTGGCGGCTGGCTGCTGGACCGTTTTGGATCTAAACGCGTCTATTTCTGGTCCATCTTTATCTGGTCAATGTTTACCCTGTTGCAGGGTTTCGTCGATATCTTCAGCGGCTTCGGCATTATCGTGGCGCTCTTCACGCTGCGCTTCCTGGTAGGCTTAGCGGAAGCACCTTCCTTCCCGGGGAACAGCCGTATTGTCGCTGCCTGGTTCCCGGCGCAGGAGAGGGGAACGGCGGTGGCGATTTTCAACTCCGCACAGTACTTCGCGACGGTGATCTTCGCGCCAATCATGGGCTGGCTGACGCATGAGGTGGGCTGGTCGCACGTCTTCTTCTTCATGGGCGGGCTTGGGATCGTCATCAGCTTCGTCTGGCTGAAAGTGATCCACGAACCCAACCAGCATCCTGGCGTGAACAAAAAAGAGCTGGAGTACATCGCGGAAGGCGGCGCGCTGATCAATATGGATCAGAAATCGGCAAAAGCAAAAGTCCCGTTCAGCCAGAAATGGGCGCAGATCAAGCAGCTCGTCGGCTCGCGCATGATGATCGGCATCTATCTGGGCCAGTACTGTATTAACGCCTTAACCTACTTCTTCATCACCTGGTTCCCGGTATACCTGGTGCAGGCACGCGGCATGTCGATTCTGAAAGCGGGATTTGTCGCGTCGGTCCCGGCAATCTGCGGCTTCGTCGGCGGCGTGCTCGGCGGAGTGATTTCCGACTGGCTGATGCGCCGCACGGGGTCACTGAACATCGCGCGTAAAACCCCGATTGTGCTCGGCATGCTGCTCTCCATGACCATGGTGTTCTGTAACTACGTCAGCGCCGAATGGATGATTATCGGCTTTATGGCGATGGCCTTCTTCGGCAAAGGCATTGGCGCGCTGGGCTGGGCGGTGATGGCGGATACGGCGCCGAAAGAGATCAGCGGCCTGAGCGGCGGCCTGTTCAACATGTTCGGCAATATCTCCGGGATTGTTACGCCCATCGCTATCGGCTACATCGTCGGCACCACCGGCTCTTTCAACGGTGCGCTAATCTACGTAGGTGTGCATGCGCTGGTGGCGGTGCTGAGTTACCTGGTGCTGGTGGGGGATATCAAACGCGTCGAACTTAAACCTGTTGCGGAGCGTGGATGATGACAACGCAATCGAGCCCAACCGTTACGGAGATGAAGGTTATTCCGGTGGCCGGGCAGGACAGCATGCTGCTCAATATCGGCGGGGCACATAACGCCTGGTTTACCCGTAATATCGTCGTGCTGAAAGACAGCGCAGGGAATACCGGCGTGGGCGAGGCCCCGGGCGGAGAGGTGATTTACCAGACGCTGGTCGATGCCATTCCGCAAGTGGTGGGCCAGGAGGTCGCCCGTCTGAACAAGGTGGTTCAGCGGGTGCATAAGGGCAATCAGTCGGCAGACTTTGATACGTTCGGTAAAGGTGCCTGGACGTTTGAACTGCGCGTCAACGCGGTCGCCGCGCTGGAGGCCGCCCTGCTCGATTTACTGGGTAAGGCGCTCAATGTTCCGGTTTGCGAGCTGCTGGGGCCCGGCAAACAGCGTGATGCGGTTACCGTGCTGGGCTATCTATTCTACGTTGGCGATCGCACTAAGACCGATCTCCCCTATCTGGCTCGATCCACGGGCGATCACGACTGGTATCACCTGCGCCACCAGGAAGCGCTCTCCAGCGACGCGGTGGTGCGGCTGGCCGAGGCTGCGCAGGATCGCTACGGCTTTAAGGATTTCAAGCTGAAGGGCGGCGTGCTGCCCGGCGAGCAGGAGATTGATACGGCCCGGGCGCTGAAAAAACGCTTTGCTGATGCGCGGATCACCGTCGATCCCAACGGCGCCTGGCTGCTGGAGGAAGCGATTAGCCTGTGCAAGGGGCTGGGGGATGTCCTGACCTATGCGGAAGATCCCTGCGGCGCGGAGCAGGGCTTCTCGGGCCGTGAAGTCATGGCTGAGTTCCGTCGCGCCACCGGGCTGCCTGTCGCGACCAACATGATCGCCACCAACTGGCGTGAAATGGGTCATGCGGTGATGCTGAACGCCGTCGACATTCCGCTGGCGGATCCTCACTTCTGGACGCTTTCAGGTGCAGTGCGCGTGGCGCAGCTGTGCGATGACTGGGGGCTGACCTGGGGCTGTCACTCGAACAACCACTTTGATATTTCGCTGGCGATGTTTACCCACGTTGGCGCTGCGGCGCCGGGTAACCCGACCGCCATCGATACCCACTGGATTTGGCAGGAAGGGGAAGCCCGCCTGACGAAAAATCCGCTGGAAATCATCAACGGCAAGATTGCCGTACCGGATGCGCCGGGCCTGGGCGTGGAGATTGACTGGGATCAGATCCATAAAGCCCATGAGGCGTATAAAAAGCTACCGGGCGGCGCGCGTAACGACGCGGGCCCGATGCAGTACCTTATCCCCGGCTGGACATTTGACCGTAAGCGCCCTGTTTTTGGACGTCACTGATAAAAGGATTACACGATGAGTACTTTTACGACCCCTGTCGTCACTTCCATGCAAATCATTCCGGTTGCGGGCCATGACAGCATGCTGATGAACCTGAGCGGCGCGCATGCGCCATTCTTCACCCGCAATATTGTCATTATCAAAGACAATTCCGGGCATACGGGCGTGGGCGAAATTCCGGGCGGGGAGAAGATCCGCCAGACGCTTGAAGATGCCATTCCGCTGGTGGTGGGCAAAACGCTGGGTGAGTATAAAAATGTCCTCAACACCGTGCGCAATACCTTTGCCGATCGCGATGCCGGAGGGCGTGGCCTGCAGACTTTCGACCTGCGCACCACCATTCACGTGGTGACCGGGATTGAATCCGCGATGCTGGATCTGCTGGGTCAGCATCTGGGCGTTAACGTTGCGTCGCTGTTGGGCGAGGGGCAGCAGCGCAGCGAAGTGGAAATGCTGGGCTATCTGTTCTTTGTCGGCGACCGCAGGCTGACGCCATTGCCTTATCAGAGCCAGCCGGGTGAACAATGCGACTGGTACCGACTTCGCCACGACGAGGCGATGACCCCGGATGCGGTGGTGCGCCTGGCGGAAGCCGCGTACGAAAAATATGGCTTTAATGATTTCAAACTGAAGGGCGGCGTGCTTGCCGGTGAGGAAGAGGCGGAAGCCGTTACCGCGCTGGCAAAACGTTTCCCGCAGGCGCGCGTGACGCTGGATCCGAACGGCGCGTGGTCGCTTGATGAAGCGATCAAAATTGGTAAACAGCTGAAAGGCGTTCTGGCGTATGCGGAAGATCCGTGTGGGGCTGAGCAAGGCTTCTCAGGACGTGAAGTCATGGCGGAATTTCGCCGCGCAACGGGGCTGCCGACCGCGACCAATATGATTGCCACCGACTGGCGTCAGATGGGACACACCCTGTCATTGCAGTCCGTCGATATTCCGCTGGCGGACCCGCACTTCTGGACGATGCAGGGGTCGGTGCGCGTGGCGCAAATGTGCCACGAGTTTGGCCTGACCTGGGGCTCGCACTCTAATAACCACTTCGACGTGTCGCTGGCGATGTTCACGCACGTTGCCGCCGCCGCGCCGGGCACGATTACCGCTATCGACACGCACTGGATCTGGCAGGAGGGTAATCAGCGTCTGACTAAGCAGCCGTTTGAGATCAAAGGTGGCATGGTGCAGGTGCCTTCCACGCCGGGGTTGGGGGTTGAGCTGGATATGGACCAGGTCATGAAAGCCCATGAGCTGTATCAAAAACACGGTCTGGGCGCCCGTGACGACGCCATGGCGATGCAGTACCTGATCCCCGACTGGACATTCGACAATAAACGCCCGTGCATGGTACGATAAACGCATTGGGACCGCTCCCACAAGCGGTCTTTTACGTGGTGTATGCTTAACGTAACGACTATGCGTAAGGATGGCTTATGAAAATTGTTATCGCACCGGACTCGTATAAGGAAAGTTTGAGTGCGCTTGAGGTTGCGACAGCGATAGAACGTGGTTTTCGCGAGATCTTCCCCGAGGCGGTTTACGTCAAACTGCCGGTCGCGGACGGTGGCGAAGGGACGGTTGAGGCGATGATCGCGGCAACGCAGGGACGCATTGTGCATGTTCCGGTGACCGGCCCGCTGGGTGAGCGCGTGGAAGGATTTTATGGCTTATCCGGTGACGAGCAGAGTGCCTTTATTGAAATGGCGGCGGCAAGCGGCCTGGAGCTGGTCGTTCCTTCGCAGCGTAATCCCCTGAAAACCACCTCGTGGGGCACGGGCGAACTTATTCGTCACGCGCTGGACGCAGGCGTTAAGCATATCATCATCGGCATTGGCGGCAGCGCCACCAATGACGGCGGGGCAGGGATGGTGCAGGCGCTGGGGGCAAAGCTGCTGGACGACAGCGGGCAGCCCCTTGGGCAGGGCGGGGGCGAGCTGGGAAAACTCGCGCGTATCGACCTGAGCGGGCTGGACAGACGTCTGGCGGAGTGCCGGATTGAGGTCGCCTGTGATGTGACGAATCCGCTCACCGGAAAGGATGGCGCATCAGCCGTATTTGGTCCGCAAAAGGGGGCCACTCCCGAGATGATCGTCACCCTGGACAACGCGCTGGCGCAGTATGCGAGAGTCATTGCCCGGGATCTGGATATCGACGTGCTAAACCTTGCTGGCGGCGGCGCGGCGGGTGGCATGGGGGCCGCGCTGTACGCCTTTTGCGGCGCGGAGCTGCGCCAGGGCATTGAGATCGTGACCGATGCGCTACACCTGGCCGACCAGGTGGCCGATGCGGATCTGGTGATCACGGGAGAAGGCCGCATCGACAGCCAGACGATCCACGGCAAAGTCCCGGTGGGCGTGGCGAAAGTGGCGAAACGCTTTAACAAACCCGTCATCGGCATTGCAGGCAGCCTGACGGCGGACGTTGGCGTGGTACACGATCACGGCATTGATGCGGTGTTTAGCGTGATCTACACCATCTGCTCGCTGGAGGATGCGCTGGAAAATGCCAGCGAGAACGTCAGGATGGCCGCCAGGAATATCGCGGCGGTGCTGAAAGTGGGGCAGGGAATGTAGTTCTCCCTCTCCCTGTGGGAGAGGGGCGGGGTGAGGGCATCAGGCCGCACCCGCAATCATAGGCCCGGTAAGCGTAGCGCCACCGGGCTTTTATCTCAGCTTCCCAGCAACTTCGTCGCTTCCCGCGTTACGTTATCCATCTCATCCAGCAGCTCCAGGAACTCCGGTTCAAGCTCCGATTCCGGCGTGCCGGCACGCAGCTGCTGCTCCAGCAGCTGGCAGAGGTTTTTCAGCCGCGGCACGCCGCTGTACCCGCAGCTGCCGTGCAGCTTGTGGATCGCTTCCAGCAGATCTTCCGGGTTTTCACCCACCAGCTGCTCTTCCACCTTATTGCGAATTTCCGGCAGAAACGCGACCAGCATTTGCAGCATTTCGCGGGCTAAATCGGGTTTACCAGCCGCCTGGCGCAGCGCGAGCTGCCAGTCAAAGGTGGCGTTCTGGTTAACGCTGATTTCAACCGGCTCGCTGGAAACCGTGTACGTCCCGCCAATGTGACCCGGCTTATAGCGTAACAGCAGGTTATGAAGTTTCTCTTCATCGATGGGCTTCGCCAGATAGTCATTCATTCCGGCGCTCAGCAGCTTCTCTTTCTGACCGGCCATCGCGTGCGCGGTGACCGCAATGACCGGGGTTTGCTGCTGGTGCGGCAGCTGGTGGATCAGCTCGCAGGCCCGAATGCCATCCATGCCCGGCATCTGAATATCCATCAGGATTAAATCGAACTGCATCTGCTTCGCCTGTTCAACCGCCTGCGCGCCGCTGGTGCACAGCTCAACGTGCTGAACCTGGTCCTCAAGCAATGCGCCAATCAGCTTCAGGTTGGCCTGATTATCATCCACCGCCATCACGCTCATCGGCAATTTTTGCTCGTCGTCAATCAGAGGGAGAGCATGCTGGCTAAGACGGCAATACTCCGTGAGCGCGGGCAGGAGGCGGGTCGAGGTGAGCGGCTTCAGCAGACACGCGGCGGCTCCGTCGTTTTTCAACTCCTCCGCATTAATCTGGGCGTGGCAGGGTAGCGCCAGCAGCAGATAGTCGGTCATTGACGCGGCTTTCGCCAGCCGCTCCTGCTGCATGGTCAGTTCGCCGGTGAAGGTGACCGGGATCCCCATCAGCAGAATATCGTAATGCTCAACGGCAAGCGCTGAGAAGGTTGGGCTGTAAACCACCTCCAGCGGCGTGGTGCTTAAAATATCGAGCGCGCACTGCGCTGCCGCCGCGTTAGGTTCGACGTAGGCCAGACGCTTGCCTTTCAGGCAGTCCGTCACCGGGCCATCGGTTAGCACGTTCGGGTTGAGGTCCAGATTAATGTGGAACCAGAAGGTTGAACCGCGATTCGGCTGGCTGTGGAAAGAGATATCGCCGCCCATCTCGTTCACCAGGCGCTGCGTGATCACCAGCCCCAGGCCGGTACCGCCATGACGGCGGGAGATACTGGCGTCCGCCTGACGGAACGCCTGGAACAGACGCGACTGATCCCGCTCAGGAATACCGATGCCGGTATCGCGGATCTGGACTTCAATCTGCACCTTATTGCTGCTGATGGAGCGTTTTTCTACCAGAATGTCGATGTTACCGCTTTCGGTGAATTTAATCGCATTCCCGACAAGGTTGGTAATGACCTGCTGCAGGCGCAGCGGATCGCCAATGACGTTATCCGGCACGTCGTTTTTAATGTTGAGCGTCAGCTCAAGGCCCTTGTCGTGCGACGAGTGCGCGAGCAGCGTCACCACCTCATCGAGCGTACTGCGCAGCGGGAACGGAATGCTTTCCAGGATCAGCTTGCCCGCTTCCAGCTTGGAGAAGTCCAGCACGTCGTTGATGATCGCCAGCAGGTTGTTGGCCGAGCGTTCAATGGTGTGCAGGTGATCGCGCTGAGTCGGGTTGAGCTCGCTTTTCAGCGTCAGGCGGGTAAAGCCGATCACGCCATTGAGCGGCGTACGCAGCTCGTGCGACATATTGGCCAGGAATTCCGACTTAATACGTGCCGCTTCCTGGGCGCGCTTTTTCGCCAGATCCAGCTCAACGTTCTGGATCTCCATCTGCTCCAGCGTTTCGCGCAGGTCGGACGTCGCCTGGTCAACGTTGTGCTGCATCTCTTCGTGATACGCCGCGAGCGACATGGCCATTGAGTTGATGCCGTTCTTCAGCATGTCCAGCTCGCCCAGCATAAACCCTTCCACCCGGCTGTCGAGCTGTCCCCGGCGGATGCGGTCAACCGTATTAACCATGTTGCGGATGGGGCCCGTCACGTCGCGCATCAGGCGCCAGCCGAAGATCAGCGCAATGCCAATGCAGAACAGCATCATCACGCCCGAGATGAAAATTTCTTTGTACTGCTGTAGCCGGACCGACTTGAGATCCAGCTCCAGCGCCACATATCCCAGCATATTGTTGCTGGATTTGGCGTCGGATTGCGCTGACTCATCGGGGGAATAGCTTTCCGACACGATCGGCGTGCGCAGGATCATGATATCGCCGCGCCGCAAGACGGTGAGGTGGCGCGGGAATGGTGTACCGTCCGGGATCTTCAGGGCCGCCGGATCGAGATGAAAATTCGAGGTGACAAACAGGCGGTTATGTTCGTCGTAAACGGAAATGGCGCGTACGATGTCCGAGTGACGGCGGTGGAGCACGCTGATTAACTGGCCAATGGATTCGCGGTTTTGCAGGTTCATGCCGTACTCGCTGGAAACGGCAAGCGGTTCGATAATGCTGGCGCCTGCATCCTCAAGCTGTCGCTGCAAATCGTTATAGCGGTGCACAACAAAGAAGATACTCAGCAGCAAACCGATGAGAACGGTGGGGGCGAGGATCAAAATCATCATGCGCGCGCGCAGGCTGTAGTTGGTCATGGCGTTCCGTTATGGGACAATTAAGATAATTATGTTTATGTGAGAAAAATCTCGGCGATGGCGCAATTCTACTCTGCAAAGCGACGCGTGACGACGCGTCAAATCATTACTGTTGAAGCCACGGACCTCGATCCGTTTGGTCAGGGAGTGGCACGTCACAACGGTAAGGCTCTGTTTATAACAGGTTTACTGCCGACAGAACGAGCAGAAATTACGCTGACGGAAGATAAACGCCAGTTCGCGCGCGGACAGGTTAAGCGTCGCCTCAACGATAGCCCGGAGCGCGTGAAGCACCGCTGCCCACATTTTGGCGTTTGCGGGGGCTGCCAGCAACAGCATGCGAGCACAGAATTACAGCAAAAAAGCAAAAGCCGCGCGCTGGCGCGTCAGCTTAAACATGACGTTAACGAAATTCTCGCCGATGTGCCCTGGGGCTATCGTCGACGCGCGCGCCTGAGCCTCAGCTATCAGCCAAAAACGGCGCGGCTGGAGATGGGGTTTCGCAAGGCCGGTTCCAGTGACATCGTCGATGTGCAGCAGTGCCCCATTTTGGTGCCCCATCTTGAGGCATTGCTTCCGGATGTGCGCACCTGTCTCTCCGGGCTGGACGGCGTTCGCCACCTCGGGCATGTCGAACTGGTCATGGCCAACAATGGACCGCTGATGGTGCTGCGCCATACCGCGCCGCTGTCGAAAAAAGATCGCGAAAAACTGGAACGCTTTTCGCATTCCCACGACCTGGCGCTTTTCCTTGCACCACAAAGCGAGATACTTGAGCAGGTTACCGGTGAGGCGCCCTGGTATGCGTCAAACGGGCTACGCTTAACGTTCAGCCCGCGGGATTTCATTCAGGTGAATGATGGCGTAAACCAGCAGATGGTTGAGAAAGCGCTGACGTGGCTGGATGTTCAGAAAAGCGATCGGGTGCTCGATCTGTTCTGCGGAATGGGCAACTTCACGCTGCCGCTGGCGCGAAAAGCGGCCAGCGTCGTCGGCGTGGAAGGCGTTGAGGCGCTGGTGGTTAAAGGGCAGGAGAACGCACTGCAGAACGGCTTGCAAAATGTGACATTCTTTCATCAAAATCTTGAGGAAGATGTCACCCAACAGCCGTGGGCAAAACAGGGCTTTGATAAAATTTTGCTCGACCCGGCGCGTGCCGGTGCCCAGGGTGTGATGGCACATATTATTAAACTCGCGCCAAAGCGTGTGGTCTATGTTTCCTGTAACCCGGCAACGCTTGCCCGGGACAGTGAGGCATTAATCCGCGCGGGTTACCAGATTCAGCGTCTGGCAATGCTGGACATGTTCCCGCACACTGGTCATCTGGAATCGATGGTGTTGTTCGAGCACATCTAATTTGTTTGGCTTGTCGACTTCGACAGGCCCAGGTCCCTAAAGGAGAGGACAATGGTTGCGGTAAGAAGTGCACATCTCAATAAAGCTGGGGAATTTGACCCACAAAAATGGATCGCAAGTCTGGGAATTTCCAGCCAGCAGTCGTGTGAACGCTTAACCGAAACCTGGGCCTATTGTCTGCGCACCACGCAGGGGCATCCCGACGCCGATCTTCTCCTGTGGCGCGGCGTGGAGATGGTGGAAATCTTATCCATGCTGAACATGGATATTGAAACGCTGCAGGCCGCGCTTCTCTTCCCCCTCGCGGATGCGGACGTGGTCAGCGAAGACGTGCTGCGCGACAGCGTCGGGAAATCCGTCGTCGCGCTGATCCACGGCGTGCGCGATATGGCAGCCATTCGCCAGCTGAAGGCCGCGCACACCGATTCCGTCTCCTCTGAGCAGGTCGATAACGTTCGCCGGATGCTGCTGGCCATGGTGGATGATTTCCGCTGCGTGGTCATCAAGCTTGCCGAGCGGATTGCCCACCTGCGTGAGGTGAAGGATGCGCCGGAAGACGAGCGCGTGCTGGCCGCCAAAGAGTGTACAAACATCTATGCGCCGCTGGCGAACCGCTTAGGGATTGGTCAGCTGAAGTGGGAGCTGGAAGATTACTGCTTCCGCTATCTGCACCCGGCGGAATATAAACGTATTGCCAAACTCCTGCATGAGCGCCGTATCGACCGCGAGCATTATATCGACGAATTTGTCGGCGGCCTGCGCCAGGCGATGAAAGAAGAGAACGTGCGCGCCGAAGTCTACGGCCGGCCTAAGCATATCTACAGCATCTGGCGCAAAATGCAGAAGAAACACCTCGCGTTTGACGAGCTGTTTGACGTGCGCGCCGTGCGTATCGTGGCGGAGCGTCTGCAGGACTGCTACGCCGCGCTGGGGATAGTACACACTCACTTCCGTCATCTGCCCGATGAGTTCGATGACTATGTCGCCAACCCCAAACCGAACGGCTATCAGTCTATCCATACCGTTGTGCTTGGCCCTGGCGGCAAAACGGTCGAGATTCAGATCCGCACCAAACAGATGCACGAGGACGCCGAGCTGGGCGTGGCCGCGCACTGGAAATACAAAGAAGGCACGTCCGGCGGAGCGCGTTCTGGCCACGAAGACCGCATTGCCTGGCTGCGCAAGCTGATTGCGTGGCAGGAAGAGATGGCCGACTCCGGCGAGATGCTCGACGAAGTGCGCAGCCAGGTCTTTGACGATCGGGTGTACGTCTTTACCCCAAAAGGGGACGTTGTCGACCTGCCTGCGGGCTCTACGCCGCTCGATTTTGCCTACCACATCCACAGCGATGTGGGGCACCGCTGCATCGGGGCGAAAATTGGCGGACGTATCGTACCGTTCACCTATCAACTGCAGATGGGGGACCAGATTGAAATCATTACCCAGAAGCAGCCCAACCCGAGCCGTGACTGGCTTAACCCGAACCTGGGCTACGTCACCACCAGCCGCGGGCGCTCGAAAATTCACGCCTGGTTCCGTAAACAGGATCGTGACAAGAACATCCTTGCCGGCCGCCAGATCCTTGACGACGAGCTGGAGCATATCGGGATAAGCCTGAAAGAGGCGGAGAAATTCCTGCTGCCGCGCTACAACTTCAACGAGCTTGACGAGCTGCTAGCGGCGATTGGCGGCGGTGATATCCGTCTGAATCAGATGGTGAACTTCCTGCAGGCGCAGTTCAATAAGCCAAGCGCGGCAGAGCAGGACGCGGCGGCGCTGAAGCAGCTGCAGCAGAAAACCTATGCGCCGCAGCAGCGCAGCAAAGACAACGGCCGCGTGGTGGTTGAAGGCGTAGGTAACCTGATGCATCACATTGCCCGCTGCTGCCAGCCTATTCCGGGCGACGATATCGTCGGCTTTATCACTCAGGGACGCGGGATTTCGATTCACCGTTCCGACTGTGACCAGCTTGTCGAGCTGCAGTCGCATGCGCCGGAGCGCATCGTGGAAGCGGTCTGGGGTGAGAGCTATTCTGCCGGCTACTCGCTGGTGGTGCGCGTCACTGCCAACGACCGCAGCGGCCTGCTGCGCGACATCACGACCATTCTCGCCAACGAGAAGGTCAACGTGCTGGGCGTCGCCAGCCGCAGCGATACCCGCGAGCAGCTTGCCACCATCGATATGACCATCGAAATCTACAACCTGCAGGTGCTGGGCCGCGTGCTTGGCAAACTGAACCAGGTGCCGGATGTGATTGACGCGCGTCGTCTGCACGGCGGTTAAACACACTCTTCTGTAGGCCGGGTAAGGCTTTGCCGCCACCCGGCTTGTTTTTTTAATGGAAAACACTATGACTCAAATCGACCGCCTGCTCGGCATCATGAAACGCCTGCGCGATCCTGAAAACGGCTGCCCGTGGGACAAAGAGCAGACTTTCGCCACCATTGCGCCTTATACCCTCGAAGAAACCTACGAGGTGCTGGACGCCATTTCCCGCGAAGATTTTGACGACCTGCGCGGCGAGCTGGGCGATCTGCTGTTCCAGGTGGTGTTCTATGCGCAAATGGCGCAGGAAGAGGGGCGCTTTAACTTTGACGATATCTGCGCTGCCATCAGCGACAAGCTTGAGCGCCGTCATCCCCATATCTTCGGCGATGCCACCGCAGAGAACAGCGCTGAGGTGCTGGCCCGCTGGGAGCAGATCAAAAGCGCCGAGCGGGCGGAAAAATCCCAGCACTCGGCGCTGGATGATATTCCGCTGAGCCTGCCCGCGCTGATGCGCGCGCATAAAATCCAGAAACGCTGCTCCGCCGTCGGTTTTGACTGGGACTCCCTCGGCCCGGTGCTGGATAAAGTGCACGAAGAGATTGACGAAGTCATGCACGAAGCGCAGCAGGCGGTGGTGGATGAAGCAAAGCTTGAGGAAGAAATGGGCGACCTGCTGTTTGCGACTGTCAACCTTTCTCGCCATCTGGGTGTAAAAGCGGAAACCGCCCTGCAAAAAGCCAACCTAAAATTCGAACGACGCTTTCGCGAAGTTGAGCGGATTGTCGCCTCGCGAGGCCTGGAAATGAGCGGAATTGACCTCGAGGCAATGGAAGAAGTCTGGCAGGAAGTAAAGCGCCAGGAATCTGATCTCTAACGAGATTTTGCGATCAAGCGCAATTTGTGTGATTTTTTAAATGACAAGCGCTTGATTTGCGTCAAAAACATTTACCCAAAAGGGGCTATTTTCTCACTCCTTATGTTTGTCATGGCCTGGAATGGAGACGGAGAATGAAAGTTTGTGGCGCTCGCCGTGTTCGGGTATACTACTTTCCCGTCCTGGTTATTCCATCGTTTCACCCTAACTTCTCAGGTTCAGCATGACAACGAACTATATTTTTGTGACCGGCGGGGTCGTATCCTCTCTGGGTAAAGGCATTGCCGCAGCCTCCCTCGCAGCCATTCTTGAAGCCCGTGGCCTCAATGTGACCATGATGAAACTGGATCCGTACATCAACGTCGATCCGGGCACCATGAGCCCAATCCAACACGGGGAAGTGTTCGTTACTGAAGACGGCGCTGAAACCGATCTGGATCTTGGCCACTACGAGCGTTTCATCCGCACCAAAATGACCCGTCGTAACAACTTCACGACTGGCCGCATCTACTCCGACGTTCTGCGTAAAGAGCGCCGTGGTGACTATCTGGGTGCAACCGTTCAGGTTATCCCGCACATCACTAACGCAATCAAAGAACGCATTGTTGCGGGTGGCGAAGGCCACGACGTGGTGCTGGTTGAAATCGGCGGTACCGTGGGTGATATCGAATCCCTGCCATTCCTGGAAGCGATTCGTCAGCTGGCGGTAGATATCGGCCGTGAGCACGCGCTGTTCATGCACCTGACTCTGGTGCCGTACATGGCCGCCGCAGGTGAAGTGAAAACCAAGCCGACTCAGCACTCTGTGAAAGAGCTGCTCTCCATTGGTATTCAGCCAGATATCCTGGTTTGCCGCTCCGATCGCGCGGTTCCGGCGAACGAACGTGCGAAAATTGCATTGTTCTGTAACGTGCCTGAAAAAGCCGTTATTTCAATGAAAGATGTCGATTCCATTTATAAAATCCCGGGCCTGTTGAAATCTCAGGGCCTGGACGATTATATTTGTAAACGATTCAGCTTGAACTGTCCGGAAGCGAACCTGTCTGAATGGGAACAGGTTATTTATGAAGAAGCCAACCCGGCAGGCGAAGTGACTATCGGTATGGTCGGCAAGTACATTGAACTGCCGGATGCCTATAAGTCAGTGATCGAAGCGCTGAAACACGGTGGTCTGAAGAACCGTGTTTCCGTGAACATCAAGCTGATTGATTCGCAGGATGTTGAAACGCGTGGCGTTGAAATCCTGAAAGATCTGGATGCTATCCTCATTCCTGGCGGCTTCGGCTACCGTGGTGTAGAAGGCAAGATCGCCACCGCGCGCTATGCGCGTGAAAACAATATTCCATACCTCGGCATCTGTCTGGGTATGCAGGTTGCGCTGATCGAATTTGCGCGCAACGTAGCGGGAATGGAAAACGCGAACTCTACGGAATTTGTGCCAGACTGTAAGTACCCTGTTGTGGCGCTTATCACTGAATGGCGTGACGAAGAAGGTAACGTCGAAGTCCGTACCGAGAAGAGCGATCTGGGTGGCACCATGCGTCTTGGCGCACAGGCCTGCCAGCTGTCTGACGATAGCGTGGTTCGCAAGCTGTACGGCGAGCCGGTCATCACCGAGCGCCATCGTCACCGCTATGAAGTCAACAACATGTTGTTGAAACCTATTGAAGCCGCGGGCCTGCGTGTTGCGGGCCGCTCCGGGGATGATCAGTTAGTCGAGATCATTGAAGTGCCAAACCATCCGTGGTTTGTCGCCTGCCAGTTCCACCCGGAATTTACTTCAACGCCACGTGACGGGCATCCGCTGTTTGCAGGCTTCGTGAAGGCCGCCAGCGACTACCAGAAGCGTCAGGCGAAGTAAAAAAAGTTAGAACGGCAACGCGTACCTTTGGTACGCGTTGTTTGTCTGGAGTTTTAGTTTAACTTGTACTGAGGAAAATCTAATGTCCAAAATCGTTAAAGTCATCGGTCGTGAAATCATCGACTCCCGTGGTAACCCGACCGTTGAAGCCGAAGTTCACCTGGAAGGTGGTTTCGTTGGTATGGCTGCTGCTCCATCAGGTGCTTCTACTGGTTCTCGCGAAGCGCTGGAACTGCGCGATGGCGACAAATCCCGCTTCCTGGGCAAAGGCGTACTGAAAGCGGTTGGCGCTGTAAACGGTCCGATTGCTCAGGCAATCCTTGGCAAAGACGCCAAAGACCAGGCTGGCATCGACAAGATCATGATCGATCTGGACGGTACTGAAAACAAATCTAACTTCGGTGCGAACGCAATCCTGGCAGTTTCTCTGGCGAACGCCAAAGCGGCTGCTGCTGCGAAAGGTATGCCACTGTTCGAGCACATCGCTGAACTGAACGGCACCCCAGGCAAATACTCCATGCCTGTACCAATGATGAACATCATCAACGGTGGTGAGCACGCAGACAACAACGTTGATATTCAGGAATTCATGATTCAGCCAGTTGGCGCGAAATCCCTGAAAGAAGCGGTACGTATGGGTTCTGAAGTGTTCCACAACCTGGCTAAAGTTCTGAAAGCTAAAGGTATGAACACTGCTGTTGGTGACGAAGGTGGCTATGCGCCAAACCTGGGTTCTAACGCAGAAGCACTGGCCGTTATCGCAGAAGCAGTTAAAGCTGCTGGCTACGAGCTGGGCAAAGACATCACCCTGGCGATGGACTGTGCAGCATCTGAATTCTACAAAGACGGTAAATACGTTCTGGCTGGCGAAGGCAACAAAGCGTTCACCTCCGAAGAGTTCACTCACTTCCTGGAAGACCTGACCAAACAGTACCCAATCGTGTCTATCGAAGACGGTCTGGACGAGTCTGACTGGGCTGGCTTCGCATACCAGACTAAAGTACTGGGCGACAAAATCCAGCTGGTTGGTGACGACCTGTTCGTAACCAACACCAAGATCCTGAAAGAAGGCATCGAGAAAGGCATCGTTAACTCCATCCTGATCAAATTCAACCAGATCGGTTCTCTGACCGAAACTCTGGCTGCGATCAAAATGGCGAAAGACGCTGGCTACACCGCTGTTATCTCTCACCGTTCTGGCGAAACTGAAGACGCTACCATTGCCGACCTGGCTGTAGGTACCGCTGCAGGCCAGATCAAAACCGGTTCTATGAGCCGTTCTGACCGTGTTGCTAAATACAACCAGCTGATTCGTATCGAAGAAGCGCTGGGCGAAAAAGCACCATACAACGGTCTGAAAGAGATCAAAGGCCAGGCATAATTGCTTAAGCCTTAACATGAAAATGCCAGTCGAATGACTGGCATTTTTTTTGGCTATTTAAAATCGACCGCCATTTGCTCCGGAATGGTCAGCCCCTGGGTGGTTTGCACGCAGCGGGCGATGTAATCCGTAAACCGGGGCGGCTTCGGCATCCCCATGCTCAGCAGTTTATCGTTGCTGAAGCGCACGTTAAGCGTGGCAAATGCACCGTATAAACGCATGGCTTTCAGCATCAGACGCTCGTTGCATGGGCCAAAAATATGTTTCAGCTCGCGGCGCATTCTGACCAGCGTTTCGTAGCTGACCTGCGCATATTTATCCCCGACGGGGGCTTTCTCCAGCGCCTGCGCCATTGCCTGATCGATATCCGCAAAGCGAACGCTGTTCTCTTCTCCCGCAGAAATGTGCACCACTTCTCCCGGACGAGCGTTGCTGTTGAGCAGCATTAACATCGCGTCGGCGCAATAATCCACCGGAACAACGTCAATCCGGTCTTCCATTGAGCACATAAACTTCTGCAGCATCAGGCCCATGCTAAAGACCCAGAAAATGCTGCTCGACGGCGTGCAGCCGTGACGGGTATGGCCGACAACGATGGACGGACGGGCGATGAGCAGCGGCAGGTTAGGGCACTCCTGGCGCATCAGCTGTTCGATGGTTGACTTCGAAAACGTGTATTCCACCAGGTGTTCAGCATTCTCTCTGAATTCAGCGCTTTCGGCGACCAGTGAATCCTGCTCCGGCGTGCATGACATTGCGGTGCCGACGTGGAGGAAACGCTGCAGTCCGGTGACCTGCTCCATACGGCGCGCCAGCGCGAGCGTACCTTCAACGTTGACCTTCCAGATCAGCGGGTTATTACCAAATGAGGCGACGGCCGCACAGTTAACCACGTGCGTGACCCGATCCAGACGGGGATCGTTCAGGAAGGCATCCGGCTGGCTGAGGTCGCCAATCAGGATATTATCCACGCCCAGAGAGGCCAGTTTGTCCTCGGGAACGTTGAACTTGCGCATGTTCTCCAGCACGCGATCCAGCCCGCTCTGCGGATCGCTGGCGCGCGCAAGCAAAAGGAGTTTTGCGGGTTGATCGCTGGTCAGGATTTTTTCAAGAACTGCACCGCCCAGAAATCCGGTCACGCCTGTAATCAATAACATCTTCATTAATACCGTCTCATTATGATTGATGAGGCGGATTGTAGGCGTGCAAAAGTAAACGGCATTTAAATAATAAAACGGCGAAACCAATGGCGTCTTAAGCTTATTTTAAGGAAAGGAAATCAGGTGGAGATATTGGACATTATCGCAAGGGTAAAAATTCACTCTATTAAAATTTAAATTTTAACTCATTGAATTTAATGTTTTTTACCTGGGTTTTGCTGAGTGATGAACGTAATTCAAAATGTAATAAATATAATAATTTGTTACACCAAACATTTATTCAATAAATGTTTTAAATACCCCTTAACTCAAATCAGACAACATAAATCGCAGGCCGATTTATTTAGCCTGCGAATGATTTTCAGAGCAAAAGGGGAAGCGTGGCGCTGGCTGTTTGCTGGCTAACGTCGCCGTAATGACCATCCAGCGCAATCATGGACGTGGTCAACAGCTCGACCAGCAGCATCACTCCAACCTTAGCATTGAGCGCGCCTGCACTTAGAGGGCCTTCTGGTTTGGCGGCAACCAGCTGCATGTCGCTCAGAGACGCCAGCGGGCTGCGGGGCGTATTGCTGAGCGCCAGAACCTTAACGCCGCGCTTGCGGGCAAGCTTCACCACGTGGAGTAAATCCCGCGTTGAACCCGAACTGGAGATGGCCACAACCAGCGTATCTTTCGAAAGCGTTGTCGCATTCATGGCCGCGCGGTGCATATCGCTAAACAGCTGTGCGGGTTTTCCCAGCCGCAGCAGCTTGTAATGCAGATACTCGCCGAGGATCGCGCTGGCCGCGACGCCATAAATCTGCACGGATTGCGCCTGATGCAGCGCCAGCGCCGCTTTTTCAAGCAGCGTGCGGTCGAGGAGTCTGGCGGTATCCTGCAAAGCCTGCACCGACTCATCCACGACGTTATCAATCTCATCCCCCGCCTGACGCGCGGGCTGGCCCTGCTGAATATCCAGCGCAAGCGCCATTTTAAATTCGTTATAGCCCTTGCAGCCCAGCGTCCGGCAAAGGCGCGTGACGCTGGCTTCGCTGGTGCGGCTCTCGCGCGCCAGTTCAGTGATCGTCAGGTAGAGCACCCGGGCAGGATCGCTGAGGACAAACTCACCGAGTTTTTGTTGCGTTGGGCTGTACCCGGAAGCCTCCTGGCGGAGCTTCAGCAGCAGATTTTCATGGTCCGACATGTCACGTCCTTAATGTGTTTCGCTGCGACTAGTGTGGCGGAAAGGAGGGGAAAGATGCCAGTCATTTTGAAAAAGTATGATCGGCTTCCTGGTTTTTGATGATAATTTTCACTGAGTAATATTTATATGGTAAAAATTTTCATCGTTTAACGGGGAGATGAAAAAATGATGCAAATGTTCAGTGGTGCTTCTTCGGGGGGATGGTTTGAAAAAGCGCAGCGCTTTGGTAAATCCTTTATGTTGCCCATCGCCGTGCTGCCCGCGGCGGGCCTGCTGCTGGGGATAGGCGGCGCGTTATCGAATCCCAATACGCTGGCGGCTTATCCGTTTTTAGATGTGGGCTGGCTGCAGGCCATTTTCACTATCATGAGCAGCGCCGGTTCAATCGTGTTTGCGAACCTTTCGGTGCTGTTTGCGGTTGGGGTAGCCGTCGGGTTGGCAAAAAGCGATAAGGGCACGGCTGGGCTGGCGGCGCTACTCGCGTTTCTGGTAATGAATGCCACCATCAACGCGCTGCTGATCCTCACCGGCAAACTGGCGCACGAGAACCCGGGCGCAGTTGGGCAGGGCATGACGCTGGGGATCCAGACGCTGGAAACCGGCGTGTTTGGCGGCGTGGTGATTGGTCTGGTGACCTGCACGCTCCATCATCGGTTTAATAAAATTGCGCTTCCGCAGTTCCTCGGGTTCTTTGGCGGGTCGCGCTTTGTTCCCATCATCAGCTCGCTGGCGGCGATACTCGTCGGCGCGCTCATGACGGTGGTCTGGCCGCATTTTCAGAAACTGATTTTTGGTCTCGGCGGGCTGGTGGATGCCACCGGCTATCTGGGCACCCTGCTGTACGGCTTTATTTTACGCATGCTGGGCCCGTTTGGTTTGCACCACATCTTCTATCTGCCGTTCTGGACCACCGCGCTCGGCGGCAGTGAGATTGTTAACGGTCACCTCGTCGAGGGCACACAGCGGATCTTCTTCGCCCAGCTGGCCGACCCGAACACGCAGCATTTCTATGAGGGCACGTCGCGCTTCATGTCCGGGCGCTTTATTACGATGATGTTTGGCCTGCTCGGCGCGTGTCTGGCGATGTACCACACGGCAAAACCGGAGAACAAAAAGCGCGTTGCCGGGCTGCTGCTCTCTGCGGCGTTAACCTCGTTCCTGACCGGGATTACCGAGCCTATCGAGTTTTCCTTCCTGTTTATTGCGCCTGTGCTTTACGTCATTCATGCGCTGTTTGACGGGCTGGCGTTCATGCTCGCGCACATGCTGCATATCACCATCGGGCAAACCTTCTCCGGCGGTTTTATTGACTTCGTGCTGTTCGGCATTTTGCAGGGAGAGGCCAAAACTAACTGGATGTTCGTTCCGCTGGTGGGCGTGCCGTGGTTCTTCCTTTACTACTTCACCTTCCGCTATCTGATTAACCGTTTTGATTTTGCCACGCCGGGTCGGGAAAAGGAGGCGATGGCCAATGAGGTGACCTTTTCGCAGAGCGAGCGCGCCGTTGCGGTGATCGCGGGATTAGGCGGAAAAGAGAATCTGGAAGAGGTGGACTGCTGCGCCACGCGTCTTCGCGTCACGGTGAAGGACGGCAGCAAAGTGAATGACGCGGCGCTGAAAGCCACCGGCGCGCGCGGCGTTATCGTGCGCGGTAACGGTGTTCAGGTCATTTATGGCCCGCACGTCACGATTATCAAAAACGAAGTGGAAGAGATCTTATCGTAATGAAAACTGTACTGGATAACCTGAAGGGAAAACTGGTCGTCTCCTGTCAGGCGCTGGAAAATGAACCGCTGCATAGCCCGTTTATTATGTCGCGCATGGCGCTGGCGGCGGCGCAGGGCGGGGCTGCTGCCATTCGTGCCAACAGCGTGGTGGATATCGAGGCCATTAAGCAGCAGGTCTCTTTGCCTGTCATCGGCATCATCAAACGGGATTACCCGGAAAGCGAGGTGTTTATCACCGCCACGATGAAAGAGGTGGATGAGCTCATGGCCGTCTCTCCGGAAATCATTGCGCTCGATGCGACGGCGCGGGAGCGCCCTGGTGGAGAATCCCTGGAAACGCTGGTCGCGCGCATCCGCTCGCGCTACCCCTCGGTACTGCTGATGGCCGATATTTCCACCGTGGGCGAAGCCGTGACGGCGCAGGCGCTTGGATTTGACTGCGTCGGCACCACGCTTTACGGCTATACGGCGGAAACGGCGGGCCATTCGCTTCCGGAAAATGACTGCGCGTTTCTGAAGGCCGTGCTGGCTGCCGTGACGGTTCCCGTGGTTGCCGAAGGCAACGTGGATACGCCTGAACGCGCGGCCAGATGCCTGGCGCTGGGCGCGCATACGGTGGTGGTCGGCGGCGCCATCACCCGTCCACAGCAAATTACCGAGCGTTTTATGGCGGCGATTGGCGCGCAAAGCACCGATGGAGCATGACCATCCGGCGGGGATCTGCGATACTTATCGTTTATCCCCTTTACTGAGATGACTATGCAGTACCCGATTAACGAGATGTTCCAGACCCTGCAAGGCGAGGGTTACTTTACCGGCGTTCCCGCTATTTTCATTCGTTTACAGGGATGCCCGGTTGGCTGTGCCTGGTGTGATACCAAACATACGTGGGATAAGCTCGCAGATCGGGAAGTGTCGCTGTTTAGCATTCTGGCGAAAACCAAAGAGAGCGATAAGTGGGGCGCGGGCAGTTCAGAAGATCTGCTGGCCATTATTGGTCGTCAGGGCTGGACGGCGCGCCACGTCGTGATCACCGGCGGTGAACCCTGCATCCACGATTTGACGCCGCTGACCGAGCTGCTCGAAAAGAACGGCTACAGCTGCCAGATTGAAACCAGCGGCACCCATGAAGTGCGCTGTTCACACACCACCTGGGTGACGGTATCGCCAAAAGTGAATATGCGCGGCGGGTATGACGTGCTGTCTCAGGCGCTGGAACGCGCGGATGAGATTAAGCACCCGGTTGGGCGCGTGCGTGATATCGAAGCGCTGGATGAACTGCTGGCAACGCTGACGGATGAAAAGCAGCGCGTCATTGCGCTACAGCCGATCAGCCAGAAAGACGACGCGACGCGCCTGTGCATTGAAACCTGTATTGCGCGCAACTGGCGCCTGTCGATGCAGACGCACAAATACCTGAATATTGCCTAAAAAAAAGCCCGGTTTAGCCGGGCTTTTTTTACTCCCCGCGATAGATACAGCCGGCGGTACAGGTCTCTTTAATCATCACCGCGCTCAGCAGCGGTACCAGCGGCTTCATCTGATCCCAAATCCATTTCGCCAGCACTTCGCTGGTCGGGTTTTCAAGGCCCGGGATATCATTCAGGTAGTAATGATCCAGACGATCGTAGGTCGGCTTAAACGCCGCCTTCAGTTCGGCAAAATCCATGATCCAACCGGTATGCGGATCAACTTCACCGGTGATCTCAAGACGCACCATGAACGAATGCCCGTGCAGACGGCCGCATTTATGCCCTTCAGGGACATGCGGAAGGTGGTGGGCGGCTTCGAAGGTGAAATCTTTAAACAGTGTGGTGGACATGATCGCTCTCAGTAATGCGGAAAAAACCGCCGCATAGTACCGGAAAGCACAATTTTTAGCATTAACTAAAACGGCTCTGAAGCCTGGCGTCTCGTTAACAGGCGTTTTTTGATGCTTTTATCGATAATTTTCAGAGGGTTAATTAATCGGTTTTATCGCTAAGTATGACAACTAAAACAGGTTAGTCCATTTGGTTATTTATTATTTCCATCCCTTCTTTAATTGTTATTATCCTCGCCGTTAACCTTATCTTCAGTTTGGATTTATTCGCTTAAAGTCCGCTTGGCTACTGGAACATAACGACGCATGACAACACAGGCCCCACCTTCAAATTTGCTTCCCCTGAACCCGGAGCAACTGGCGCGCCTTCAGGCTGCCACCTCTGATTTTTCTCCCACTCAGCTTGCCTGGGTCTCCGGTTATTTCTGGGGAATGCTCAATCAGCAGCCTGGCGCTGTGGCGGGTGCACCGGTAACGGCCGTTGAAATTCCGGCCATTACCCTGATTTCCGCCTCGCAGACGGGCAATGCGCGCCGCGTGGCCGAAGCGCTGCGTGACGACCTCCTGGCCGCCAAACTGAACGTGAACCTGGTCAACGCCGGGGATTATAAATTTAAGCAAATCGCGTCAGAAAAACTGCTGGTGGTGGTCGCCTCTACGCAGGGTGAAGGTGAACCTGCTGAAGAAGCGGTGGCCCTGCATAAGTTCCTGTTCTCGAAAAAAGCGCCGAAGCTGGATGCCACGGCGTTTGCCGTATTTGGCCTGGGCGATACCTCGTATGAATTCTTCTGCCAGTCCGGTAAAGACTTCGACAGCAGGCTGGCGGAGCTGGGCGCGGAGCGCCTGCTGGACCGCGTTGACGCAGATGTTGAATACCAGACCGCCGCCGCCGAATGGCGTGCGCGCATCGTTGAGGTGTTGAAAGCGCGCGTGCCGAAAGAGACGTCGGCGCAGGCCGCGTTCACCGCGACGGGGGCCGTCAACGACATCCACACCAGCCCGTACACCAAAGAGGCGCCGCTGACGGCGAGCCTGTCGGTGAACCAGAAAATCACCGGACGCGATTCGGAAAAAGACGTGCGCCATATCGAGATCGATCTCGGCGACTCTGGCCTGCGCTATCAGCCGGGCGACGCGCTGGGTATCTGGTATCAGAACGATCCGGCTCTGGTGAAAGAGCTGGTTGAGCTGCTGTGGCTGAAGGGTGACGAGCCCGTCACCGTTGACGGCAAAACCCAGCCGCTTGCAGAGGCGCTGCAGTGGCATTTCGAGCTGACGGTGAACACCCCGAATATCGTCGAAAATTATGCCACCTTAACGCGCAGCGAATCCCTGCTGCCGCTGGTGGGCGACAAAGCGAAGCTGCAGCATTACGCCGCGACGACGCCAATTGTCGATATGGTGCGTTTCTCTCCGGCTCAGCTGGATGCGGATGCGCTGATCGGCCTGCTGCGACCGCTGACGCCGCGCCTGTACTCCATCGCCTCTTCGCAGGCCGAAGTGGAGAGTGAAGTGCATATTACCGTCGGCGTGGTGCGCTACGACATCGAAGGCCGCGCCCGTGCGGGTGGGGCATCAAGCTTCCTGGCGGATCGCGTGGAAGAAGAGGGCGAAGTGCGCGTCTTTATCGAGCACAACGACAACTTCCGCCTGCCGGCGAACCCGGAAACGCCGGTCATCATGATTGGCCCAGGCACCGGCATTGCGCCGTTCCGCGCCTTCATGCAGCAGCGCGCGGCAGATGAAGCGCCGGGTAAAAACTGGCTGTTCTTCGGCAACCCGCACTTTACCGAGGATTTCCTCTACCAGGTTGAGTGGCAGCGCTATGTGAAAGAAGGCGTACTGACCCGCATCGATCTGGCCTGGTCCCGCGACCAGAAAGAAAAAGTATACGTACAAGATAAACTGCGCGAACAGGGCGCAGAGCTGTGGCGCTGGATCAATGACGGTGCCCACATTTATGTCTGCGGCGACGCCAATCGCATGGCGAAAGACGTTGAGCAGGCACTGCTGGAAGTGATTGCCGAATTCGGCGGTATGGATGCCGAAACGGCGGATGAATTTTTAAGTGAGCTGCGCGTTGAGCGCCGTTATCAGCGAGATGTCTACTAATGAGCGAAAAACATCCAGGGCCACTGGTGGTCGAAGGTAAACTGACAGACGCCGAGCGCATGAAGCTGGAAAGCAACTATCTGCGCGGCACCATTGCTGAAGATCTGAATGACGGTCTCACCGGCGGCTTCAAAGGCGACAACTTCCTGCTGATCCGCTTCCACGGCATGTACCAGCAGGACGATCGCGACATCCGCGCCGAGCGTGCCGAACAGAAGCTGGAGCCGCGTCATGCGATGCTGCTGCGCTGCCGCCTGCCGGGCGGGGTGATCACCACCAGGCAGTGGCAGGCCATTGACAAGTTTGCCGGTGAAAACACGATTTATGGCAGCATCCGCCTGACCAACCGTCAGACCTTCCAGTTCCACGGCATTCTGAAGAAGAACGTGAAGCCGGTGCATCAGATGCTGCACTCGGTCGGGCTGGACGCGCTGGCGACCGCCAACGACATGAACCGTAACGTGCTTTGCACCTCGAACCCGTATGAGTCCCAGCTGCACGCCGAAGCGTACGAGTGGGCGAAGAAGATCTCTGAGCACCTGCTGCCGCGCACCCGCGCCTATGCGGAGATTTGGCTCGATCAGGAAAAAGTCGCGACCACGGACGAAGAACCGATCCTTGGCCAGACCTATCTGCCGCGTAAGTTTAAAACCACGGTCGTGATCCCACCGCAGAACGATATCGATCTGCACGCCAACGACATGAACTTCGTGGCGATTGCCGAAAACGGCAAGCTGATTGGCTTTAACCTGCTGGTGGGCGGCGGCCTGTCCATTGAGCACGGTAACAAGAAAACCTACGCCCGTACCGCGAGCGAGTTCGGCTTCCTGCCGCTGGAGCACACGCTGGCCGTGGCGGAAGCGGTAGTAACCACCCAACGCGACTGGGGCAACCGTACCGACCGTAAAAACGCGAAAACCAAATACACCCTGGAGCGCGTGGGCGTTGAGACGTTCAAAGAGGAAGTGGAGCGTCGTGCGGGCATCAAATTTGAGCCGATCCGCCCTTACGAATTCACCGGTCGCGGCGATCGCATTGGCTGGGTGAAGGGTATCGATAATAAGTGGCACCTGACGCTGTTTATCGAAAACGGCCGTATTCTGGATTATCCGGGCCGTCCGCTGAAAACCGGTCTGCTGGAAATTGCTAAGATCCATAAAGGCGAATTCCGCATTACCGCTAACCAGAATCTCATTATTGCCGGCGTGCCGGAGAGCCAGAAGGCGAAGATAGAGAAGCTGGCACGCGATCACGGGTTAATGGATGCGGTTAAGCCGCAGCGTGAAAACTCGATGGCCTGCGTGTCGTTCCCGACCTGTCCGCTGGCGATGGCCGAAGCGGAACGTTTCCTGCCGTCATTCACTGACAAAGTGGAGGCGATTCTGGAAAAACACGGTATTCCGGACGAGCATATTGTTATGCGCGTCACCGGCTGCCCGAACGGCTGCGGCCGCGCGATGCTGGCCGAGCTGGGTCTGGTGGGGAAAGCGCCGGGTCGTTACAACTTGCACCTGGGCGGTAACCGTATCGGCACGCGCATTCCGCGTATGTTCCGCGAGAACATTACCGAGCCGGAAATCCTTGATTCCATCGACGAGCTTGTCGGGCGCTGGGCGAAAGAGCGCGAAGCGGGTGAAGGCTTCGGCGACTTTACGGTGCGTGCGGGCATCATTCGCCCGGTGCTCGATCCCGCAAGGGATTTCTGGGAGTAACCACGAGAGGTAATTATGTCCGTACTCGATCTAAACGCCCTTAACGATCTGCCTAAAGTCGAACGCATTCTGGCGCTGGCAGAAACCAATGCCCGCCTTGAAAAGCTGGATGCCGAAGGGCGCGTGGCGTGGGCGCTGGAAAACCTGCCGGGAGACTATGTGCTCTCGTCGAGCTTTGGTATTCAGGCGGCGGTCAGCCTGCATCTGGTGAATCAGATCCGTCCGGACATTCCGGTGATCCTCACCGATACCGGCTACCTGTTTCCTGAAACCTACCAGTTTATTGACGAGCTGACGGACAAGCTCAAGCTGAACCTCAAAGTGTACCGCGCGACGGAAAGTGCGGCCTGGCAGGAGGCGCGCTACGGTAAGCTGTGGGAGCAGGGCGTTGAGGGCATTGAGAAATACAATGAGATCAACAAAGTCGAGCCGATGAACCGTGCGCTGAAAGAGCTCAATGCGCAGACGTGGTTTGCGGGGCTGCGCCGCGAGCAGTCCGGCAGCCGTGCAACCTTACCGGTGCTGGCGGTCCAGCGCGGGGTATTTAAAGTGCTGCCGATTATCGACTGGGATAACCGTACGGTGTATCAGTATCTGCAAAAACACGGGCTGAAGTACCATCCGCTGTGGGACCAGGGCTATCTGTCGGTGGGCGACACCCACACCACGCGCAAATGGGAACCGGGAATGGCGGAAGAAGAGACGCGATTCTTTGGGCTGAAGCGCGAGTGCGGGCTGCACGAAGGGTGATAACCTTTTTGCCCGGTGGCGCTGCGCTTACCGGGCCTACAAAGGCTTATCCTCCCTCTCCCTGTGGGAGAGGGTTGGGGTGAGGGCATCAGGCCTTAAAAACCTCAGGCTTTCCCCGCTTTCGCCAGCTCCTTCACCAGCGGCAGCATGACCTTCACCACATCACGACTGCGGTGCTCAATCCGCTGCGGCAGCGCGCTGTCAATGTGCTGCTGATTATCCAGCATCACGTTGTGCCAGCTTGTCCCGTCCGGGAAGGCTTTCGATTTAGCGCGTTGCTGATAGCCATCTTTCTTGCCCAATGCCCAGTTTGTCGCTTCCACGTACAGCACCGGAATGCCCGCCTTGTCGAAGACTTCCCCGTCGTTGCAGCAGCCTGTTCCGCGTGGGAAAGCAGAATTCCCGCCCGGATTGGTCGTGGCAAAAACACCATGTCTGCGGGCAATCGCCAGCGCCCGGTCGCGCGTCAGTTTCCGCACGGGTCCCGGCGTACTCTGCCCGCTGTTGAAATAAAGCTTATCGCCGACGATCAGGTTATCGAGGTTGATCACCAGCAGCGTATTTTTCTTCTCCTCAGCGCTCATGCGTTTAAGGAGATTCTCAGCGCCGAGTTTGCCCTCTTCTTCACCGCTGGTGGCCACGAAACGAATACCATACTGGGTTGGAATATCTTTCATCCGCTCGGCCAGTTCGAGCATCACGCCCAGGCCCGCCGCGTTGTCGTCCATGCCCTGCAGCGTCAGCCCGCCGAGGTTGTTATCCGTATCGGCATCGCTCATCGGGGCGTAGGTATCAAGGTGCGCCATGATAATAATCTGTTCAGCCGCGCGACCTTCATGCGCCGCGATAACCGTACTGCCGGTCACGTTATGCCAGTTTTTCGTTTTATTTCGTGAGGTATAGACGTAGCGGCTGTGAAACGACCGGATATCGCTCTGGTAGCCCATCCCGGCAAACTGCTGGCGAAGATAGTCCGCAGAGAGCATCTCCGCAGGCGAGCCGGTCATGCGGCCAGGGAAGACGGTGGCAATATGCCGCGCCTGCATAGTGGCGATTTCACCATAAGGTTGGTTTTTTGCCTGGGCAGGAAGAATAAAGCAAACGCCGAACGCCAGGGCAGCAATACGGTGGCGCGTTGCGGAAAACATAGTGAGTCCTTAAAAACTGAGCAAAATAATAACCCGCCTAGTATGAAACTGTGATCGTCCATACACAATTTGAATTGGTCTTAAATGCCCGAAATTTCGCGTGTTAAGCACTTTTTGGTATTAGCTTTTTCACGGCGTTATTCCATTGAGTAACTACTCATTCCAATTCGTAATTTCATTCGGTCTAAGCCGCCCCCTATAGTCCCTTTATTCCTCGTTGTTAGTGAGTTGTTGCTTGTGGACTATCTGCCCTTATTTGCCGCGATAAAAGAGAAGCCGGTGCTGGTTGTTGGCACGGGTGAAATTGCCGATCGCAAAATCGCGTTTCTGCAACGCGCAGGGGCGCAGGTGCGGGTAGTGGCAGAAGCGGATTTTGACGAATCACAAATCGACAGCGTCGTGCTGGTGATTGCGGCGACCGAAGATCGCGACCTGAACCGGCGGATTTCCGACGCCGCTCAGGCCCGTTACCGCCTGGTGAACGTGGTGGACGACCAGCCGTTATGTTCGTTCATCTTCCCGTCGATCGTTGACCGTTCTCCGCTGCTGGTGGCGATCTCCTCCGGCGGTACCGCACCGGTGCTGGCGCGCGTGCTGCGTGAAAAAATCGAAGCGCTGCTGCCGACCAGCCTCGGGCGCATGGCGGAAAAAGCCAGCTACTGGCGCAACCACCTGAAAACGCGCCTGACCAGCGTAACGGAGCGCCGTCGCTTCTGGGAGCGCGTGTTTCGCGGCCGCTTTGCCAGCCTGATGCATACCGGTAATGAGACGGCAGCGCAGAAAATTCTCGAGGACGAACTGGATAACCCCGGCAGCACGGGCGGGGAGATTATTCTGGTGGGGGCAGGGCCGGGCGATGCCGGGCTTCTGACGCTGCGCGGCCTGCAGGTGCTGCAGGACGCGGACGTGGTGTTCTACGACCATCTGGTCACCGACGGCGTGCGCGAGCTGATCCGTCGCGACGCGGAGCAAATCTGCGTCGGCAAACGGGCTAGCGAGCACTCGGTGCCGCAGCACGACACCAACCAGATGCTGGTTGACGCCGCCAAAGCGGGTAAAACCGTGGTGCGCCTGAAAGGGGGCGATCCGTTCATTTTTGGTCGCGGCGGCGAAGAGCTGCAGGCGGCAGCCGAAGCGGGCATACCGTTCCAGGTGGTGCCCGGCATCACGGCGGCCTCTGCGGTAACGGCCTACGCCGGTATCCCGTTGACCCACCGCGATTACGCCCAGAGCGTGACCTTTGTGACCGGCCACTACAAGGCCGACAGCACGCCGTTCGACTGGTCGCATCTCGCCCAGAGCCGCCAGACGCTGGCGATATACATGGGCACGATGAAGGCGGCGGACATCAGCGAACAGCTTATTCAGCACGGTCGCGAGGCGACGACGCCCGTTGCCGTCATTTCTCGCGGCACGCGCGTCGATCAGCACGTTGCGACGGGCACGCTGGAACATCTTGCAACCCTGGCGAAAGACGCCCCGATGCCCGCCCTGATCGTGGTGGGTGAAGTGGTGCAGCTGCACAGCACGCTCGCCTGGTTCCAACACACAACCGATACAGAAGGCTTTGGTTCTTCTGTCGTAAATTTGGCTTAAGGAACGGTTATGGACCAAAAACGTCTTACACACCTGCGGCAGCTCGAAGCGGAGAGTATCCATATTATCCGCGAAGTGGCCGCCGAGTTTTCTAACCCGGTGATGATGTACTCCATCGGTAAAGATTCCAGCGTCATGCTGCATCTGGCGCGTAAAGCGTTTTATCCGGGCACGCTGCCGTTCCCGCTGCTGCACGTGGATACCGGCTGGAAATTCCGCGAAATGTACGAGTTCCGCGACCGTACCGCGAAAGCCTACGGCTGCGAGCTGCTGGTGCATAAAAACCCGGAAGGGGTGGCGATGGGCATTAACCCGTTCGTGCACGGCAGCGCCAAGCACACCGATATCATGAAAACCGAAGGGCTGAAGCAGGCGCTGAACAAATACGGTTTTGACGCGGCCTTCGGCGGCGCGCGCCGTGACGAGGAGAAATCCCGCGCCAAAGAACGTATCTACTCCTTCCGCGACCGCTTCCACCGCTGGGATCCGAAAAACCAGCGTCCGGAGCTGTGGCACAACTACAACGGTCAGATTAACAAAGGCGAAAGCATTCGCGTCTTCCCGCTCTCCAACTGGACCGAGCTGGATATCTGGCAGTACATCTATCTGGAAAACATTGAAATCGTTCCGCTGTATCTGGCCGCCGAGCGCCCGGTGCTGGAGCGCGACGGCATGCTGATGATGATCGACGACGATCGTATCGACCTGCAGCCGGGCGAAGTGATCAAACAACAGATGGTGCGCTTCCGTACCCTCGGCTGCTGGCCGCTGACCGGGGCGGTGGAATCCAGCGCGCAGACGCTGCCGGAGATCATCGAAGAGATGCTGGTGTCCACCACCAGCGAGCGACAGGGGCGCGTGATTGACCGCGACCAGGCAGGCTCCATGGAGCTGAAGAAACGTCAGGGTTATTTCTAAGGAGCCGCCATGAACACCACTATTGCTCAACAAATTGCCAACGAAGGCGGCGTGGAAGCGTATCTGCACGCGCAACAACACAAAAGCCTGCTGCGTTTTCTGACCTGCGGCAGCGTGGATGACGGGAAAAGTACCCTGATTGGCCGCCTGCTGCACGATACGCGCCAGATTTACGAAGATCAGCTCTCTTCCCTGCATAACGACAGTAAGCGTCACGGCACCCAGGGTGAAAAACTCGACCTGGCGCTGCTGGTGGACGGCCTGCAGGCGGAGCGCGAGCAGGGCATCACCATCGACGTGGCCTACCGCTACTTCTCTACCGAGAAGCGCAAATTTATTATCGCCGATACCCCGGGGCACGAGCAGTACACCCGCAACATGGCGACCGGCGCGTCCACCTGCGACCTGGCGATCCTGCTGATGGACGCGCGAAAAGGCGTGCTGGATCAGACCCGTCGTCACAGCTTTATTTCGACGCTGCTGGGGATCAAACACCTGGTGGTGGCGGTCAACAAGATGGATCTGGTCAACTTCAGCGAAGAGAAGTTCGAGGAGATCCGCCAGAGCTACCTGACCTTTGCCGAACAGCTGCCGGGCAACCTGGATATTCGCTTTGTACCGCTTTCGGCGCTGGAAGGGGATAACGTCGCCTCCCAGAGCGCGAACATGCCGTGGTACAGCGGTCCGACGCTGCTGGAAGTGCTGGAAACAGTTGAAATTCAGCGCGTGGTCGATACCCAGCCGATGCGCTTCCCGGTGCAGTACGTGAACCGTCCAAACCTCGATTTCCGCGGCTTCTCAGGCACCCTCGCGTCAGGTTCCGTGAAGGTAGGTCAGCGCGTCAAGGTGCTGCCATCCGGCGTGGAATCGACTATCGCCCGCATTGTCACCTTCGACGGTGACCTGCAGGAAGCGGGTGCCGGTGAAGCCGTAACGCTGGTGCTGAAAGACGAAATTGACATCAGCCGGGGCGACCTGCTCGTCGACGCGCAGGAAACGCTGGCGGCAGTGCAGGGGGCTTCCGTGGACGTGGTGTGGATGGCCGAACAGCCGCTGACCGCTGGCCAGAGCTATGACATCAAAATTGCCGGCAAGAAAACCCGCGCCCGCGTGGACGGTATTCAGTTCCAGGTGGATATCAACAACCTGACCCAGCGTGACGTCACCGAGCTGCCGCTGAACGGCATTGGTCTGGTCGATCTGACCTTCGACGAACCGCTGGTGCTGGATCCGTATCAGCAGAATCCGGTCACGGGAGGTCTTATCTTTATCGACAGGCTGACCAACGTTACCGTCGGGGCCGGTATGGTTCGCGAACCGATTAAACAGGCTGCCGCGACGTCTGAATTCAGCGCCTTCGAGCTGGAACTGAACGCGCTGGTGCGTAAACACTTCCCGCACTGGGGTGCACGCGACCTGCTGGGAGGCAATTAATGGCCGCCCATGATGAGAACGTCGTCTGGCATCCTCATCCGGTCACCGTCGCCCAGCGCGAACAGCTCCACGGTCACCGTGGGGTTGTGCTGTGGTTTACCGGGCTGTCCGGCTCGGGTAAATCGACGGTGGCAGGCGCGCTGGAAGAGGCGTTGCATCAGCAGGGCGTAAGCACGTACCTGCTGGATGGCGACAACGTGCGTCACGGCCTGTGCAGCGATTTAGGGTTTAGCGACGATGACCGCAAAGAGAACATCCGCCGGGTGGGCGAAGTCGCCAGCCTGATGGCTGACGCCGGGCTGGTGGTGCTGACCGCGTTTATCTCTCCGCACCGCGCCGAGCGCCAGATGGTGCGCGAACGCGTGGGCCAGGATCGCTTTATCGAGGTGTTTGTCGATACGCCGCTGGAGATTTGCGAAGCGCGCGACCCGAAAGGGCTATACAAGAAAGCGCGTGCCGGAGAACTGCGCAACTTCACCGGAATTGACGCGGTATACGAAGCGCCTGAATCGCCTGAAATTCACCTGGAAGGTCAACAATTGGTAACAAATTTAGTAAGCCAATTATTAGACCTGCTCAGACGGGACGATATTATCAGATCCTGAGGCGGTATCGTTCGGGAGCTGTCTTCCCGAACGATCAGTCACGGTCACAGGATTAGCTATGCGCAACAGTGAACATTACATCACCACCACCGGGTCGGAGCCGCTAGCGACCGACGACGAAACGACCTGGTCATTTCCTGGGGCCATCATTGGCTTCGTCTCATGGCTGCTGGCGCTTGGCATTCCGTTTCTCATCTACGGCGGCAACACGCTGTTCTTCTTTCTCTACACCTGGCCTTTCTTTCTGGCGTTGATGCCCGTGGCGGTTGTCGTCGGCATTGCGCTGCACTCGCTGCTCAACGGTAAGCTCCTGTACAGCACCGTGGTCACGATTGTGACGGTGGTTCTCATTTTTGGTCTGTTATTTTTGTGGCTCATGGGCTAACTTCAGCCATAATTCAAACCGTAACCAACTGTGTAACGATATTGAGCAGGACGATTCTGCGGAAAAAATGTGGTACATTTGCCCGCGATGTTGCGGCATCTCTGTTACCCCGGCGTAGTGCTCTGGGGAAGTCTTGGGATGATGATGCCGTTTTTCAGGGGGCAGGATGGGTAAACTAACGCTGCTGTTGCTGGCTTTGCTAATCTGGCTGCAATATTCGCTGTGGTTCGGTAAGAACGGACTGCACGACTATAGCCGGGTGAGCGATGACGTCGCGGCTCAGCAGGCAACAAACGCCAAACTTAAGGCGCGAAACGATCAACTCTTTGCTGAAATTGATGACCTCAATGGCGGGCAAGAGGCGATTGAGGAACGCGCACGCAATGAACTCAGTATGACTAAGCCGGGCGAAACCTTTTATCGTCTGGTTCCGGATGCGTCTAAACGCAATCAGGGCTCAGCACAAAACAATCGATAATCAGGCCCAGGATTACGACATGGCAGTAACTTTTTCGGACGTATGCGCCGTGGTGCCGGCCGCAGGTTTTGGCCGGCGCATGCAGACAGAATGTCCCAAGCAGTACCTCTCTATTGGCGATAAAACGATCCTCGAGCACGCCGTGGCGGCGCTGCTGGCGCACCCGCGGGTGACGCGTGTGATCATCGCTATCAGCCCTGGCGATGCGCGCTTCGCGCAGCTGCCGCTGGCAAATCATCCACACATTACCGTCGTTGACGGTGGCGCCGAACGCGCCGATTCCGTGCTGGCGGGCATTCAGGCCGCCGGAAACGCGTCGTGGGTGCTGGTACATGACGCAGCGCGTCCGTGCCTGCATCAGGACGATCTTGCGCGCCTGCTGGCGCTAAGCGAAACAAGCAAGGTTGGCGGGATTCTGGCCGCGCCGGTGCGCGACACCATGAAGCGCGCCGAGCCGGGCAAACAGGCTATCGCCCACACCGTCGATCGCGTCGATTTATGGCACGCGCTGACGCCACAATTTTTCCCCCGCGAATTACTCCACGGCTGCTTAACGCGAGCGCTTAAAGAAGGTGCGACCATCACGGACGAAGCCTCCGCGCTGGAGTATTGCGGTTTCCACCCTGAGCTTGTTGAAGGACGCGCTGATAATATTAAAGTGACGCGTCCGGAAGATTTACAGCTTGCGGAATTTTATCTTACCCGTTCGACCCATCAGGAGAAGGCATAATGCGAATTGGACACGGTTTTGATGTACACGCCTTTGGCGGAGAAGGCCCAATTATCATTGGCGGCGTGCGCATTCCCTATGAAAAAGGACTGCTGGCGCATTCTGATGGCGACGTGGCACTGCATGCGCTGACCGACGCGCTGTTGGGCGCTGCCGCGCTGGGTGATATCGGCAAGCTGTTCCCGGACACCGACCCGGCATTTAAAGGGGCGGACAGCCGCGAACTGCTGCGCGAAGCGTGGCGACGCATTCAGGCGAAAGGCTACACCCTCGGCAACGTCGACGTGACGATTATTGCCCAGGCCCCGAAAATGCTGCCGCATATTCCGCAGATGCGCGTGTTTATTGCAGAAGATCTGGGCTGCCATATGGACGACGTGAACGTTAAAGCGACGACGACCGAGAAGCTGGGCTTTACCGGGCGTGGAGAAGGAATTGCCTGTGAAGCCGTGGCGCTGCTGCTGAAGGCGAGCAAATGACAGACTTCGACAACCTGACATACCTGCACGGTAAACCGCAGGGGAACGGGGTGCTGAAAGCCAGCCCGGAAGATTTCCTCGTGGTGGAGGATCTGGGCTTTGAGCCGGATGGCGAAGGCGAACATATCCTGGTGCGTATTCTGAAAAATGGCTGCAATACCCGCTTTGTGGCCGACGCGCTGGCAAAATTCCTCAAAATCCATGCCCGCGAAGTGAGCTTTGCCGGACAGAAAGATAAACACGCCGTCACGGAACAGTGGCTCTGCGCGCGCGTTCCCGGCAATACGATGCCTGATTTAAGCAAATTTGAGCTTGAAGGCTGTAAGGTACTGGAATTCGCCCGCCACAAGCGCAAACTGCGTCTGGGGGCGTTGAAGGGGAACGACTTTACGCTGGTGCTGCGTGAAGTGTCTCACCGCGAAGACGTTGAAAAACGTCTGAACGCGATCAGTGAACGCGGTGTACCGAACTACTTTGGCGCGCAGCGCTTTGGCATTGGCGGCAGCAACCTGCAGGGTGCGCTGCGCTGGGCGCAAAGCGATGCCCCGGTGCGCGACAGGAATAAACGCAGTTTTTGGTTGTCGGCGGCCCGCAGCGCGTTGTTTAATCAGATTGTGAGCGAAAGGCTGAAAAAACCGGACGCGAATCAAGTTGTTGTTGGCGATGCGCTACAATTAGCGGGACGCGGAAGCTGGTTTGTGGCAACGGCCGAAGAAATGGCCGATGTGCAGTCGCGCGTGGACGCAAAAGCGCTGATGATTACCGCCGCGCTGCCCGGTACGGGCGACTGGGGAACGCAGGGCGACGCGCTGGCTGCCGAGCAGTTAGCCGTAGCGGATGCGCCAGAATTGCAATCCTTGCTGGTGCGGGAAAAAGTCGAGGCGGCACGCCGCGCGATGCTGCTCTACCCGCAGCAGTTAAGCTGGAACTGGTGGGATGACGTGACCGTCGAGTTACGCTTCTGGCTACCGGCAGGTAGCTTTGCCACCAGTGTTGTCAGGGAACTTATCAACACCTCGGGTGATTATGCGAATATTGCTGAGTAACGATGACGGTATCCACGCGCCAGGCATTCAGACCCTGGCGAAACACCTCCGCGAATTCGCGGACGTGCAGGTCGTGGCGCCCGATCGTAACCGCAGTGGAGCGTCTAACTCACTGACGCTGGAGTCGTCGCTTCGCACCTTTACCTTTGAAAATGGCGATATTGCCGTGCAGATGGGCACGCCAACCGACTGCGTTTTTCTGGGCGTGAACGCGCTGATGCGGCCGCGTCCGGATATCGTTGTTTCCGGCATTAACGCCGGTCCTAACCTCGGCGATGACGTGATTTACTCCGGCACCGTGGCGGCCGCAATGGAAGGGCGCCATCTGGGGTTCCCGGCGCTGGCGGTCTCGTTAAACGGCCACACGCACTACGACACCGCCGCCGCGGTGACCTGTTCGATCCTGCGGGCGCTCGGCCGCGAGCCGTTGCGTACCGGGCGCATCCTCAACATCAACGTGCCGGATCTTCCTCTCGATGAAATTAAAGGCATTCGCGTCACCCGTTGCGGAAGCCGACATCCTGCCGATCAGGTGATCCCGCAGCAGGATCCTCGCGGCAACACGCTTTACTGGATTGGCCCTCCCGGCGATAAGTGCGATGCGGGTCCGGATACCGACTTTGCCGCCGTGGAGGAAGGCTATGTTTCGGTTACCCCGCTGCACGTAGATTTAACCGCGTATAGCGCGCATGATGTAGTAACGAGCTGGCTGGAACGCGCAGGAGTGAACGCGCAATGGTAAACAAACGTGTACAAACTCTTCTGGAACAACTCCGCGCGCAGGGGATCCGCGACGAGCACGTGCTTGAAGCGCTTGCTCAGGTTCCGCGTGAGAAATTTGTAGATGAGGCGTTTGAACACAAAGCGTGGGAAAACGTGGCGCTGCCCATCGGACAGGGCCAGACGATTTCGCAGCCTTACATGGTGGCGCGCATGACGGAGCTGCTGGAGCTGACGCCTGACTCCCGCGTGCTGGAGATTGGCACCGGGTCGGGGTATCAGACCGCGATCCTGGCGCATCTGGTTCATCATGTATGCTCCGTTGAGCGGATTAAAGGTTTACAGTGGCAGGCGCGTCGTCGCCTGAAACAACTTGATTTACATAATGTTTCGACACGACACGGTGATGGATGGCAGGGTTGGAAGGCGCGCGCGCCGTTTGACGCGATCATCGTGACGGCGGCCCCGCCTGAAATTCCTGCGGCCCTGTTGTCGCAGCTGGATGAGGGGGGCATTCTTGTTCTGCCCGTCGGGGACGAGCAGCAGCTTTTGAAGCGCGTTCGTCGGCGCGGCGGCGAGTTTATTATCGACACCGTGGAAGCCGTGCGCTTTGTGCCTCTGGTAAAGGGGGAGTTGGCCTGAGACTCGGAATTATCCAGGGTTATTAAGGCAAATTCAGCGTATGGTGTGGCGCGAAAGATTCGTGCCATCACGGTAAATTTTAAGTCACTGGTAGTTAACACATTCCTGGGGGATAAATGAGCGCGGGAAGCCCTAAATTCACCATCAGCCGTGTTGCGGCATTATCACTGGTTTCGCTCTGGCTGGCAGGCTGTACAAGTTCTAATAACGCGCCTGCGCCCGTCAGTTCTGTCGGCGGAAACAGCGGCTCGGGTAACACGTCCGGCGGAATGTTGATCACTCCTCCGCCTAAAATGGGTACCTCTACGGCGCAACAAAATCCGCCAATCCAGCCGGTTCAGCGTCCAATGACGCAGCCGACGCAGATTCAGCCAGTGGAACAGCCTGTTCAGACCCAGAATGGCCGCATAGTCTATAACCGTCAGTATGGGAACATTCCGAAAGGCAGCTATACCGGTGGCAGCACCTATACCGTGAAACGCGGGGATACGCTGTTCTACATTGCGTGGATTACCGGGAACGATTTCCGTGACCTCGCGCAGCGCAATAACGTCCAGGCCCCATACGGTCTGGAAGTCGGGCAAACGCTCCAGGTTGGCAACGCGACGGGCACGCCGCTTACGCCTGGCAACACCGTTTCAGCGGCCGATGTGACGGCTCAAAATAACAGCGTTAAGCCTGCACAAAAATCCACCACGGTGGTTGCTTCACAACCTGTAATTACGTATTCTGAGGATTCAGGTGATCAGACTGCTAACAAAATGTTGCCGAATAATAAAGGTACTGCGACTGTTGTCACAGCACCGGTTACGGCACCTGTGGTTAGCTCTACTGAACCGACTGCCAGCAGTATGACCTCCAGTTCGCCAATTTCTGCATGGCGCTGGCCAACTGACGGCAAGGTTATCGAGAACTTCTCTTCCTCCGAGGGGGGAAATAAAGGGATCGACATCGCAGGGAGTAAAGGACAGGCTATCATCGCGACCGCAGACGGGCGCGTTGTGTATGCCGGTAACGCTCTGCGCGGTTACGGTAATCTTATTATCATCAAACATAACGATGATTACCTGAGTGCCTACGCCCATAACGACACAATGCTGGTCCGGGAACAACAAGAAGTTAAGGCGGGGCAAAAAATCGCTACCATGGGTAGCACCGGAACCAGTTCTACACGCTTGCATTTTGAAATTCGTTACAAGGGGAAATCCGTAAACCCGCTGCAGTATTTGCCGCAGCGATAATTTGACGGGGCATGCCAGCCAGGGTGTCTCGTTCAGGGATCACGGGTAGGAGCCACCTTATGAGTCAGAATACGCTGAAAGTTCATGATTTAAATGAAGACGCGGAATTTGATGAGAACGGAGTAGAGGCTTTTGACGAAAAAGCCTTAGTAGAAGAGGAACCCAGTGATAACGATTTGGCTGAAGAAGAGCTGTTATCGCAGGGTGCCACACAGCGTGTACTGGACGCGACTCAGCTTTACCTTGGGGAGATTGGTTACTCCCCACTGCTAACGGCCGAAGAAGAAGTCTATTTCGCACGTCGTGCTTTGCGTGGTGATGTAGCCTCGCGTCGTCGCATGATTGAAAGTAACCTGCGACTGGTCGTGAAAATTGCCCGCCGTTACGGCAATCGTGGTCTGGCTCTGCTGGATCTGATTGAAGAGGGCAACTTAGGTCTCATCCGCGCAGTTGAGAAGTTTGACCCGGAACGCGGGTTCCGTTTCTCAACCTACGCGACCTGGTGGATTCGTCAGACCATCGAACGGGCTATTATGAACCAGACCCGTACGATCCGCCTGCCGATTCACATCGTCAAAGAGTTGAACGTTTATCTGCGCACCGCGCGCGAGTTGTCCCATAAACTGGACCACGAGCCAAGCGCAGAAGAAATTGCTGAGCAACTCGATAAACCGGTTGATGACGTAAGCCGTATGCTGCGTCTCAACGAGCGCATTACCTCCGTTGACACCCCGCTGGGTGGCGACTCCGAAAAAGCGCTGCTGGACATCCTGGCCGATGAAAAAGACAACGGTCCGGAAGACACCACGCAGGACGATGACATGAAGCAGAGCATCGTCAAATGGCTGTTCGAGCTGAACGCCAAACAGCGTGAAGTGCTGGCACGTCGTTTCGGTTTACTGGGGTATGAAGCTGCGACACTGGAAGACGTCGGCCGCGAAATTGGCCTGACCCGTGAACGTGTTCGTCAGATTCAGGTTGAAGGTCTGCGCCGCCTGCGTGAAATCCTGCAGGGGCAAGGTCTGAACATCGAAGCGCTGTTCCGCGAATAAGCAACCTTTCGTCAAAAAAGGCCCGTCGTGAGACGGGCCTTTTTCTTTTGCGCTACGGCTTAGCCGTTTCGTGCAGCAGACGCCACACTATCCGATCGCCTTCCTGATTGAGCACCGCGGTTGACCAGCGCACGTTGGCGGGCAGGTCCGGCCGGGTTTGCGTCTCCCGGTAGTGGAGCACCGCGCCACGATCCCAGCGCTGGATCGTGGACAATTCGTCAATGACGATCTTCAGTCCTGAACGGCTTCCGCGCTGGTTTTCCAGAAAACTGGCAAGACCGATATAGTCGATCTGAACGCCGCCCGGCGGGATCATCAGAAAATCTGGGCTGAAGCGGGCGAGCAGGGCGTCGGAATCACCTTCACCTTTGCCTAACCAGTCTTCAAGCGCAATGTGGAGGTCGATAATGTCGTGTTCGAAAGGCGTCATGAATTCTCCTGTCGCAGCTGGGTGAGCACCTGCGTATTGTTGAGACGAAAAACGTACGGTACAGGCAGCAAGGTCATGCCTGCGGCAAAAATAAACATTCCGTGCCATGCGGCGAGCGGTGTCAGCCAGGTCTGCGCCAGGCTCAGCGCCTGCGCCAGCAGCAGGGCACCGGCAAAAAAGCTCAGCTGCCGATTAAGATTCCACAGCGCGCTGGCATCCGGCATCTCTTCCCGGCGCGTCGTCAGAAAAGCGCTGCTTTGAGCCGTACTGCTGCACAGGCTTCCCCCCGCGCCCATCAGGATAAACGCAGCGGCAGGCAGCAGCGTCGCCGAACTGACGTTAATCAAAAGCAGAATACCCGTCGCCTGCAGCAGGCAGCCGATGACGATCAGCGGCCGGGGGCCGATGCGGTTAAAATAGCGTCCCGTTGCCGTGATGGCGATAAAGGATGCCACGGACCACGGCAGCATGAGCATCCCCGTTGCGGCTGGGCTCATGTTCGCCACATGCTGAAGATAAAACATGCCCGTGACGTTCACCCCAATAAACATGCCGGGTACGCAGATATAAACAAGCATGGAAAAACGCAAAAGCGGGTCCGCGAGCAACGACAGGTTTAGCAGTCTGGCCGCTTTCATCGCGGGCATTTCGTGTTTAAGCCACAGGCAGGCCAAAACAAAGGTCACGATAGCGACCGGTAGCGTGGCGAAAAATATCCATCGCCAGCTGAGCGTCTGCACCAGCAGTCCTCCTATCGCAGGAGAGCAGGCCGGGGCAAGCAACGCGACCAGCATCACCGCCGAGGAGAGTCGGGCACGCTCGTGAGGCTTAAACTGTTGCCAGGTCAGCGCCTGCCCGACGGGGATCAGTAAGCCCCCTCCCACGCCCTGAAGCACTCGCCAGGCGATCAGACTTTCAAGCGTTGCAGACAGGCCTGCCGCTGCGGAGGCTGCGCTGAACAGAAAAAGCGAGAGCAGGATGACGCGCTTTGGCCCGATGCGGCGCGTGAGCACGCTGCTAAACGGGATCACCAGCGTCAGGCCGGCAATGTACCCGTTACTGACCCAGGCAAGGGCTGAAGGCGTGGTGTTAAAGGCGTGAGCCATTGCCGGGAAGGCGACGCTGGCAATGAACATGTTGATCAAATCAAGAAAAAAGCCCAGCAGATAGACAACGGCGACTTTGCTGCGATACGTCATGGTGGATCCTCCGGTGAGGTGGCGTATCGTATCGATCCGGGAAGCACGGATAAACCTGACAAAGCGCGATATACTGTCAAAAATATTTTGACAGTAAAAGGCGTGATGATGATTAACCTACAGCGAACGCAGATGTTTGTCGCGGTGGCCGATACCGGCAGTTTCACTGCCGCAGGCGAGGCAATGGGGCTGACAAAAGCCGTGGTCAGCTTCAATATTCGCCAACTTGAAGATGAGCTGGGCGTTACGCTGCTGCTGCGCTCCACCCGCCGCCTGACGTTAACCGAGGCGGGCGCGCTCTTTCATCAGCGCAGCGTGGCGCTTCTGAAGGATGCGGAACGGCTGCAGGATGATGTCCGTGCGAATCATGCGGGGCTCACTGGCGAACTGCGGATCACGACGACGCCCGAGTATGGTTCACAGGTGGTGGTGCCGTTGCTGGCCAGGTTTAGCCAGCAGCACCCGGCTCTTCGCGTGCGGCATGTTTCGTCCTCCCTGCACGCCGACCTTATCTCGGAGCGCTTTGACGTAGCTATCCGGCTGGGAACGCTTGCCGATTCGCGCAACCACGCCGCGCTGATTTCGCACTTCTCGATTCTCCCCGTCGCGACGCCCGGGTGGCTCGTTAACCATCCGATCGAAACGCTTGCGCAGCTGGCCCACGCGGACTGGATTATTCACGAGCGCCTGGCCTCGCCGCTGCGCTGGCAGGTGAAGGATGCCAGCGGTGCGCCTGAAACGCTGGAGATAAAAAAAGCGCCGCGCCTGTTTGCCGACAGCGCGCAGGCTCTTATGGCCTTTGCACTTGCTGGCGGAGGCGTGGCGTTACTGCCGGAATGGCTGGCGCGCGATGCGCTTGATGCGGGAAAACTGGTCCCGGTTTTACCGGGATATACCTTTGCGCAGCAGGGCATCTATGCGGTTTATCCCGATGCCCGGCACGTGACGGCGAAGGTGCGCACGTTTATCGATTTTATGCGCACCAGCGTGAATTAATCGTGCATCATCTTTTTGATGAGCGCAGAGAACTGCTCCCGCTCGGCCTTGTTAAGACGTCCTAAAAACGCCTCATCCACCTCGTTGCCAAGCGGTTTACAGCCTGCAAGCAGGGCTTCACCTTCTGGGGTCAGGAAGACAAACCGGCGGCGCTTGTCAGCCGGATCGTGCTCGCGTTTCACCAGCCCGCGCGCCTCCATGCGGCTGAGCATCTCCGCCAGGGTCGCTTTCGTGCTGACCGCCACTTCGGTCAACGCCACCTGTTCAATACCCGGATGCTCGGCAATAGAGCGCATCACCGCATACTGTGGCTTGGTCAGTTCCGGTAAGGCATGTTGCCACTGCGCGGTATGCTGTTGAAAAAGCTGACGTAACAGGTGGAACGCCTCTTGTCTTAGTTCCATGAACACTCCGACGGAAAAAATCTCTCCCCTATGATAGCCGCTATTGCTCTCAATTTTAACGCGGCATCTTTTAGCCATTCGTGTGATCGTATGCGAACGATCTTGTCAGGTAAACGATCCTGGAGTAGCTTATTTATAATGTTCGTACACGAACAAAATATTGAGGTGATGAATGAGATTGATAGTGGGAATGACGGGGGCAACGGGCGCACCGCTGGGCGTGGCGCTGCTGCAGGCGCTGCGGGAAATGCCGGAGGTGGAGACGCATCTGGTCATGTCTAAGTGGGCAAAAACCACCATTGAGCTGGAAACGCCCTACACCGCGCAGGACGTTGCTGCCCTGGCTGACGTTGTCCACAGTCCGGCTGACCAGGCCGCCACCATCTCCTCCGGCTCGTTTCGCGCCGACGGTATGATCGTCATTCCCTGCAGCATGAAAACGCTCGCGGGGATCCGCGCGGGCTACGCCGAAGGGCTGGTGGGACGCGCGGCTGACGTGGTGCTGAAAGAGGGGCGCAAGCTGGTGCTGGTTCCCCGTGAAACGCCGCTCAGCACTATTCATCTCGAGAACATGCTCGCACTTTCCCGCATGGGCGTGTCGATGGTGCCGCCCATGCCTGCGTATTACAACCACCCACAAACCGCAGATGACATTACCCAGCACATCGTGACCCGCGTGCTCGATCAGTTCGGGCTGGAGCATAAAAAGGCGCGCCGCTGGAACGGGCTGCGGGAGGCGAAACATTTTTCACAGGAGAATAAAAATGGCATTTGATGATTTGAGAAGCTTCCTGCAGGCGCTCGATGAGCAAGGGCAGCTGCTGAAAATTGAGGAAGAGGTTAACGCCGAGCCCGATCTGGCGGCGGCAGCCAACGCGACCGGCCGCATTGGCGACGGCGCGCCCGCGCTGTGGTTCGACAACATTCGTGGCTTTACCGATGCCCGCGTGGTGATGAACACCATCGGCTCCTGGCAGAACCACGCCATTTCGATGGGGCTGCCTGCGAACACTCCGGTAAAAAAACAGATCGACGAATTTATCCGCCGCTGGGATAAATTCCCCGTCACGCCGGAGCGTCGCGCCAACCCGGCCTGGGCGCAGAATACGGTGGACGGTGAAGACATTAACCTGTTCGATATCCTGCCGCTGTTTCGTCTGAACGACGGTGACGGCGGTTTTTATCTCGATAAAGCGTGCGTTGTCTCGCGCGATCCGCTCGACCCGGACAACTTCGGCAAGCAGAACGTCGGGATCTACCGCATGGAAGTGAAGGGCAAGCGCAAGCTCGGCCTGCAGCCTGTTCCGATGCACGATATCGCCCTGCATCTGCACAAGGCGGAAGAGCGCGGTGAAGACCTGCCGATTGCGATTACGCTGGGCAACGACCCGATCATCACCCTGATGGGCGCCACGCCGCTGAAATACGATCAGTCCGAGTATGAAATGGCCGGCGCGCTGCGTGAAAGCCCGTACCCGATTGCCACCGCGCCGCTGACCGGCTTCGATGTGCCGTGGGGGTCTGAAGTGATCCTGGAAGGGGTGATTGAAGGCCGCAAGCGTGAAATCGAGGGGCCATTCGGCGAGTTTACCGGACACTATTCCGGTGGCCGTAACATGACGGTGGTCCGTATCGACAAAGTCTCTTCCCGCACCAGGCCGATTTTCGAATCCCTTTACCTCGGCATGCCGTGGACCGAGATTGACTATCTGATGGGACCGGCCACCTGCGTGCCGCTCTACCAGCAGCTGAAAGCGGAATTCCCGGAAGTGCAGGCGGTGAACGCGATGTACACCCATGGTCTGCTGGCGATTATCTCCACCAAAAAACGCTACGGCGGTTTTGCCCGCGCGGTGGGTTTACGCGCCATGACCACGCCGCACGGTCTGGGCTACGTGAAGATGGTAATTATGGTGGATGAGGATGTCGATCCGTTCAACCTCCCGCAGGTGATGTGGGCGCTGTCGTCGAAAGTGAACCCGGCAGGCGATCTGGTGCAACTGCCGAACATGTCGGTCCTTGAACTCGATCCGGGCTCCAGCCCGGCTGGCATTACCGACAAACTGATTATCGATGCCACCACGCCTGTCGCGCCGGACACCCGGGGTCGATACAGCCAGCCGGTACAGGATCTGCCTGAAACTAAAGCCTGGGCTGAAAAACTGACCGCGATGCTGGCAGCACGCCAATAAGGAGGAAAAGATGATTTGTCCACGTTGTGCCGATGAGCATATTGAAGTGATGGCGACGTCGCCGGTAAAAGGGGTCTGGACCGTTTACCAGTGCCAGCATTGTTTGTATACCTGGCGTAATACTGAACCGCTGCGCCGTACCAGCCGCGAGCATTACCCGGAAGCGTTCCGCATGACGCAGAAGGATATTGACGAGGCGCCGCAGGTGCCGACGATCCCGCCGCTGCTGTAAAAAAAGTCCGGTGGCGCTGCGCTTACCGGGCCTACGGTTTTGTAGGTCGGGTAAGGCGAAGCCGCCACCCGACAAAACAGACCGCAGAAAACTAAACCAGACTCTTCAACCTGTAAATCCACTCCAGCGCCTGACGCGGCGTCAGTGAATCCGGGTCGAGGTTCTCCAGCGCTTCCACCGCAGGCGACGTCTCTTCCGCAGGCACCAACAGCGACATCTGCGTACCATCAATCTGCGTCGCCGCCGCATTCGGTGACAGGCTTTCCAGTTCACGCAGTTTCTGACGCGCGCGCTTGATCACCTCTTTCGGCACACCTGCCAGCGCCGCGACGGCCAGGCCATAGCTCTTGCTCGCCGCGCCATCCTGCACCGTGTGCATGAAGGCAATGGTATCGCCGTGCTCCAGCGCATCCAGATGAACGTTCGCAACCCCTTCCATTTTCTCCGGCAGCTGCGTAAGTTCGAAATAGTGGGTGGCAAACAGCGTCATGGCCTTGATTTTATTCGCAAGGCTTTCCGCACAGGCCCATGCCAGCGACAGACCATCGTAGGTTGACGTTCCGCGTCCGACCTCGTCCATCAGCACCAGGCTGTGCTCCGTCGCGTTATGCAGAATGTTTGCCGTTTCGGTCATCTCGACCATGAAGGTTGAGCGACCGCTCGCCAGATCGTCCGCTGCCCCGACGCGGGTAAAGATACGGTCGATGGGGCCAATCTCCACGTTTTGCGCCGGGACGTAGCTGCCGATATACGCAAGCAGCGCAATCAGCGCCGTCTGACGCATATAGGTACTCTTACCGCCCATGTTCGGACCGGTAATGATCAACATTCTTCTCTGCGGTGACAGGCTCAGCGGGTTGGCGATGAACGGTTCGTTCAGCACCTGTTCTACCACCGGGTGACGGCCTTCGGTTATGCGAATGCCGGGCTTGTCGGTAAAGGTTGGGCAGGTGTAGTTCAGCGTTTCAGCGCGTTCTGCCAGATTCACCAGCACGTCCAGCTCCGCCAGCGCGCTGGCGCTCTGCTGCAGGTCGCCCAGGTGCGGCATTAGCATGTCGAACAGCTCGTCATACAGCTGTTTTTCCAGGGCCAGCGCCTTGCCTTTCGAGGTGAGGACTTTGTCTTCGTACTCTTTCAGTTCAGGAATGATGTAGCGTTCGGCGTTTTTCAACGTCTGGCGACGCACGTAGTGAATCGGCGCCAGGTGGCTCTGCCCGCGGCTAATCTGAATGTAGTAACCGTGTACCGCGTTATACCCCACTTTCAGTGTGTCGAGCCCAAGACGCTCGCGCTCGCGGATTTCCAGCTTATCGAGGTAGTCCGTCGCACCGTCGGCCAGCGCGCGCCATTCGTCCAGCTCCTCGTTGTAGCCTGGGGCAATCACGCCGCCATCACGCACCAGAACCGGAGGCGCATCGATAATAGCGCGCTCCAGCAGTTCGCGAAGCTCGGTAAATTCGCCCATGGTTTCGCGGAGTTTCTGTACCGGCGCGCTGTCAACGTCACTCAGCTGCGCGCGCAGTTCCGGCAGCTGCTGGAAAGCATGACGCATCCGCGCGAGATCGCGTGGTCGTGCTGTTCGAAGTGCCAGACGCGCAAGGATACGCTCCAGATCGCCCACCTGGCGCAGAACCGGCTGCAGTTCGGTATAGCGATCCTGCAGCGCGGCAATCGTCTGCTGACGGCAAACCAGCGTCTCGGTATCGCGGATCGGCATATGCAGCCAGCGTTTCAGCATGCGGCTGCCCATTGGCGTTACCGTACTGTCGAGGACCGACGCGAGCGTATTTTCTACGCCACCCGCCAGGTTCTGCGTGATCTCCAGGTTACGGCGCGTGGCGGCATCCATGATGATGCTGTCCTGCTGGCGCTCCATGGTGATAGAGCGGATATGCGGCAGTGCGGTGCGCTGGGTATCTTTCACGTACTGCAGGAGACAACCGGCCGCACATAGCCCGCGCGGGGCGTTTTCAACGCCAAAGCCAATCAGATCGCGGGTGCCAAACTGCAGATTCAGCTGCTGGCGCGCGGTATCAATTTCGAATTCCCACAGCGGACGACGGCGCAACCCGCGACGACCTTCAATCAGCGCCATTTCGGCGAAATCTTCGGCATAGAGCAATTCTGCCGGGTTGGTGCGCTGCAGTTCGGCGGCCATCGTTTCACGGTCAGCCGGTTCACTCAGACGAAAACGTCCGGAGCTAATATCCAGCGTCGCGTAGCCAAACCCTTTACCGTCCTGCCACAGCGCTGCCAGCAGGTTATCCTGGCGCTCCTGCAACAGGGCTTCATCACTGATGGTGCCGGGCGTAACGATGCGCACGACTTTGCGTTCCACCGGGCCTTTTGAGGTCGCCGGATCGCCGATCTGTTCGCAGATGGCAACGGACTCGCCCTGATTCACCAGCTTCGCCAGGTAGTTTTCTACCGCGTGGTGCGGGATACCTGCCATAGGAATGGGCTCGCCTGCCGATGCGCCACGTTTGGTCAGCGAGATGTCGAGCAGCTGCGATGCACGCTTAGCATCGTCATAAAACAGCTCGTAAAAATCGCCCATACGGTAAAACAGCAGGATTTCCGGATGCTGTGCTTTCAGCTTCAGATACTGCTGCATCATCGGCGTATGTGCGTCGAAATTGTCGATTGTGCTCATGGAGTTATGATGTCCATTTCTTTGAAAATAAACCGTTTTGATGGGCTCAATGGCCGTTTGTTCCTTCTATTGTCGCATGAAAAAAAGGTCCGGCGCAGAAAAATGTCGTGGCTTTACGAGGCATCTTCCGCCATTAATTCGATGACAATTTTTCCATGCTCCACGCCCACCCTGACTCGGGAATGGGTCGTAAACCCCGCCTTTTCAAGCCAGTCACCTTTCAAGCTCAGCGCCGCATGCACGCTGTAGCGCTTCGGTATCTTTGTATTGCGGTCTTCATGGCGCTTTCTAAAATATCCCACTTTCAAATGGCGATAGGGTTTGCCGATCGTGAGCTCTTGCATAGGGTCTCCAGACAACACGGACAAAGGTCATTTCTGATGCTGTATAAAATACCAGTGATTGTTCGCCGGTGCAGGGCTAAAACTGGAATCAGCCTTCAGGAAACGAAATGCAACCGCTGAAATCCAGTGTTGAAAGGTGTATTATCGATGCACTTTATTATTCGGTAATCCGCTATGTCCGGTAAACGCATCTCACGAGAAAAAGAGACCATCGCGAAAATGATCGCGTTGTATGAAAAGCAGTGTCCACAGGCCTCTCAGGAGGAAGGGTATTATCAGGCGCTCAATGCGTATGCCGATAAGCGCCTGGATAAATGCGTTTTCGGTGAGGAAAAGCCGGCCTGCAAGCAGTGCCCCGTACACTGTTACCAGCCTGCCAGACGTGAAGAGATGAAGCAGGTTATGCGCTGGGCAGGCCCGCGTATGTTATGGCGTCATCCCATTCTGACCGTTCGCCATCTGATGGATGACCGCCGTCCCGTGCCGGAACTGCCGGAGAAGTACGGTCCGAAAAAGTGATCGGTTCAGCGTCTCAGCGGACGGCAAATCACCTTCAGGGCCAGCGCGCTGCAGAGCGGGAAGAGGGCCAGCAGCAGCCAGGGATACATCGCCTGCGTTGAGGGCACCAGCGCGCGGTCCAGCAGGCTGCCAAACACCAGGTTTCCTGCCAGTACCGCTATGCCTCCGGCGGTGGCGAGTGCGCCGTAGTGCGCGCCAAGCGTGGATTCCTCCGCAAACCGAGGGATCAGATCTTTAGCCGAGGGCACCAGCAGCATTTGCCCCAGCGTCAACAGCGTCACAAAACAGACAGAAGGCAGTAAGCGCAGCCAGCCTTCCGGCGGCGTCATCGGGGCAAACGTCGCCACGCTCGCAAAGGCGGCTGAAAGGAGCAAAAATCCCACCGGCAAAATTCTCACCGCGCCCACGCGACGGGCGAAGCGCGCCAGCGGCAGCTGTAAGGTGATGATCAGAACGGAGGCCAGCATAAAAAGCGGGCCGAGATCTTTCTCGTTACCGCCAGAACGCTGGATCTCCACCGGCAGCGCCAGATAAAGCTGGTTATAGCTTAACAGCCACGAGCTGTAGGCAATGATAAAGGCGACAAAGCGCGGCTGACGGAACGTTGTCCACCAGGGCTGTATTTTCAGCGTCTGTGAACGGTGGCCAGCAGCAGGCAGGCAAAAGTAGAGCACCACTAGCGCAATGATAAAGACGCCAGCTCCCGCCAGCGCCACCTGACGAAAGCCGAGGCCGGTGAGCAGGGCGCCAGCAACCGGGCCCAGTACCGCGCCGAGCTCTCCGCAGACGGCAAAGAGCGCAAACCACTCCGCGCGGCTGCGTTTGCCTTTTGCCTCACTGTGAGTGCCCGCTTTTGCCAGCAGTGCCTCAATCGAGGGGGAGAATAACGCGCCGCCAACGCCCGTCAGACACGCGCCCAGAATAATCGGCCACAGGGATTCCCCGAAGGCCAGCAGCAGATAGCCTGAAACACGAACAATACAGCCGCTCAGGATAATCACTTTCGCGCCAAACCGGTCCGAGAGCGCACCGCCAACGATAAACATCCCCTGTTGCGAGAAGGTACGCAGGCCCAGGATCAGCCCGATCAGTCCGCCGGAGAGCAGCATGTCGTCGCGCAGGAATATCGCCAGGAAGGGAACGACGGCGTAAAAGCCAATGTTGAAAACAAACTGGCTACCCAGTAAGACGGGCGGCCAGAGCGTGGCGGCAGGGCGAAGGGGCATCGTCGTTCACTCGCCCCTAAACGATAAAGTGGATGTGTTTTTTGCCATGGAACGGCGAGGTCTCGATTTTGGTTTTCACCCGGAAGACATCCCACAGCAGCGACTCGGATAAGATATCCTGCGGTGTCCCCGTCGCCACAATTTGTCCTTTCTGCATCACAATCAGCGAGTCGCAGAACATCGAGGCGTGGTTGAGATCGTGGATAGCGACAATGCTGGTGACCGGTAATTCGCTGATCAGCTGCATCAGCTGCATCTGATGATGAATGTCCAGGTGGTTGGTCGGTTCGTCCAGCAGGATTTCCGTTGGGGTCTGAGCCAGCGCGCGGGCAATATGCACCCGCTGGCGCTCTCCGCCGGAGAGGCTCAGCCAGCCCTGGCCGCTTTTATCCAGCATATCCACGCGCTGCAGGGCGGCGGTGACGGTTTCGTCATCGTGGTTGCTCCAGTTGGAAAAAGCGGAGTGGTGCGGAATACGCCCGAGTTTCACCACGTCCCGCACGCGCATGTTGGCGTCCGTCATGCCGTGCTGCTCGACGAAGGCGACCCGGCGCGCCAGCTGCTTTTTGGCGATGCGGGAGATGTCCTGGCCGTCCAGCGTCACACAGCCAGCATCCGGGCGGCGCAGACCTGCCAGAATGCGCAGAAGCGATGATTTACCGCAGCCGTTAGGGCCAAGCAGCCCTACCGTTTCGCCCCGTGACACCTTCAGCGAGACGTCGTTAACGATGACCTTTTTGCCGACCTTCCAGGTAATATTTTCAGCGCAGATACTCATCACTTATTCCTTGAACGGTAGATAATCACGGCAAAGAAAGGCACGCCAACCAGCGCGGTGACCACGCCGACGGGCAGGCTTTGCGGCGCAATCAGCATGCGCGAGGCAATGTCTGCCAGCACCATCAGGATCGCCCCTGCCAGCGCGCTGGCAATCAGCAGCGTGCGGTGCAGCGGCCCGAACAGGAAACGCATCACGTGCGGGACCACCAGCCCGACAAAGCCGATTGAGCCCGCCATGCTGACAATCGTCGCGGTAATCAGCGCGGTAGTGGTAAAGAGCGTCAGGCGCACCCACGGGACGGCAATACCTAAAGAGGCGGCGGCGTCATCACCGAACGTGAAGGCATCCAGCGCCCGGGAATAGTAGAGGCAAACGGCTAATCCAGTCAGCACCACCACCAGCGCCAGCTGGAATTCCGGCCAGCGAACGCCGCTGAAGCTGCCCAGCAGCCAGAACATCACGTCGCGCGCCTGCTGGGCGCTGGCGGAGGTGCTGATGGTGTAGGCAGTAATGGCGTTGAACAGCTGTGAGGCGGCAACGCCAGCCAGAATGGTACGTTCATTTCCCCCGCGCGCGCCGTTCGTCAGAAACGCGACAAACGCAAAGGCGGCGAACGCCCCGGCAAAGGCCCCGGCAGACAACGACACCGCACCCGTGCCAATCCCCAAAACGACGACCGACACCGCCCCGGTTGAGGCACCTGCCGACACGCCGAGCACGTAAGGTTCCGCCAGGGCGTTCTTCAGCAGGCTCTGCAATACGGCACCGCAGATGGCCAGCCCCGCGCCGCAGCAGGCCGCCACCAGCGCGCGGCTCAGGCGAAAGTCCCAGATCACGCTCTCATAGATGCGGGTGAGCGGAACCTCGGTGAGCCCCATTTTATTGCTGATGGCGTAAAACACCTTATCCAGCGGGATGGACAACTCGCCGACGCTGACGCTCAGCGCGATCGTCAGAGATAACAGTACCAGGGCGAGCAAACCCGAGGTCGTCAGAACCAGGCTCTGCCGGGCCTGAAGAACGGCGGTTGTCATCAGTTCAGCCCCAGCTTTCTGAGCTGTTCGCCGACCTGCTCAGCCCCGTAAATCGTACGGATCGTCGGGTTCATCGCCTGGCCGTCCATCACCACGATATGGCCTTTTTTCACCGCGTCCAGCTGGCTGACCGCCGGATCGCTCTTCAGGAATTTGATTTTTTCTTCCGCGTTATCCAGCGCCCAGCGGTTGCGGTCCAGGCTGGACACCACAATGACATCCGGATTGGCGGCAATAATGCTTTCCCAGCCTACGGTTGGCCATTCGGTCTCGGACGTAATGGCGTTATGGCCGCCCATCAGGCTGGCGATAAACCCTGAGGGGCTATTTTTACCGCCGACGTAGGCGTCAGCAGAAGGGGACGAACTGGAGAACCAGAAGACAAACGAAAGGTCTTTTTTACTCTTGCCGAATTCCTTACGCAGGTCGGCCTCGCGGTTTTTGAAATCGGCAATAACGGCCTGACCGCGGTCTTCAACGTTAAAGATTTTGGCGAAATCCTCAATCTCTTTATAGAGATACGTCATATCCCACAGCTTCTGGCGGCTGCCGTACATATCGCCGGTGGCTTTTTTGGTCGCGCACATGCCCGGCGACACGTAGCTGTTCACGCCCAGGGTCATCAGGTCTTCGCGTTTTGCGACCTTACTTTCAGGCCCCAGCAGCAGCGGGGACTGCGCCGGGACAAAGTCAGGATTTTGCGCAAGAACGGATTCAAGGGTCGGGATTTCGACCGTCAGGGTTTTGATTTTTGCGTTCTGTTCCGCCAGCTGCGGCAGCACTTTGGTCGGCCAGAAGGCGCTGGCCTTCACCTTATCTTCCAGGCCCAGCAAGAGCAAAATTTCGACGGTGTTCTGGCCCAGGGCCACGACGCGTTCCGGCGCTTTGGTGAACGTCTCTTTGTAGCCACAGTTTTCAATCGTCAGGGGATAGGTGGTTGCCAGAGCAGAACCGACCGACGCAATCGCCAGGCCTAACGCGCAGATGACCTTTTTCATGAAACGCTACCCTTCATTAAAATTATTATTGATGCAAATGAAACTCATTATTAAGGCGGAATTTTATACAGAGGAAACGATTTTGTGTCAATGAGGGACAATTACGCAGGGGAACAAAAGGCGGTGTCAGAAAAACACCGCCGGAATAAGGTCTTAAATGAGGCTCTCTTTATCAATCCCGAGACGCTTCATGCGTGACAGCAGGGTGGTGCGTTTTAACCCCAGACGCTGGGCGGCACCTTTTGGCCCGGCGACCACGCCGTTGGTCTCTTTCAGCACGCGCATAATGAGCTGATATTCATCTTCTCCCTCTTTCGCTGTCTCGGCGGCGGGCGCGGTCACGTCAGGAAGCGTAACCTCAGGCAGGGAGAGTTGCAGCACGTTACCGCGCGTCAGCAGCACCGCGCGTTCGATGACGTTTTCCAGCTCGCGCACGTTGCCGGGCCATTCCATCGATGAAAGAGTGCGCAACGTCTCGGCAGGAATACTGTCGATGTTGCGCCCCATCCGGCGCGCGATCTTCGCGGTAAAGGCTTTGACCAGCAGGGGGATATCTTCCGGGCGCTCGCGCAGCGGCGGCAGGAAGATCGGGAAGACGTTCAGACGATAGTAAAGATCGCTGCGAAACTCGCGGTTGGCGACCATTTTTTTCAGGTCACGGTTGGTGGCGGCAATCAGCCGCACGTCGGTCTGGATAAGCTTGTTGCTGCCCAGGCGCTCAAACTCCTGCTCCTGCAGGACGCGCAGCAGTTTCGGCTGTAGCTCAAGCGGCATATCGCCCACTTCGTCGAGGAACAGCGAGCTTTTGTCCGCCAGCTCAAAACGGCCAAGCCGCTGGCTGCTGGCCCCGGTGAATGCACCGCGCTCGTGGCCGAACAGATCGCTTTCCAGCAGTCCCGCAGGCATCGCGGCGCAGTTCATCTTCACCATCCGTCGGCTGTTGCGGTTGCTCAGGTTATGAATGGCGCGGGCTATCAGCTCTTTGCCCGTGCCGGTTTCGCCCAGAATCAGCACCGTGCTGTCGCTTTGCGCCACCATCTCAACCTGCTTAAGCACGCTGTACATGGCGTCGCTGCGCCCGATGATTTCACCAAACTCGCTGTCCACGTTGTTGAGCTGTTCGGTCAGGGCCAGGTTCTCATCCACCAGCCGCTCTTTCAGGCGATGAATTTCCTGATAGGCGAGGGCGTTATCCAGGGCAATAGAGATACGCTCGGCGATCTGGCGCAGCAGCTTCAGATTGGCGGTGGTAAACACGCCCTCCTCGCACTGCGCCAGCTTCAGCACGCCCAGCATGGTGTTGCCGGACATCAGCGGCAGCAGGCACAGGGTCTGAATTTTATTGCCCCAGGTGTTAAACAGCATCCGCTCGTACGGCGCGACCGGGTCCTGCTCGTTCAGGTTGAGCAGGAGGATCTCTTTGCTTTTGAAGACCCGCTCGGAAAGGGTGCCCGCTTCGTCCACCTCGCTCTGCTCGTGAGCCGGGTTGGCTTCATCGAGATAGTGCGTGGAGTAGATGTTCAGCTTGCCCTTGCGATGGCCGCGCAGCGCAATGCTGATGGCGTCGATTTTGAAATAGTGGTGGATCTCTTTCGAGACTTCGCTGACCAGCTCGTCCATGTCCAGGCGGGAGAGCACGGCGTTGGTGATGGCGACCAGAATGCGGAAGTTGTCGCGCTCGCGGCTCAGCAGGTCGTAATCGACGTTATTGGTGACGCGGCTTTGGATCTGCTCCGCGACGACGGCCACAATCTGGGTAAAGGTATGCAGGCGCTCGTATTCCGCCTCGCTCCAGGGCTGGTCGGTCGTGCGGATAAACTCGCAGCCGCCAAAAATCTGGCCCTCTGCCGCCAGCGGCAACATGCAGTAATGCCCGAAAGGCTGATAGAGGTCGCTTTCCGCCAGCTTCGGCCACGCCTGACGGAATTCCGCAAAGTTGCAGTGCAGCACTTCAGGCCGGGAGAGTATGCGGCGCACCGGGCCATGCGCCAGATACGTTTCGTCTTCGTATTCAAACGTTTTGCCATTATCACGCGTCGAGTAGTAGCTCGCGCGCTGCGTTCCGCTATGCCAGAGCACAATCGCGGCGCTGTCCGCCAGCGCCGATTGCCTGACCAGCCGCGTCAGGGCATCGCTCAGCGCGCCGAGATCGGGCTGCTGTAAAAGTGTGCGCGTGATGTCAAACAGGCCCTGCTGTCCAAGATCGCTCATCGGTGTATACGGCATATTGCTTTCCAATAGAAACTGGCAAAAAAGAGACATTCAGTGCTGACCGCTTTTGGCGCGGTTCTAGCAAATACGGGGTAAGGGTTCCGCATGCGGCAGATCCAGCGTCCGTTTAACGCCATACAGCCCGGCCAGGCGCACCCCTTTGCGCTCAACCACTTCACCAATCATCGCCGCCTCTTTTCCTGACGGATGAGCCCGCAGCTGTTCAAGAACCGCTTCCGCTGACGCGCGTTCAACGCCAATCACCAGTTTGCCTTCGTTGGCGAAGTTAAGCGGGTCAAGGCCCAGCAGTTCGCAAAGGCCGCGAACGGCAGGCTTCACGGGCAGGCTGCGCTCGGTGAGTTCAATCCCGTACCCGCAGCTTGCTGCAAATTCGTGGACCACGGCGTTCACGCCGCCTCGCGTCGCGTCCCGCAGGGCTTTCACGCCGGGAATACCGCGCAGCGTCTGGATCAGCGGGGTGAGCACCGCGCAGTCGCTGCGCAGTTCCCCGTCCAGCCCCAGACCTTCGCGCAGGTTAAGGATGGTCGCCCCGTGGCAGCCCAGCGTTCCGGTCACGATCAGCACGTCGCCCACGCTAAGATGCTGTGCCGCCCAGTGAATATCGGCGGGGATCGCCCCCATGCCGGCGGTGTTGATAAACAGCTTGTCGGCCGCGCCGCGCTGCACCACTTTGGTATCGCCGGTGACGATAGCTATCCCCGCCTCGCGCGCGGTCTGCGCCATGCTGTTGACCACTGCCGTGAGCGTCTCCATCGGTAACCCCTCTTCGAGGATGAATCCGCAGGAGAGGTAGCGCGGAATGGCGCCGCTGACCGCCACGTCGTTGGCCGTGCCGCAGACGGCGAGCTTGCCGATATCGCCGCCGGGGAAGAACAGCGGGTCAATCACGTAACTGTCGGTGGAGAAGGCCAGCCTGTCGCCCTGCGCGGTGAGGGTGGCGAGGTCAATGCGCGCCTGGTCTTCCTGTTCGGCGAGCCAGGGGTTGTTGAAGGCTTCCATAAACAGCCGGTTAATCAGCTGCTGCATCGCCTGTCCGCCGCTGCCGTGCGCCATTTCAACCGTATTCATGCTTCACTCTCCTGATTGCGATACTGATACCACGCGGCACACGCCCCTTCGGAGGAGACCATCAGCGCGCCAAACGCCGTTTGCGGGTTACAGGTATTGCCAAATAACGGGCACTGATGAGGTTTGCATTTACCGGTGAGGACTTCGCCGCAGCGGGCCCGGGGATCGTCGCACACCTGCTGCGGCTGCGGGCGGAAATGCGCTTCGGCGTCGAATGCGCGATAGGCTGACGTCAGGCGCACGCCGGATTCGGCAATCAGCCCCAGACCACGCCATTCGCTGTCGCCCTCAACGCTGAACACATCGGCTATCGCCTGCTGCGCCCGCTCATTTCCCGCATCCGGTACCACGCGGCGGTACTGGTTTTCCACGGTACTCAGGGCCGCTATTTTCTGCTCAACCAGCATGGTGACACCTTGCAGTAGATCAAGTGGTTCGAAACCAGCGACCACTAACGGACGATTGTACTGTTCAGCGATAAAACCGTAGGCGTCTGTGCCAATTACCATGCTGACATGCCCCGGTGCCAGAAAGGCGTCAATGCCGTTTCCCGGCTCTTCCAGCAGGCTGCGCAGCGTGGGAATGAGCGTAATGTGCTGGCAGAAGAAGAAAAAATTCCCGACGCCGCGCGCTTTCGCCTGCTGCAGCGTGATGGCGGTGGCGGGCATGGTGGTTTCAAACCCCAGGCCAAAAAACACCACCTTGCGCGCGGGGTTGTCCTCCGCCAGCGTCAGGGCATCCATCGGCGAATAGACGATCCGGATGTCGGCCCCGCGCGCTTTCGCCTGCAGCAGCGAGCCGTTTTTCCCCGGCACGCGCATCGCGTCGCCAAAGGTGCAGAAAATGACGTCGGGCTGGCTGGCAATTTCAATACAGCTGTCGATGCGCCCCATCGGCAGCACGCACACCGGGCAGCCGGGGCCGTGGATAAACTCGATATTCTCCGGCAGCAGCTGGTCGAGGCCAAATTTGAAGATGGCGTGCGTGTGTCCGCCGCACACCTCCATGATCCGCAGCGGTCTCTCTTTGGTGTAGTCCAGCAGCGCCGCGCGCGTTTTCAGGTGCCCGATAAGCTGCAGCACCTGCTCGGGCGCGCGGTATTCATCAACGTAACGCATGGCTAACGCTCCTCGCCGTACAGCAGCGCGCCCACGTCAGGCTCCACGTCGAACATGTTTTGCAGGGCATCCAGCGTGTCGCGGGCTTCCGCTTCGTTAATCACGCTCATGGCAAACCCCACGTGGACGAGCACCCACTGGCCGAGACGCGATGCGCCCGTTTCATCGCTGCTGCCCACCAGCGTCAGGTCCACGTCGCGCAGGATGCCGCAGACCTCCACTTTGGCCTGGTTCCCGTCAATGGAATGGATTTGTCCCGGTACGCCTATGCACATCGTTCACTCTCCAGCCAGTTCAGCCAGGCGTCCATGCCGTCGCCGCGCGTGGCGGAGACCAGCAGGATCTCAATCTCCGGATTCACTTCCCGGGCGCAGGACAGGCACTTATCCACGTCGAAGTTCAGGTACGGCAGCAGGTCGACCTTGTTCAGCAGCATGATGGACGCGGCGGCAAACATATGCGGGTACTTCAGCGGCTTGTCTTCGCCTTCGGTCACCGAAAGCACCGCCACCTTGTGGCGTTCGCCCAGATCGAAGCTTGCCGGGCAGACCAGATTGCCGACGTTTTCAATAAACAGAATGCCGTTATGCGCCAGCGGCAGACGCGGGGCGGCGTCGGCAATCATCTGCGCATCCAGGTGGCAGCCTTTGCCGGTATTGACCTGAATCGCCGGGGTGCCGGTTTCGCGAATGCGCGCCGCGTCGTTAACGGTTTGCTGGTCGCCTTCAATCACCGCGCAGGAGACGCGCCCGTTCAGGCGCTTGAGCGTTTCCGTTAACAGCGTGGTTTTGCCGGAGCCGGGGCTGGAGACCAGGTTCAGCACCAGCTGTTTGCGGGTGGCAAAGCGCGCGCGGTTGCGGGCGGCGATCTGGTTATTTTTGTCCAGCACGTTGATTTCCACCTCCAGCATCTGGCGCTGGCTGATGCCCGGCGCGTGGGTACCCGCTTCGCCGTGGCCGTAGTGCAGATCACCCGCAGCGGAGCGTTGCGGGGAGAAGGTGATACCGGTTAAAGCCGCAGCTGGCCGCGGGGCTGGCGAAAAGGGCGCGGAGCGAAACGCGGAATGGGGACGGTGTTCATCCCCTTCTATATACAGGTTGCCTTCGGCGCAACCGCAGGTGCTACACATACTTTACTCCTTCTCGATTTCGAGGCGTTGGATCTGCATGCCGTCGTCCGCCACGATGCGAAGACCGGTGCTCTGACACTGCGGACAGCGCTGAACCTTTGATGACAGCAGGGTGACGTACTGCCGGCACTGCTCGCACCAGCACTCCGCCTGCTGCTCTTCAATATGGAGCTCGCAGCCTTCCGCCAGCGTGCCGCGACACACCAGCTCAAAACAGAAATTCAGGGCGCTGGTCTCGACGCAGGAAAATGCCCCGACCTTCAGCCAGACGCCGGTGACGCGCTTCGCGTGGTTTTGCACTGCCTGCTGTTCGATAAGCTCCAGGGTCCGCTGGCAGAGGGTGATTTCGTGCATGACGCCTCCTCAATGAATTGCGCCATTGAATGCAATAACGGTGCCAGCTTGATTTTTGTTAAGGCGTGACGATGTCAACGCTGTCGAAATGACACGTCGACACCGCGGCGTTGACAGCGGTTTTGCAATTAAAACCATTTAAAATCATAAAGATAAAAACTGGCATGGAATCTGCTTAACAGCCGCTATCTCCATTAAACGGATACCTTCTATGACTATTTGGGAAATCAGCGAAAAAGCGGATTACATCGCGCAGCGTCATCAGCAGCTGCAGGACCAGTGGCACCTCTACTGCAACTCTCTGGTTCAGGGCATCACCCTCTCGAAAGCGCGTCTTCACCACGCGATGAGCTGCGCGGCGCAGGGCGATATGCGCTTTGTCCTGTTCGGCCATTTCACCATTAACGTTACCCTGGCGGATAACTTCAACAGCCACACCATTGAGTACCACCTCGAGACAAAAGACGGCGAAAAACAGTGTATTGCGAAGGCGCAGCTGATGGCCGATGGCATGGTGGACGGCCACGTCAGCAACCGCGATCGCCAGCAGGTGCTGGAGCACTATCTGGAAAAAATCGCGCCGGTCTATAACGGCCTGTACGCCGCCGTTGAACACGATCTTCCGGTCAACCTGAAGCAGCTGATGGATGGAAATACCTCAGCGAATGTGGCCTGACTCCTGCGTGTCGAGAAGTGTCGACAAGACAGTTTTTCGTCAAAAATGACTATCACCAGAGGATAACCCGGTGAACCGTTTTGTAATTGCTGACTCGACGGTCTGTATTGGCTGTCGAACCTGTGAGGCGGCGTGCTCGGAAACGCATCGCCTGCATGGGCTGCAGTCCATGCCGCGCCTGCACGTCATGCGTAATGAAAAAGAGTCTGCCCCGCAGCTCTGCCATCACTGTGAAGACGCCCCCTGCGCGGGCGTCTGCCCTGTGAATGCCATCACCCGCGTTGATGGCGCTGTCCAGCTGAACGAAAGCCTGTGCGTAAGCTGCAAGCTGTGCGGCATTGCCTGCCCGTTCGGCGCGATTGAATTTTCCGGCAGCCGTCCGCTGCATATTCCGGCGAACGCCAACTCGCCAAAAGCCCCGCCCGCGCCACCGGCTCCGGCACGCGTAAGTACGCTGCTGGACTGGGTGCCCGGCATCCGTGCCGTTGCGGTGAAATGCGACCTGTGCAGCTTCGATGAGCAGGGCCCGGCCTGCGTGCGAACCTGCCCGACTAAGGCGTTGATTCTGGTTAACATTCGCGACATCGCCCGTACCAGCAAGCGTAAACGCGAGCTGACCATCAACAGTGATTTTGGCGACCTTTCTCTGCTACAGGCGCTTAACGAGGGGGCGAAATGAACGCGGCGATGATGATTACCAGCGCGGTAGCCTGTTTTGCTGCCGCCGCTGTTCTGGCGCTGATCTTCTCATTCCATAAAACTCTGAGCGGCGCGATCGCCGGGATCGGCGGGGCGGTTGCTAGCCTGATGACGCTGGCGGCAGGCGGCGATGTCCTGCTCGGCGGCCAGTCCTCAGAGGCCGTGATGCCGCTGATTCGCCACTCGGTTGCGATCACGCCGCTGAACGCCATCTGGCTGGTGACGTTTGGCCTGTGCGGGCTGTTTATCAGCCTGTTCAATATCGACTGGCACCGCCATCCGCACGCCAGGGCTAACGGCCTGCTGGTTAACCTGCTGATGGCGGCGGCGGTCTGCACCGTTATTGCCAGCAACCTCGGCGCGCTGGTGGTGATGGCGGAAATCATGGCGCTGTGCGGCGTGTTCCTGACCGGCTGCAGCACCTCCGGCAAGCTGTGGTTTGCGCTGGGACGCCTCGGGACGCTGCTGCTGACGCTGGCCTGCTGGCTGGTGTGGCACCGCTTCGGCACGCTGGACTTCGCTGCGCTCAACGGCCATCCGCTGGGGAACGACGTCTGGCTGCTGGGCGTGCTCGGCTTTGGCCTGCTCGCTGGCATCATCCCGCTGCACGGCTGGGTGCCGCAGGCGCATGCGAATGCCTCCGCGCCCGCCGCCGCGCTGTTTTCTGCGGTGGTGATGAAAGTGGGTCTGTTCGGGATTCTGGCGATTACGCTGACCGGCGGACAGCCGCCGCTGTGGTGGGGCGTCGTGCTGCTGGTCGCCGGAATGATTACCGCGTTCGTCGGCGGCCTGTACGCGCTGATGGAGCACAATATCCAGCGCCTGCTGGCGTACCACACCCTGGAAAATATCGGCATCATCCTGCTCGGCATTGGCGCGGGAGTGACCGGGCTAGCGCTCAATCATCCGGCGCTGATTGCCGCCGGGTTTATCGGCGGTCTTTATCACCTCGTCAACCACAGCCTGTTTAAAAGCACCCTGTTCCTCGGCGCGGGCAGCGTCTGGTTCCGCACCGGTCATCGGGATATCGAAAAGCTGGGCGGGATTGGCAAAAAGATGCCGGTGATTTCGCTGGCGATGCTGGTCGGGCTGATGGCAATGGCCGCGCTGCCGCCGCTGAACGGCTTTGCCGGGGAGTGGGTGATCTATCAGTCCTTCTTCGCGCTCGGCCAGAGCGATGTCTTTATCGCACGCCTGCTCGGCCCGCTGCTGGCGGTCGGGCTGGCGATTACCGGGGCGCTGGCGGTGATGTGCATGGCGAAAGTCTACGGCGTGACCTTCCTCGGCGCGGCGCGCACCCGCGAAGCGGAAAACGCCTGCTGCGCACCCTTGTTGATGGGCATCAGCGTGGTCGCGCTGGCGCTGTGCTGTATCGCGGGGGGCGTCGCCGCGCCGTGGCTGCTGCCGCTGCTGGGCAACGCCATTCCGCTGCCGCTGACCGTGGCGAATACCACCGTCTCTCAGCCCATGATCGCGCTGCTGCTGATTGGCGCACCGCTGCTGCCGCTCGTCCTGATGCTGTTCTTCAAACGCGACCGGCTCGCCTCCCGCTCGCGCGGTGCGGCGTGGGCCTGCGGCTACGAACACGAACAGTCGATGGTTGTCACCGCCCACGGTTTTGCCATGCCGGTGAAGGAGAACTTCGCCGCCGTGCTGAAGCTGCGCCACTGGCTGAACCCGGTAGGCTGGGTACCCGGCTGGCAGAGCGCCGCCGCACCCGCGCTGTTCCGCCGTCTGGCGGTCATCGAGCTGGCGGTGCTGGTGGTCATTGTGATTTCACGAGGAGCCTGACATGAGTCTGTTACTGGCAATTCTTCAGGCGCTGGTGCTGTTCGCCGCTGCGCCGCTGCTGTCGGGCATCACGCGCGTGGCGCGCGCCCGAATGCATAACCGTCGCGGGCCTGGGGTGCTTCAGGAGTATCGCGATCTCTTTAAACTGCTCTCCCGTCAGAGCGTCGCGCCGGATGCCGCAGGCTGGGTCTTCCGCCTGACGCCGTTTGTGATGGTGGGCGTCATGCTGACCATCGCCACCGCGCTGCCGGTGGTGACGGTGACGTCGCCGCTGCCCGTGCTTGGCGATCTGATTACGCTTATCTACCTCTTTGCCATCGCCCGCTTCTTCTTTGCGATTGCGGGCCTGGACACCGGGAGCCCGTTTACCGGCATCGGTGCCAGCCGCGAGGCAATGCTCGGCGTGCTGGTGGAGCCGATCCTGCTGCTGGGGCTGTGGGTCGCCGCGCAGGTCGCGGGCTCCACCCACATCAGCTTTATCACCCACACCGTTTACCACTGGCCGGTGGCGCGCTCGATCCCGCTGGTGCTGGCGCTGTGCGCCTGCGCGTTCGCCACGTTTATTGAGATGGGCAAACTGCCGTTCGACCTCGCGGAAGCCGAGCAGGAGCTGCAGGAGGGGCCGCTTACCGAGTACAGCGGCTATGGATTCGCGGTGCTGAAGTGGGGCATCAGCCTCAAACAGCTGGTGGTGCTGCAGATGTTTGTCGGCGTCTTCTTCCCGTGGGGGCAGATGACGCACTTCTCCGCAGGCGGTCTGGTGCTGGCCGTCGTGGTTGCCGCCCTCAAGCTGCTGGTAGGCGTGCTGGTGATTGCCCTGTTTGAAAACAGCATGGCGCGCCTGCGTTTTGTGGAAACGTCGCGCATCACCTGGGCCGGTTTTGGTTTTGCATTTTTAGCGTTCGTCTCCTTGCTGGTGGCGTGATTAAAGAGAGTATTTATGTCTGAAGAAAAGAAAGGTCAGCAGTATCTCGCCGCGTTGCATCAGGCTTTCCCCGGCGTGGTGCTGGAGGAGTCCTGGCAAACCAAAGACCAGGTAACCGTCACCATTAAGGTGAACTATCTGCCGGAAGTGGTGGAGTTTCTGTACTACCAGCAGGGCGGTTGGCTGTCGGTGCTGTTCGGCAACGACGAGCGCCAGCTGTGCGGCAACTATGCGGTGTACTACGTGATGTCGATGGAGCAGGGCGAAAAGTGCTGGCTCACCGTGCGCGTCGAAGTCGACCCGGCTAAGCCGGAATACCCGTCCGTCACGCCGCGCGTGCCCGCCGCCGTCTGGGGCGAGCGCGAAGTGCGCGACATGTACGGCCTGGTGCCGGTCGGCCTGCCGGACGAGCGCCGCCTGGTGCTGCCGGACGACTGGCCGGACGAACTCTATCCGCTGCGCAAAGACAGCATGGACTACCGCCAGCGCCCGGCGCCGACCACCGACAGCGAAACCTACGAGTTTATCAACGAGCTGGGCAGCAAGAAGAACAACGTGGTGCCGATCGGCCCGCTGCACGTTACCTCCGACGAACCGGGCCACTTCCGCCTGTTCGTCGACGGCGAAAACATCATCGACGCCGACTACCGCCTGTTCTACGTCCACCGCGGCATGGAAAAGCTGGCGGAAACCCGCATGGGCTACAACGAAGTGACGTTCCTCTCTGACCGCGTGTGCGGTATCTGCGGCTTCGCCCACAGCACCGCCTACACCACCTCGGTGGAGAACGGCATGGGGATCGTGGTGCCGGAGCGCGCGCAGATGATCCGCGCCATTCTGCTGGAGGTGGAGCGTCTGCACTCGCACCTGCTGAACCTCGGCCTGGCCTGCCACTTCGTCGGTTTTGACTCCGGGTTTATGCAGTTCTTCCGCGTGCGTGAAGCGTCAATGAAGATGGCGGAGATCCTCACCGGGGCGCGTAAAACCTACGGCCTGAACCTGATCGGCGGGATCCGCCGCGACCTGCTGAAGGACGACATGATCCAGACCCGCCAGCTGGCGCAGCAGATGCGCCGCGACGTGCAGGAGCTGGTGGACATGCTGCTCAGCACGCCAAACATCGAGCAGCGCACCGTCGGCATCGGCCGCCTTGACCCGGAGATCGCCCGCGACTTCAGCAACGTCGGCCCGATGGTGCGCGCCAGCGGCCACGCCCGCGACACGCGTGCCGATCACCCGTTCGTCGGCTACGGCCTGCTGCCGATGACCGTGCACAGCGAGCAGGGCTGCGACGTCATCTCGCGCCTCAAGGTGCGCATCAACGAGGTGTTCACCGCCCTGAACATGATCGACTACGGCCTCGATAACCTGCCGGGCGGCCCGCTGATGGTGGAAGGCTTCACCTACATTCCGAACCGTTTTGCCCTCGGCTTTGCCGAAGCGCCGCGCGGGGACGACATCCACTGGAGCATGACCGGCGACAACCAGAAGCTTTACCGCTGGCGCTGCCGCGCGGCCACCTACGCCAACTGGCCAACCCTGCGCTATATGCTGCGCGGCAACACGGTTTCCGACGCGCCGCTGATCATCGGCAGCCTCGACCCGTGCTACTCGTGCACCGACCGCATGACCGTGGTGGACGTGCGCAAGAAGAAAAGCCTGGTGGTGCCGTACAAAGAGCTTGAGCGCTACAGCATCGAGCGTAAAAACTCGCCGCTGAAATAAGGACTCGCCATGTTTACCTTTATCAAAAAAGTAATCAAAACCGGCACTCAGACCAGCCGCTATCCGCTGGAGCCGATGCCGGTGGATAAAAATTTTCGCGGCAAGCCGGAGCACAACCCGCAGCAGTGCATCGGCTGCGCGGCCTGCGTCAACGCCTGTCCGTCGAATGCCTTAACGGTGGAAACGGATCTCAAAACCGGCGAGCTGGCCTGGCAGTTTAACCTCGGGCGCTGCATCTTCTGCGGCCGCTGCGAGGAGGTCTGCCCGACGGTCGCCATTCGCCTGTCGCAGGAATTTGAGCTGGCGGTGTGGAAGAAAGAGGATTTTCTGCAGCAGTCGCGCTTTGACCTGTGCAGCTGTCGCGTCTGCAGGCGCCCGTTCGCCGTGCAAAAAGAGATCGACTACGCCATCGCTCTGCTGCAGCACAACGGTGACGCCCGCGCGGAGCACCACCGCGAAAGCTTTGAAACCTGCCCGGAGTGCAAGCGTCAGAAGTGTCTCCTGCCGTCCGACCGCATTGATATCACCCGCCATATGAGAGAGGCCAGCTGATGGAAAACCTACTGGGCCCGCGCGACGCTAACGGCATTCCGGTGCCGATGACGGTGGAGGAGTCCATCGCCAGCATGAAGGCGTCGCTGCTGAAAAAAATCAAACGCTCGGCCTACGTCTACCGCGTGGACTGCGGCGGCTGCAACGGCTGCGAGATTGAGATCTTCGCTACGCTGTCGCCGCTGTTTGACGCCGAGCGCTTCGGCATCAAAGTGGTGCCGTCCCCGCGTCATGCGGACATCCTGCTGTTTACCGGAGCCGTCACCCGCGCCATGCGCTCGCCGGCGCTGCGCGCCTGGCAGTCCGCGCCGGACCCTAAAATCTGCATCTCGTACGGGGCCTGCGGCAACAGCGGCGGCATCTTCCACGACCTCTACTGCGTCTGGGGCGGGACCGACAAAATCGTGCCGGTGGACGTCTACATTCCGGGCTGCCCGCCAACGCCCGCCGCGACGCTGTACGGCTTTGCCATGGCGCTCGGCCTGCTGGAGCAGAAAATCCACGCGCGCGAGCCGGGCGAGCTGGACAACCGGCCTGCGGCCATCCTGCACCCGGACATGGTCCAGCCGCTGCGGGTGAAGATTGACCGCACGGCGCGCAGGCTGGCGGGCTACCGCTATGGCCGCCAGATTGCCGATGATTATCTGCGCCTGCTGAGCCAGGGCGACCATCAGGTGGCGCGCTGGCTGGAGGCGGAAAACGATCCGCGTCTCAATGAGATCGTGGCAAACCTGAACAGCATCGTGGATGAGGCGCGTATCCGATGAGTGAAACGGTGGTGTTCAGCCAGCTGAGCCGTAAGTTTATTGATGAGAACGATGCCACGCCGGATGCGGCGCAGCAGGTGGTCTATTACAGCCTGGCGATTGGGCATCACCTCGGGGTGATTGACTGCCTGGAGGCGGCGCTGAGCTGCCCGTGGCCCGAGTACCTGGCGTGGATCGCCACGCTGGAGGAGGGCAGCACGGCGCGGCGCAAGATGGAGGGCGTGCCGAAGTATGGCGAGATCGTCATCGACGCCAACCACATTGCGATGCTCGCCAACGCCTTTGACGCGGCGCTCGCCAGGCAAACCCCCGAGCAGCAGTCGTGGAGCAAAACGCTGCTCGGCATGCTGCACGATATTCACCAGGAGAGCGCCATCTACCTGATGGTGAGGAGATTACGTGACTGACGTTTTACTGTGTGTCGGCAACAGCATGATGGGCGACGACGGCGCGGGCCCGCTGCTGGCAGAGATGTGCGCCGCGAATCCGCAGGGCAATTGGGTGGTGATTGACGGCGGCAGCGCGCCGGAAAACGACGTGGTCGCCATCCGCGAGCTGCGCCCGGAGAGGCTGTTAATCGTCGATGCCACCGATATGGGGCTCAACCCCGGCGAGATCCGCCTGATTGACCCGGACGACATCGCCGAGATGTTTATGATGACCACCCACAATATGCCGCTGAACTACCTGGTCGATCAGATTAAAGACGACGTGGGCAAGGTGCTGTTTTTGGGGATTCAGCCGGACATCGTTGGATTTTATTACCCGATGACGCCGCCGGTGAAGGAGGCGGTGGAACGGGTCTATTCACGGCTTGCGGAGTGGGTTGGGGATGGAGGGTTTGAACCCCTCACCCCGGCCCTCTCCCCAGAGGGGAGAGGGTGAAAACCGCGCCGAGCAGTCCTTTATTCCCGGAGTAAAGAGGGTGAAAACCGCACCAAACGGTTCCCTCTCCCCTATGGGGAGAGGGTTAGGGTGAGGGGTAAGGACAGGCTACTCCAGATCCCCCCCGTTACTCGCAATCACCTTCTTATACCACCAGAACGATTTCTTGCGTTTTCTGTCCAGCGTGCCGTTTCCGGCGTCGTCGCGGTCAACGTACACAAAACCGTAGCGCTTGCTCATCTCGCCCGTTGAGGCGGCCACCAGGTCGATGCAGCCCCAGGTGGTGTAGCCCATCAGCGGCACGCCGTCCTCAATCGCGTCGCCCATCGCGCGGATGTGCTCGCGCAGGTAGCTGATGCGGTAGTCGTCGTTGATCTCGCCGTTTTCATCAATAACGTCTTTCGCCCCGAGGCCGTTTTCCACCAGGAACAGCGGCTTCTGGTAGCGGTCGTACATCATGTTCATGGTGATGCGCAGGCCGAGCGGGTCGATGCCCCAGCCCCATTCGCTCACCTGAATATGCGGGTTACGCAGGGACTTCACGATGTTCGCCGCGCTGGTGTTGCCCGCGTTCATATCCGCCGACGCGCAGCGCGAGGCGTAATAGCTGAACGAGACAAAGTCGACGGTGTTTTTTAACAGCTCGTCGTCGCCCGGATCTTTCACTATCACCACGCCTTTCTCGCGGAACACGCGTGCGGAGTAGGCCGGGTAGCTGCCGCGCGCCTGCACGTCGATAAAGAACAGGTTCTCGCGGTCTTTCTCCAGCGCCATCCACACGTCTTCCGGCTTGCAGGAGTACGGATAGAAATTTCCGCCCGCCAGCATGCAGCCCACCTGGTTTTCCGGGTTCACCTCGTGGGCGATTTTGGTCGCCAGCGCGCTTGCCACCAGCTCGTGGTGCGCGGCCTGGTATTTCACCTGGTCTTCGTTTTCGCCTTCCTCAAACACCAGCCCCGCGCCGGAGAACGGGCTGTGCAGCATGATGTTGATTTCGTTGAAGGTCAGCCAGTATTTCACCAGCCCGTTAAACTCTTCGAAGCAGGTGCGGGCGTAGCGGGCGAAGAAATCGACCATCTTACGGTTGCGCCAGGAGCCGTACTCCGTCACCAGGTGCATCGGCACGTCGAAGTGGCAGAGCGTCACCAGCGGCTCGATGTTGTACTTTTTGCACTCCTCGAACACCGCGCGATAGAAGGCAACGCCTTCTTTGTTCGGCAGCGGTTCGTCGCCGTTCGGGTAGAGGCGGCTCCAGGCAATGGAGGTGCGGAACACCGTAAAGCCCATCTCCGCCATCAGGGCGATGTCTTCTTTATAGCGATGGTAAAAATCAATCGCTTCGTGGCTCGGGTAGAACTCGTCGTCACGCAGCGAAAAACGCTTTTCCTTACCGAGCTTCACCGCCAGGCGATTCGCGCCGTGGGGGATCATATCGACCGTCGTCAATCCTTTGCCGCCTTCACGGTAAGCACCTTCACTCTGGTTGGCGGCAAGCGCGCCGCCCCATAAAAATCCTTGTGGAAAAACAGACATTCTTACCTCGCTTTCAATTTATGCTTTTGCTGCGTTGTTCTGTACCGGTGCGGTCTGCAGGGCGCGTGCTTTTTCAGCCTCATCTTCGACCGGGATATCCTCAAACCCTAAAAGCAGGGTCAGAACAAAGGACAGCACCACTGCCAGCCCCATCACGCCGAACACCCAGACGATGGTCATCGGGTTGGCCGGGTCAAAGAACTGCACGCTGGTGAACAGCCCCGGGGCCGCCATCGAGTGGCTGGCAAGACCGGCCATGCCGGCGACCGCCCCACAGATAAAGCCGCTGATCAGGCTCGCAATCAGCGGACGTTTCAGACGCACCGCCACGCCGTACAGGGCCGGTTCAGAGATCCCCGCCATAATGGCGGAGGCTGCCGCCGCCAGCGCCGTCTGGCGCAGCTCCGGGTTTTTGGTTTTCCACGCCACCGCCAGCGACGAGCCGCCGAGCGACAGGTTGGCGCCGATTTCCGACGGCATCACCATCCCTTCCTTGCCCGTTTCGGCAATGGTCTGAATGATGGTCGGCGTAAACACGCGGTGCATCCCGGTCATCACCAGCAGCGGCCAGAGCGCGCCCATGATGGCGACGGAGAGCCAGCCCAGGTAGCCGTGAATGGTGTAGACCAGCGCGGAGATGGCGCTACCGATCCAGATCCCCAGCGGGCCAATCAGCACGATGGCGAGCGGGGCGGCAATCAGCACGATCAGCATCGGCTTGAGGAAGTTTTTCGTCACCGCCGGGGTAATGCGATCCACCCAGCGTTCGATATACGACAGGCACCAGGTCATCACCAGCGCCGGGATGACGGTGTAGGTGTATTTCACCGCCGTCACCGGAATAAAGGCGAACTCAACGTGCTCGCCCTGCGCGGCTTTCGCCATCAGCTCGATAAAGCTCGGGTGCACCAGCACGCCGGCAATGGCGATGGCCAGCGACATGTTGGTTTTGAACTTCACCGCCGCCGAGGCCGCCACCATCAGCGGCAGGAAGAAGAAGGCGCCGTCGCCGATGACGGTCAGAATAGTGAGCGTCGGCGCGCCTTTTGGCAGCACGCCGGTCATCTCGAGGATCATCGCCAGCAGCTTGACCATCGAGCCGCCGATGATCGCCGGGATCAGCGGGGACATGGTGCCGATCAGCGCGTCGAGGATCCCGGCGCCAATGCGGCGTAAGGTCATCTTCTGCGGACCTTCCGGCACTGCGGGCTGCAGGTCCGTGGGCAGCAGGCTCACCACTTCGCGGTACGCCTGTGAAACCGTATTGCCAATAATGACCTGGCACTGGTTGTCGTTGCGCACCACGCCGAGCACGCCGCTGATGCTTTTCAGTCGCGCAGCGTCGGTCAGGCTTTCGTCTTTCAGTACGAAACGCAGCCGCGTCATGCAGTGGGTGACGGCGACGATGTTCTCTTTGCCGCCCAGCGCGCTGATAACGTCGTTCGCCAGCGCAGCGTAATTTTTGGCCATCGGATGTGATCCTGTTATTGTTGTGAGACATGTAGGAAACCGGTTCCACATAATCATCATGAGTTTCTGTGAATGAAACAAGATCGCTTTTTGACCATTTTTTCGTTTCGTGATGCAGATCGCAATGAGGTATCGAAAGCGTGATTTCACCGCTGCGACAATTTTTTTGCAGTGCAGTACACTGCGCTCCATCAGATTCAGACGGAATAACACTATGACCACGATGCTTGAAGTGGCGAAGCGGGCAGGCGTTTCGAAAGCCACGGTGTCCCGGGTGCTGTCGGGAAATGGCTACGTCAGCCAGGAGACCAAAGACCGGGTGTTTCAGGCCATTGAAGAGAGCGGCTATCGCCCGAATTTGCTGGCGCGAAACCTGGCAACCAAACGTACCCAGACGCTGGGACTGGTGGTGACGAACACCCTCTATCACGGCGTCTACTTTAGCGAACTGCTGTTTCACGCCGCGCGCATGACGGAAGAAAAGGGGCGGCAGCTGATCCTCGCGGACGGCAAGCACTGCGCGGATGAAGAGCGCGAGGCGATCCAGTACCTGCTCGATATGCGCTGCGACGCGGTGATTATCTATCCGCGCTTCCTGAGCGTGGAAGAGATGGATGAGATCGTCGAGAAGTGCGAGCAGCCGATTATGGTGCTCAACCGCCGCCTGCGGAAAAACAGCAGCCACTGCGTCTGGTCAGATCATAAAGCCTCCAGTCAGGAGGCGGTGTCGCAGCTGATTGCGAAAGGGCACCGGGAGATCGCGTTTATCACCGGCTCGCTGGATTCCCCCACCGGGGTTGAGCGTCTCTCCGGCTACAAGGACGCGCTGGCGCAGCACGGTATTCCGCTGCGCGAGGGGCTGATTGCGCAGGGAAAGTGGAACCCCGCCAGCGGCGCGGCGGCGGTTGCCGAACTGCTTGCGCGCGGTGAACGGTTTACGGCGCTGGTGGCGAGTAATGACGACATGGCGATCGGCGCCATGAAGCAGCTCCACGACAGCGGCGTGGCCGCACCGGACGCGGTGTCGGTGATCGGTTTCGACGACGTGGCCATCGCGCCTTACATCGTGCCGTCGCTCTCCAGCGTGCGTATTCCGGTGACGGAGATGATCAAAGAGACCATCAGCCGCCTGATCTTCATGCTCGACGGCGGTGAGTTTAAGTATCAGCAAACCTTCTCCGGCGAGCTTGTCCTGCGCGACTCCGTTATTGACGGCCCGCACCGCTGATGTCGACAGCTGTCATCGTCATAAGTGACGATGACAGCACCATCGTGATTGTTAAATTCATCTAAAATCAACAGGTTAATTATTGGCACGGTTTATGAATATCTCCGCGCATAACTGTAATGCTGGAGAAGCAGATGAACCGTTTTATTATGGCCGATGCCAGTAAGTGTATTGGTTGCCGTACCTGTGAAGTGGCGTGCGTGGTTTCCCATCAGGCGGAGCAGGACTGCGCGTCGCTCACCCCTGACACCTTCCTGCCGCGCATCCACGTCATCAAAGGCGTGAATATTTCCACCGCCGCCATCTGTCGCCAGTGCGAAGACGCACCGTGCGCGAACGTCTGCCCGAACGGGGCGATTAAACGCGAGAAAGGCTTTGTGCACGTCATGCAGGAGCGCTGCATTGGCTGCAAAACCTGCGTGGTCGCCTGCCCGTACGGCGCGATGGAGGTGGTTGTTCGTCCGGTGGTACGCAACAGCGGCATGGGTCTGAGCGTACGTGCGGAGAAAGCCGAAGCCAACAAATGCGATCTTTGCTATCACCGCGACGCCGGTCCGGCCTGCATGGAAGCCTGCCCGACGCATGCGCTGGTCTGCGTGGATCGCGACAAGCTTGAGCAGATGAGCGCCGAAAAGCGCCGTCGTGCGGCATTCGACACGTCGTCATCGCTGCTGTTCTGAACCGTATGTGCAGCAACGGCGTACAGCTGCGCGTGCGCGGCAAGGTGCAGGGCGTGGGGTTTCGCCCCTTCGTCTGGCAGCTGGCGCAGGCGCTTCAGTTGACCGGTGACGTCTGCAATGATGGAGAGGGCGTGCTGGTGCGCCTCGCGGGTAATGGGGGGGCCTTTACCGCGAGGCTGCATCAGGACTGCCCACCGCTGGCACGCATTGACCACGTTGAAACGCAGCCGTTTACCTGGGCGCAGGTGCCGGAGGACTTTACCATCCGCCAGAGCGCGGGCGGGGCGATGGACACGCAGATTGTCCCCGACGCCGCGACCTGTCCGGCGTGCCTGGCTGAAATGCGCGACCCTGCCGAGCGCCGCTATCGCTATCCGTTCATCAACTGCACGCACTGCGGGCCGCGGTTTACCATTATCCGCGCGATGCCCTATGACCGTCCGGCCACGTCAATGGCCGCATTTCCCCTCTGCCTGCCGTGTGAGACGGAATACCGTAACCCGGCTGACAGACGTTTTCACGCTCAGCCGGTAGCCTGCCCGGACTGCGGGCCAGCGCTGGAATGGCGTGCGGGCGACATCACCGTTTCCCGTGAGGCTGCGCTGAGCGCGGCGGTGGCGATGCTGAAAAGCGGCGGCATAGTCGCGGTCAAAGGGCTGGGCGGTTTTCATCTCGTCTGCGATGCGCGTAATCCGCAGGCGGTCGCGACGCTTCGGGCACGCAAACAGCGACCGTCTAAGCCGCTGGCGGTAATGATCCCGAATGCGGACGGCGTGCCGGAGGCGATCCAGACGCTGTTACGCTCCTCCGCAGCGCCGATTGTGCTGACCCCAAAAGCCTCGCTTCCCGGATTTCCCGAAGGGATTGCACCCGGGCTCGATTGTATTGGCATCATGCTTCCCGCTAATCCGCTGCAACACCTGCTGATGATGGACTGCCAGCGCCCGCTGGTGATGACTTCCGCCAACCTCAGCGGCAGACCGCCTGCCATGACCAACCAGCAGGCGCTGGATGAGCTCGGCGACATCGCGGACGGCTTCCTGCTGCACAACCGCGATATCCTGCAGCGGATGGATGATTCGGTGATGGATCGCGACGGCGCGATGCTTCGCCGCGCGCGCGGTTTTGTGCCCGATGCCGTTACGCTGCCTGCGGGTTTTGAGAATATCCCCGCCATGCTATGCACTGGCGCTGAGATGAAAAACACCTTCTGCCTGGTGCGTGGCAGCCAGGCGGTGCTGAGCCAGCATTTTGGCGATCTCGGTGACGAGGGCGTCGAAGCGCAGTGGCGCGGCGCGCTATCGCTGATGCAGGACATCTACGCCTTTCAGCCGAAGCGCGTGGTGTGTGACGCCCATCCGGGCTATCACACACAACGATGGGCGCAGGCGCAGGGGCTGCCGGTCGAAACCGTACTGCACCATCACGCCCATGCGGCGGCGTGCCTGGCGGAGAACGGCTGGCCGCTCGACGGCGGAGACGCGATTGCCCTGACGCTGGACGGGATCGGCATGGGCGAGGACGGCGCGCTCTGGGGCGGGGAGTGCCTGCGGGTGAACTATCTCGCGTGCGAGCGTCTGGACGGGCTGCCTGCCGTTGCGCTGCCGGGGGGCGATCTGGCGGCGCGGCAGCCGTGGCGCAATTTACTCGCCCACTGCCTGGCGTTTGTCCCTGACTGGCAGCAGTACCCGGAAACGCGCGCGGTTCAGCGTGAAAACTGGCCGCTGCTGGCAACGGCGATCCGGCGCGGCATCAACGCGCCGCAGGCCTCGTCCTGTGGTCGCCTGTTTGATGCGGTCGCCTGCGCGCTGGGTATTGAAACCCAATCCTGGGAAGGTGAAGCGGCCTGCCGGCTGGAAGCGCTGGCCTTGCAGTGCGCGGGCGTCGACCATCCGGTGACGCTGGACGTGGATAACCTCGCGCAGTTCTGGCAGCAGTGGCTGAGCTGGCAGGCGGAATCCTGCCAGCGCGCGTGGGCGTTTCACGACGCGCTGGCAAAAGGGCTGGCGGAACTCGCCGCGCGCCATGCCCGACGCCTGTCGCTGTCGACAATCTGTCTCAGCGGCGGCGTGCTGCACAACCGTCTGCTGCGCGCGCGCCTGCGTCATTATCTTTCTGACTTTACGCTTCTTTTTCCTTCGCGCCTGCCCGCAGGTGACGGAGCGATCTCCTTCGGGCAGGCGGCGATCGCCGCTGCCCGGTCATGTTCACAAAGGACTTAAAATGTTACGACTCTTACACAATGAACCTCGCGCCGCGCTTCTGCTGCTGGCTCTGGTAATGGCAAACCTGCTGGCCTGGGGATGGGCATGGCACGCTTTTAGCGGCAGCACGGCGCTGATGGCCGCCAGCCTGCTGGCGTGGTGCTACGGGCTGCGTCACGCGGTGGACGCTGACCACATCGCGGCGATTGATACCGTGACGCGTAAGATGATGCAGCAGGGCAAACGTCCGTCCGGCGTGGGGGCGTGGTTCTCGCTGGGGCACTCCACCATCGTGGTGCTGGCCTCCATTGCTATCGCCGCGACCGCGACGGCGTTTCAGAAAAACATGGAATGGTTCCACGAAACCGGCAGCCTGATCGGCACCGCGGTTTCCGCTACCTTCCTGCTGGCGATGGCGCTGGTGAACATGGTGATCCTGCGCGGCGTCTGGCGCAGTTTTCAGGCGCTGAAACAGGGCAGGCCAGTGCAGGGCGACATCACGCTTCCTGCCCAGGGCGGCGTCATGAACTGGCTGTTTGGCAAAACCTTCCGCCTGGTGAATAAAAGCTGGCAGATGTACCTGGTCGGTTTCCTGTTTGGCCTCGGCTTTGACACGGCCACCGAGATTGGCGTGCTGGGGATCTCTGCCGCCAGCGCGTCAAGCGGGATGTCGGTGTGGTCAATCATGGTCTTCCCGGCGCTCTTCGCCAGCGGCATGGCGCTGGTGGATACCCTCGATAACCTGCTGATGGTCGGCGCCTACGGCTGGGCGTTCAACAAGCCGCAGCGCAAGCTCTACTACAACATGACCATCACCGGCACCTCCGTGGTGGTGGCGCTGTTTATCGGCGGGCTGGAAGCGCTGGGTCTGCTGATGGACAAATTTGCCCTCAGCGGCGGCGTGTGGGATCTGATTGGCACGGTAAACGACAATCTGGGCAACGCCGGGTTTGTGGTGGTTGGGCTGTTTGTCGCCTGCTGGCTGATCTCCATGGTCAACTACCGCTGGCGCGGCTACGACGCGCTGGTGGTACGTTCCTGAACCGGCTCCTGCACTGCGCAACCTCCGCGACTTCCTCAATGGCTGGCGCATAGCGGCATACCGATAAAAAGATGCTGAAAATATAGGTCTTTTGCGGAATAAAATATATTCCGCATTCTTCGCTTGTGTGAAATAACGAGAAAGATAATTGAGTTATTTATAAAAATTCGCCATGATTCGCCTCCTGCTGATGATGTCTTTTCAGACTGAGTCGGCTGCCAATAATAAAGCTGGATGATGTTTTTAATCTGTTTCAGATTAAAGTATTTACGAAAATAATAAATAAGGGATTGATAGCGATGATATATCTACTTTGCATTTATTTGATGAATAGAATACGTAAAAAAAAGCCCCGGAATATCGGGGCGGTGAATAATAAAATCCAAAGATTAAGACAGCGTAGACTTGCTGTTGGCCGGGTAAACGAAGCGCCGCCCGGCAAAGCGAGGGTTAAGCAGGTAACAGTTTTAGCAGAGCGAAAGCCTCCTTCATCCGGTCTTCACTAACCACAAAAGCGCGAATCTGACCCTCGTTATCCGCGCCGCGCGCGACCATTCCCTGCGGTTCGAGGGTAATTTGCCAGTTCAGATCCTGACGCTGCGTTTCACCGGCAAGATGCAGCGGTAATTCCGGCGTTTTGACTTTAATCAGCATGGCGGGTAATTTCAGCGGCGCGCTGCCGCCGAGCAGATTTTTCGCCAGATACATCGCGCTTAATTGAATTGGCTGTAAAAATGGCAGCACCTGACCGTTAATTTCAGCGCAGTCACCTAACGCGTAAATATCAGGTTGCGTGGTTTGCAGGTAGCTATTTACCTTCACGCCACGCTGTATTTCGGCGCCTGCGCGATGCGCCAGCGCGGTTTCCGGGCGCAGGCCCGTTGCAGCGATTACCACATCCACCTCAACGCTGCGGCTGCGGTCGAGCGTGGCACGAATGCCGCCTTCGGTTTTGCTCAGACTTTGCAGCTGCGATTTCAACAGCAGATGCACCCCCATTTCGGTCAGGCGATGCTGTAAGCGACTGCTTACTTCTGCCGGCATCAGCGACGACAGAATGCTCGCCGCATGGTCGACCAGAGTCACGGATTTACCCGCCCGGCAGAAATCCATCGCCAGCTCGGTGCCTATTAGCCCGCCGCCGACAATCATTATCCGCTGCGCGTCGCGAAGCGCCGTTTCGCTGGCCTGATACTCCTGCTGGCTGTTGAGGGTGATCGTCAGCTCGCGGCCCTCAATCGGCGGCACAAACGCAGAGGCACCCGTGGCCAGCACCAGCCTGTCGTACTGCCAGGTTTTCTCTTTAGCTTTTACCACGTGGGCGGCGGCGTCGATGTCGGTGACCCAGGTGTAGGGAAACAGACGCAGGTTAAACTGTTCCGCGAACTCACCCGCCGTCTGGCGGGTGAGGTCCTCGGCGCGCTGATTCTGGCTAATGACGTGGCTCAGATCGGGCTTGTTATACTCGTCCATGCTGTCGGCGGCGATCACCGTCAGCGGCACGCTGGCGTCCTGCTTGCGGATATTTTTCACCAGCTGGCGGGCGGCAAAGCCCGAGCCGATGATGACGATCCCGTTGCTCATTTTGCCTCCGTACCCAGTTCGTCAAAGACGTCTTTCCCGAGGGAACATTCCGGGCAGAGGAAGTTGTCCGGCACGTCACTCCAGGGTGTACCTGGCGCAACGTCCTGCAGCGGCTCGCCCAGTTCAGGATCGTAAATCCACTGGCAGACGCTGCACTGCATGCGCGGTCCGGGATCGGCGGCTGCCGCGGCGGCGCAGGCGCAGGTTTCCTGCTGTGCGGTCGGTTCGGCAGCTTGCGGAAGCGGTGCGAGCGCCCACTGGCGGGCAATGTCGCGGCCGTGCTGGCGGCAGACCTCCAGGGCGTCGATATCCGGGCGCCATTTCGCCTTCAGGCTGAGGGACATTTCAAAGCCCGCATCCTGTAAACGGGTGGAGAGACGGTCTACCGCGCCGCCGCTCCAGCCGTGGGAGCCAAAGGCGCTGGCGCGCTTGTTGCGAAAACGCAGGCCGGTCATCTCTTCTACCAGACCGGCAATTTTCGGCATCATCACGTTGTTCATGGTGGAGGTACCCACCAGCACGCCCTTAGAGCGGAAGACGTTGGTCAATACCTCGTTCTTATCGCTGCGCGCCACGTTGAAGATTTTCACCGCCACGTTGGGGTCCACTTCGTTGATGCCCTGGGCAATGGCGTCCGCCATCATGCGGGTGTTGTTGGACATGGTGTCGTAGAAAATAGTGATGCGGTCTTCCTGATAGTCCGCCGCCCATTTCAGGTAGAGCTCCACAATCTGGGTGGGATTTTCACGCCACACCACGCCGTGGGAGGTGGCAATCATATCCACCGGCAGGTTAAAGCCGAGGATCTCGGTGATTTTCGGCGTCACCAGGCGGCTGAATGGCGTCAGGATGTTGGCGTAGTAGCGCTGGCACTGCTCGAACAGCTCGGTCTGGTCCACTTCGTCGTTGAACAGGCGCTCGTCGCAGTAGTGCTGGCCGAAGGCGTCGTTGCTGAACAGCACCGCGTCGCCGGTCATGTAGGTCATCATGCTGTCCGGCCAGTGCAGCATCGGGGTTTCCACGAAGATCAGCTGCTTGCCGTTGCCGATATCCAGCGCGTCGCCGGTTTTCACGGTGTGGAAATTCCACTCCGGATGGTGGTGGTGGCCGTTGATCGAGTCGATGGCGTTGGTGGTGCAGTAGATCGGCGTGTTCGGAATGTAGGACATCAGCTCGGTCAGCGCGCCGGCATGGTCCTCTTCCGCGTGGTTGATAATGATGTAGTCGATGTCGTCCAGGTCGATTTCACTGCGCAGGTTCTGCACGAACTCGCGGCTGAACTTGTGATCGACGGTATCGATCAGCACGTTTTTTCCTTCGCGGATGAGATAGCTGTTGTAGCTGCTTCCGCGCAGCGTTTTGTATTCCGTCCCGTGGAAATCGCGCACTTCCCAGTCACGTTGACCCACCCAATGAATGTTATTTTTAACAAGAATAGACATAGCAACCTCTACGTAATACAGCATTTTCAAATAAGATGGTTTGCCTATATCAAGTTGCGTGCCAGTTTTTAATTTATTGATTTAACTTAATTAATATTTTTATGATCCGTAGTGGGTAGTCATTATGACTATCAAAATCAGTGTCAATATGACAATATGAATTGTCAAAATGACAGCGAGGCCACTATGAGCTTTTCCGTAGACGTGCTGGCGAAGATCGCCATTGAACTGCAGACCGGTATCGGCCATCAGGACCGCTTTCAGCGGCTGATCTCCACGCTGCGCCACGTGCTGGCGTGCGACGCCTCGGCGCTGCTGCGCTACGAGGGGCGGCAGTTTATTCCGCTGGCTATCGACGGGCTGGCGAAGGACGTGCTCGGACGGCGTTTTACCCTTGAGGGCCATCCGCGTCTGGAAACTATCGCCCGCGCGGGTGACGTGGTGCGCTTTCCGGCGGACAGCGATCTGCCCGACCCGTACGACGGACTTATTCCCGGACAGGAGAGCCTGAAGGTGCACGCCTGTATCGGCCTGCCGCTGTTTGCCGGACAAAACCTGATCGGCGCACTGACCCTCGACGGCCTGTCGCCGGACCAGTTTGACACCTTTAGCGACGAAGAGCTGCGTCTGATTGCCGCCCTGGCCGCCGGGGCGCTGAACAATGCCCTGCTGATTGAACAGCTGGAGAGCCAGAACATTCTTCCCGGCAGCCCGGCGGCGTTTGAGCAGGTGACGCACACGGAGATGATCGGCCTCTCTCCGGGCATGGCGCAGCTCAAAAAAGAGATTGAGATTGTCGCCGCCTCAGATTTGAACGTGCTGATCTTCGGGGAAACCGGCACCGGCAAGGAGCTGGTGGCGAAGTCCATTCACGAAGCGTCGCCGCGCGCGGTGAACCCGCTGGTGTACCTCAACTGCGCCGCGCTGCCGGAAAGCGTGGCGGAAAGCGAGCTGTTTGGTCACGTAAAAGGGGCGTTTACCGGGGCCATCAGCAACCGCAGCGGCAAGTTCGAAATGGCCGATAACGGCACGCTGTTTCTGGACGAAATCGGCGAGCTCTCCCTGTCGCTGCAGGCCAAGCTGCTGCGCGTGCTGCAGTACGGCGACATCCAGCGCGTGGGGGATGACCGCAGCCACAGAGTGGACGTTCGCGTGCTGGCGGCCACCAACCGTGACCTGCGTGAAGCGGTGCTGGCCGGGCAGTTCCGCGCCGACCTGTTCCATCGCCTGAGCGTGTTCCCGCTTACCGTGCCGCCGCTGCGCGAGCGCGGTGACGACATGGTGCTGCTGGCGGGATTTTTCTGCGAGCAGTGCCGTCTCAGGATGGGGCTTTCCCGCGTGGTGCTGAGCCCGGGAGCGAGGGCGCATCTGCTGAGCTACGGCTGGCCGGGCAACGTGCGCGAGCTGGAGCATGCGATCCACCGCGCGGTGGTGCTGGCGCGGGCGACGCGTTCGGGTGATGAAGTGGTGCTCCACGCGCGGCATTTTGCGCTGCAGGATGAAACCGCACCGGCTGTCGCCCAGGCAGTACCCGAGATAGCGAATGAAAATCTGCGTGAAGCTACAGAGGCGTTTCAGCGTCAGATGATCACCCGCGCGCTGGAGCAGAATAACCGCAGCTGGGCGGCGTGCGCCCGGGCGCTGGAGATGGACGTCGCCAACCTGCACAGGCTGGCGAAGCGTCTGGGACTGAAGGGTTAGATAATCCCGGCCTGATAGAAATCCTGCAGGTTGATGGCGCCGCACAGCCTGCCGGCGTCATCCACCACCGGTGCGGCGGTGATTTTGCGCTTCATCAGCACCTCTTTGGCTTCAATGGCGCGGCTCTCGGCGTTCAGCGTCAGCCCGCCTTTGGTCATGGCGTCCGACACTTTGGTTTCCAGCCTGCCGCCGCCCACCAGCCAGCGGCGCAGGTCGCCGTCGGTGAACACGCCCTTAACGCTCCCGCCGTCATCGCACACCGCAACCAGCCCAAGGCCGGTGCGGCTGAGCTCCAGCATCGCGTCCATGACGCTGGTATCGAGTTTGACCTGCGGAATGGCATCGTCGGTGCGCATCAGGTGGTGAACCTTGTTGAGCAGGCGTGCGCCGAGCGCGCCCGCCGGATGCGAACGGGCGAAATCTTCTTCGTTAAAGCCGCGCGCCTGCATCACCGCCATTGCCAGCGCGTCGCCCATCATCAGGGTGTTAACGGTGCTGGAGGTCGGGGCGAGGTGCATCGGACAGGCTTCACGCTCAACGGAAATATCCAGCGTCGCCTTGGCGGCCAGCGCCAGCGGCGAGCGGGATTTTCCGGTCATCGCCAGCAGGGCGACCGATTTTTCCTGCAGGCGCGGAATAATCAGATCCAGCTCTTTGGCCGAACCGGAGTAGGAGATAAACAGCATCACGTCGCGGCTTTCAATCATCCCCAGATCGCCGTGCAGCGCCTCTGCCGGATGCACGAAGAACGCCGGGGTACCGGTGCTGGCGAGCGTTGCGGCAATCTTTTTGCCGATATGGCCGGATTTACCGATGCCCGCCACGATCACTTTGCCTTCGCAGTGGATAATGGTGTTGGCCGCGCGGACGAAATCCTCGCCCAGACGTTCGGGCAGGCGGCTGGCTTCCTGCAGTTCCAGCATCAGCGTCTGGCGGCCCGTTTCTAACAGAAAATCACTCATCTCTCTCTCCGGTTACGATCACGTCGATTCCTTTCTCTTCCAGCGCTTTCTTGAACGCCGGGTCGATACCCGCGTCGGTAATCAGCTTATCAACGCTTTCAAGGCTACAGACAATGTTGGGGCTTTTGCGGCCAAACTTCGACGAGTCGGCCATCAAAATCACTTCCCGCGCGGCGTTGCACATCGCTTTACTGACGCTGAACACCTCGTTGAACGTTGTAACGCCTGCGTTCAGGTCGATGCCGTCGGTGCCCATAAACAGTTTATCAAAGCTGAAGTGGTCGAAGGCATTCTCCGCCAGCTGACCGTGAAACGACGCCGATTTTTTGCGGAAGGTGCCGCCGGGCATCAGGATGGTCTGCTCGCTGTCGAACTCCGACAGGGCGTTGACGATGTGCAGGCTGTTGGTCATCACCGTGATGTTGTTAAAGCGGCTGAGCAGCGGGATCATCTGCAGGACGGTGCTGCCTGCATCCAGAATGATGGAATCGCCATCGTGGATAAATTTGACGGCGGCTTCGGCAATCAGCGCTTTCTGGTGGGTATTGATCAGCGTTTTGTGATCGATAGGCGGGTCCGCTTCGTCCTTATTGAGCACCACGCCGCCGTAGGTTCGAATGACGGCACCAGAGTTTTCGAGCAATACCAGGTCCTTGCGTATTGTCGTGCCGGTGGTGTCAAAGTAGTGGGCCAGATCCTCTACCGAACATTTTCCCTGCTTTTGCAGATGTTCGAGAATGGCCGCCTGCCGCTGACGAGGTTTCATAGGCGCTTCGTTCCTTAGGTTGCGAAATGATAATTTCGCAAGTCTATAGCTTTCACAACGAAATTATCCATGTTTCAGATTAAGCGCTAATGATAGTGCATTCTGACAGAGTGGATCATGGGGAAAGATCACATCAGGCCGTAATTCCTGCAGCGAAATGCCGTTGATTGCCTGGATTTTCGCCGGACGGGCGAAGACGGTCATGCCGCGCATGATGAGGGAATCGCAGACGTGATTGTTTTCATCCAGCGCAACGGCGACGACCACGCGCGGTTTGAAGCGTCCGCCGGAACGCCCGACCCCGACGCGACCTTTCTGACACAGCGCGTCAAACGCGCGGTTAAACTGGTGGATCTGCCAGCCGCCAAACGCCATCTGGCAAATCCAGGCGAGGGCGGCGACGGTGATGAGTGCGGTGACCATATCGGCTCCTTGTTTTGTTCCCTCTCCCGGTGGGAGAGGGTTAGGGTGAGGGCATCAGGCCGCTCGATCAGAACATCACCTGCCCACCGGTGACGTTAATCGACTGCCCGGTGCAGTACGAGGCTTTCGGGCTGGCGTAAAACAGCAGCATGTTCAGCACGTCCTGATAATCGCACCCGCGCTTCAGCGGCACTTTATCGATGTAGTACTGCTCCACTTCCTCAGCCTTGATGCCGAGCTTGGTGGCGTACTGCGGCAGCAGGGACTGGAACATCGGCGATTTCAGCAGATTGCCCAGCATCAGCGAGTGCACGGTAATGCCGTACTCGGCCAGATCCAGCGCCAGAGACTGCGTCAGCCCCACGCCGCCAAACTTCGCCGCGCTGTAGCCGGAGTTATGCTTGCTGCCCACTTTCCCTGATTTGGAGTTGATCTGAATGATGCGCCCCTGAACGCCGTCACGGATCATCAGACGGGAAAACTCGCGGGCGCAGAGGAAATAGCCCACCAGATTCACCTGCAGCGAGCGGTCAAAATCCCCCAGCTCGAAATCGCTGATAAAGGCCGCTTTCGCAATCCCCGCGCTGTAGACCAGCAGGTCGGTACGCCCAAAAATCTCGTCCACGCCGCGGGCCAGCGCCATCACGCTCTGTTCGCTGGTGGCGTCGGCGCCAAACCCGTACGCCATCCCTTCACCAAACTCGGTGTTAATGGTGTCCGCCACGCGGGCGGCTTTTTCACTCTGAATGTCCACTACCGCCACGCGGTAGCCCTCTGCGGCAAGCCCACGGCAGAGGAACTCGCCTAAGGTTTGTCCTCCACCAATGACAACGGCAACCTGACTCATGTGTTTCTCCTTAATTACGCAACAAATTTTAACGTGCAGCCTGGGGTGACAGCCTGCGGAACCGGGCCCGCCACGTGAACCGTGCCGGGATATTCGGCCTGCGGCTGGCCGTCGAAACGCAGGGTGATGTGGCCCAGCTCGCGCAGGTTTTGCTCGGCCACGTCGCCGACGGCGGTCACGGCATAGCGCGCCTCGCCCAGCTCCAGCTGGCTCCCGGCCTTCAGCTCGCCCTTCAGCTCGCCGTGACAGTGGATAAAGCAAAACTCTTCGATATCCGCCGGGGCGCCTTCGCGGAAGGTGATCAGCATCTGGTCGCTCAGCGCGTCAGCCGCGCTCTGGCCGATGCGGGTAATGGTGGTCTGGTAAATCACGGTCATCGCAGGAACCTCTTATTGATAAATAAAGCCGGAGACAAACCAGGCAATCAGCACCGTCGGCGCGCCCGTCAGGAAGCGGCTCACCAGCACGGACGGCACGCCCACGCGCACGGTGTCCTGGCGTGCTTCCGCCAGCGACAGCCCTACGGGGATGAAATCGCACGCCGCCTGGGCGTTAATGGCGAACAGGGCGGGCAGGGCGAGGTGCGGGGGAATGTTCCCCAGACCAATCTGCACGCCAATCAGCACACCGATCACCTGAGCGATCACCGCGCCCGGGCCAAGGAACGGCGACAGCAGCGGGAAGGAGCAGATCAGCGCCAGCGTCACCAGCCCGAGCGGGTGGCTCGCGAGCGGGGCGAGGCCGTGGGCAATCCAGTCGCCCAGGCCGGACGCCATGATGATGCCGATCAGCGCCGAGACGAATGCCATAAACGGCAGGATGGTTTTCAGCACCGTGTCGATGGTGTCGCGCCCGGACTGGAACAGCACCGCCACGGCGGACCCCATGCCCATCCCGACCTTCGCCAGCAGGCCGTCGCTCTGCTCGGTGATTTTCTTGCTGGTGTCGTACTCGCGCGGGGCCGCTTTTTGCGGCGCGGCAGTGCCATTCACCAGAGTGATGTTGTCCTCCTTCACGCCTGAGACATAAATGTCCTCAAGGATGTACTGCGCCAGCGGGCCGGATTTTCCGGTGGAGTGAATATTCACCGTCGGAATGCGGCGCTTCGGATAGATACCGCAGCGCAGCGTGCCGCCGCAGTCGATCACCGCCACGCCGATTTCCGCTTCCGGCGGCTCGCCCTCCTTGAAGCCGTCGACCGCTTCCCAGCCGGTCAGCTCGCGCAGCCTGTCGACGATCGCCGGGCGCGTGCCTGCGGTGATGTAGACGATCTTTTTGCCTTCGGTGGCGTCGAACTCCAGCGGGCCGCCCCAGCCGCCCGTGCCTTTCTCAATGCGGATCCGGTTCATGCTGTGGCTCCTGAAAGATGGACTTTCTGTTCAAGCTGGATGCCCATTTTTTTCTCAAAAATGGCGGTGGTGAGGTCGGTCACCCAACCGCGGAAGAAGTTGGTGACCAGGCCAACCAGCAGGTAGCTCACCGCCAGCGGGCCGAGCGGCAGGCCAAGGGTGGTGAGACCGCTGGCGATCCCGAGATAGACAAACAGCTCGCCGGGGTTAATGTGCGGGAACAGGCCGTTCATGGAATGGCAGCTGTAGGAGGCGGCGGCGTAGTAGCTCGGCTTGTACTTTTCCGGCATGAAGCGGCCGAGGCTTAAGGTCATCGGGTTGCAGAACACGAAGGTGCCGATGAACGGCAGTACCAGGTAGCGGGACAGCGGATTACCGGCACAGCGCTGGGCGAAGCGTTCGATGCGCTGCTGGCCGATAAAGTTAATCAGCGCGTTCATGATCACCAGCAGGCTGATCAGCAGGGGCAGGATCCCGGTCACCATGCCGGTGAACACTTCTCCGCCCTTCTGAAACAGCCCGATGAACCACTCGGCGCCGTGGGTGATGGTTTCTATCATTCTTCTCTCCTGTGAGGCTTTTTTGTTTTTGTGTTGCGGGGCTAATAATAATCACTTTGAAAGGTTTTAAAGTGTTAGTTAGATCTCACAATGAAAGAAAAATGGATTATTTTGAAAGTTTATTGATGGGGTCAATGATTTTCGGTGGAAAAAAGGGCGGATTTGCGTGGGGGAGGCGTGTACCGCTTCCTTGAGGTGTTGCGGATGCTTTACCATACTGGGTTCTTATCGAACCCGTTAAATGGATGTCTCATGTTCAAGCGTCGTTATGCAGCGCTGTTGCCTGCGCTTATTCTGCTGTCTGCCTGTAGTGGCAAACCTAAGACCGAAGCCGTTCAGCAAACGGCGGGCGCGCCTTCCGGAGGATTCCTGCTGGAGCCGCAGCACAATATGATGCAGATGGGCGGCGACTTCGCGAATAACCCGGCGGCCGAGCAGTTCATCGATAAAATGGTGAGCAAGCACGGCTTTGACAGACAGCAGCTGCACGAAATTTTGTCTCAGGCCAAGCGACTGGACTACGTGCTGCGCCTGATGGACAGGCAGGCTCCAACCGCCCAGGTGCCGAGCGGGCCGAACGGCGCGTGGCTGCGCTACCGCAAACAGTTTATTACCCCGGACAACGTGCAAAACGGCGTGGTGTTCTGGAATCAGTATGAAGACGCGCTCAACCGCGCGTGGCAGGTGTACGGCGTACCGCCGGAAATCATCGTCGGGATTATCGGCGTGGAAACCCGCTGGGGCCGCGTGATGGGTAAAACCCGCATTCTGGACGCGCTGGCGACGCTCTCCTTTAACTATCCGCGCCGCGCGGAGTATTTCTCTTCCGAGCTGGAAACCTTCCTGCTGATGGCGCGCAGCGAGCAGGACGATCCGCTCGATCTGAAAGGGTCGTTTGCCGGCGCGATGGGCTACGGCCAGTTTATGCCGTCCTCCTATAAACAATATGCCGTCGACTTTAACGGGGATGGTCATATCAATCTGTGGGATCCGGTGGATGCCATCGGCAGCGTGGCGAACTACTTCAAAGCGCACGGCTGGGTGCCGGGCGGCCAGGTGGCGGTGCAGGCGAACGGTCAGGCGCCTGGGCTGGAAAACGGCTTCAAAACCAAATACAGCGTTGCGCAGCTGACGGCGGCGGGCTTAACACCGACTCAGCCGTTGGGCAATGTCGATCAGGTAAGTCTGTTGCGTCTGGATGTCGGGACGGGCTATCAGTACTGGTACGGCATGCCGAACTTCTACGCCATCACCCGCTATAACCACAGTACCCACTATGCGATGGCCGTATGGCAGCTGGGGCTGGCGGTATCGCAGGCCCGCGTGCCGGCGGCGTCACCGTTTAGTCAGTAAGTCATCTTATTCCCCCTCTCCCTGTGGGAGAGGGCTGGGGTGAGGGCACCCGCGCGCACCTATTTCCTGCAGAAACATTTCGGCACACTCCCTTTTCAAACCCGCCATTTACATCTTCACCGTCTTTCATTATTGTTATGTTATAACATTTAATGTGGTGTCAGAATGTCAACGTCACTTTTTTCTCTGTCTGCTCTGGCTCGGCTTTTGCTGGCGCTGGTGCTTGTTGCCTTTATCGGGCTGGCCGTGCGCTGGGCGGTGGCATTGCCATGATTGTGATGAATGAACTGGTCGCGGGATATGAACGTCAGCCCGTTACGCGGCCCCTCTCGGGCACGATTGAGCGCGGCAGCATGACCGCCATTATCGGCGCTAACGGCTGCGGGAAATCCACGCTGCTGAAAACGCTGGCGGGATTTATTCCTCCCGTCATCGGCGGCTTCCGTTGGCAGGGGAAGCGCCCGGTAATCGGCTGGCTGGCACAGCGTCACGCGCTGGAGGCGCAGTTTCCGCTGACCGTACAGGACGTGGTAAGCATGGGCTGCTGGCCGGGCATGTCGCTTTTTTCCGGGTTTCGTCGCGAAACGCGGTTGCGCATTGCCGGCGCGCTTGAGCGCGTCGGGCTTGAGTCCATGGCGTTATCCACCATCGATGAACTCTCCGGCGGTCAGTTTCAGCGCATGCTGTTTGCCCGCGTCCTGGTGCAGCAGGCGCCGCTGGTGATGCTGGATGAACCCTTTACCGGAGTCGATGAAGCTACCTGCAGCGTGCTGATGGATCTGATGCTGGAGATGTATATGCAGGGGCAAACGCTGCTCGCGGTACTGCACGACAGCGAGCGCGTGTCGCGCCATTTCCCGCAGACGCTGCGGCTGGATGCGGACGTTCCCCAGTGGAAAACCGAGCGGGTGAGGGTGGCATGATCTGGCATCTCTTTTTTCAGCCGTTTATTGAGTACGGCTTTATGCGTCGCGCGCTGGTGGTTTGCCTGGCGCTCTCGGTCAGCACCACCGCGCTCGGCGTGTTTCTTCAGCTGCGTCGGATGAGCCTGATGGGCGACGCCCTTTCTCACGCCATTTTGCCGGGTGTCGCCGTGGGGTATTTGCTCAGCGGTATGTCGCTGCTGGCGATGAGTATTGGCGGTTTTATCGCGGGAATTACCGTGGCGCTGCTGGCCGGTCTGGTCAGTCGACGCACGCCGCTGAAAGAAGATGCCAGCTTTGCCGGGTTTTATCTTGGCTCGCTGGCGCTGGGGGTTACGCTGGTATCGCTGCGCGGGTCGAATGTCGATCTGCTGCATCTGCTGTTTGGCTCCATCCTCGCCGTGGACAACGACGCCGCGCTGTTCGTCACGGGCGTGTGTATGTTCACCCTTATCACGCTGGCGCTCTTTTATCGCGGGCTGGTGACAGAAGCGTTTGATACCGCCTGGCTGCAGGTGAACGCCCGCTGGCTGCCAGGCCTGCTGCACGGACTGTTTCTGGCGCTGCTGGTGCTTAACCTGGTGGCCGGTTTTCAGGTGCTCGGCACGCTGATGGCCGTCGGGCTGATGATGCTTCCGGCCGTGGCGGCACGCTGCTGGGTGCGCACGTTACCTGCCTTACTCCTGATGGCGGGTATCAGCGGTAGCTTCTGCGCATGGCTGGGGCTGAGCCTCTCCTGGGCGATGAGCCTACCGGCCGGGCCGTCCATCGTGCTCACCGCCAGCGCGCTGTTCTTTATTTCCATTTTATTGGGTACGCGAAGCAGGCTCGCTGGCAGCCTGCGCGCGCTTTTTTAACGCAAGGGGAAACGATGAAACGTACAGGATTTGTAGTGGCGCTCGCGCTGGGGATGATGTCGCACGGCGTGATGGCGAAAACGCTGAATGTGGTGACCAGCTTTTCGATTCTGGGGGATATCACGCAGGAGGTGGGCGGCGACCATGTGAACGTGACGACGCTGGTCGGGCCGGACGGCGATCCGCATACCTTCGAACCGTCGCCGAAAGACAGCGCGGCCCTGAGCAAGGCTGATGTGGTGGTGGTGAACGGCCTGGGGCTGGAAGGCTGGCTTGATCGTCTGGTGAAAGCCTCCGGGTTCAAAGGGCAACTGGTTGTCGCCTCAACTGGGGTGAAAACCCACACGCTTGAGGAAGATGGAAAGACTGTGACCGATCCGCACGCGTGGAACAGCGCGGCGAACGGGGCGCTCTATGCGCAAAATATTCTGAACGGGCTGGTGAAAGCCGATCCGCAAGATAAAGCGGCGCTCGAGGCTACCGGTAAGCCGTATATCGCGGAGCTGACGCAACTGGATAACTGGGCCAAAACGCGCTTTAGCCAGATCCCGCCGGCGAAGCGTAAAGTGCTGACCAGCCATGACGCGTTCGGCTATTTCAGCCGCGCTTACGGCGTGACGTTTATGGCGCCGCAGGGGCTGTCGTCTGAGAGCGAAGCCAGCGCGGCGCAGGTCGCCGAGATTATCAATCAGATTAAAGCCGACGGCGTGAAAACCTGGTTTATGGAGAATCAGCTCGATCCGCGTCTGGTGAAACAGATTGCGTCGGCGACGGGCGCACAGCCCGGGGGTGAGCTTTACCCCGAAGCGCTGTCGGCAAAAGGTGGGGTGGCAGACACCTACGTTAAGGCGTTTCGCCACAATGTGAACACTCTCGCTGACAGCATGAAATAACCTTTCCACCGCCGGTGCGTCCGTACCGGCTTTTTTCTGAAGCCCCCTCGTAAAACCTGAAGTCCATCCCCACATCTGACGAGAAAGTGCTATCTTGTGCAGCACGTTTTTCTGATGCCTGGAGCGAGAATGACTGACCATGAATTGATGCAGCTTAGCGAGATCGTTGGCCTTGCGCTGAAGCAGCGTGGCGCGACAATCACCACCGCCGAATCCTGCACCGGCGGCTGGGTGGCGAAAGCGATTACCGATATTGCCGGCAGTTCCGCCTGGTTTGAACGCGGTTTTGTGACCTACAGTAACGAAGCTAAAGCTCAGATGATTGGCGTGCGTGAATCCACGCTTGAACAGCATGGCGCGGTCAGCGAACCGGTGGTGATCGAGATGGCCATTGGCGCGCTCAAAGAGGCGCGGGCAGACTACGCGATTTCCATTAGCGGCATTGCGGGCCCGGACGGCGGCAGCGACGTGAAGCCTGTCGGCACCGTCTGGTTTGGGTTCGCCACCTCCAAAGGGGAAGGGATCACCCGCCGGGAGTGCTTCAGCGGCGATCGCGAAAGCGTGCGTCGTCAGGCAACCGTTTATGCGTTAAAAACGCTCTGGCAACAATTTCTACAAAACACTTGATACTGTATGACCATACAGTATAATTGCACCAACAGAACAGAAATCCACGGTGAAGCACAGTCGCTTCTCCCGGCATGACAGGAGTAATAATGGCTATCGACGAAAACAAACAGAAAGCGTTGGCGGCAGCACTGGGCCAGATCGAAAAGCAATTCGGTAAAGGCTCCATCATGCGCCTGGGTGAAGACCGTTCCATGGATGTGGAAACCATCTCCACCGGTTCGCTTTCTCTGGATATCGCGCTGGGCGCTGGCGGTCTGCCTATGGGCCGTATCGTAGAAATCTACGGGCCAGAGTCCTCCGGTAAAACTACCCTGACGCTGCAGGTGATCGCCGCGGCACAGCGCGAAGGTAAAACCTGTGCGTTTATCGATGCCGAGCACGCGCTGGACCCTGTTTATGCCCGCAAGCTGGGTGTGGATATCGACAACCTGCTGTGTTCTCAGCCGGACACCGGTGAGCAGGCGCTGGAAATTTGTGACGCGCTGGCGCGTTCTGGTGCCGTTGACGTTATCGTGGTCGACTCCGTTGCCGCACTGACGCCAAAAGCCGAAATCGAAGGTGAAATCGGTGACTCGCATATGGGCCTCGCGGCACGTATGATGAGCCAGGCGATGCGTAAGCTGGCGGGTAACCTGAAGCAGTCCAACACGCTGCTGATCTTCATCAACCAGATCCGTATGAAAATTGGTGTGATGTTCGGTAACCCGGAAACCACTACCGGTGGTAACGCACTGAAATTCTACGCCTCTGTCCGTCTGGATATCCGCCGTATCGGCGCGGTGAAAGAGGGCGAGAACGTGGTCGGTAGCGAAACCCGCGTGAAGGTTGTGAAGAACAAAATCGCCGCGCCGTTCAAACAGGCTGAGTTCCAGATCCTCTACGGCGAAGGGATCAACTTCCTCGGCGAGCTGGTTGACCTGGGCGTGAAAGAGAAGCTGATTGAAAAAGCGGGCGCCTGGTACAGCTACAACGGTGACAAGATTGGTCAGGGTAAAGCGAACGCGATCTCCTGGCTGAAAGAGAACCCGGCTGCGGCGAAAGAGATTGAGAAGAAGGTGCGTGAGCTTCTGCTGAACAACCAGGACTCCAAACCTGATTTCGTGGTCGATGCCGCGGATGCTGAAGAAACTAACGAAGACTTTTAATTGTTTCGTTTAAAAATGAAGGGCTGCTGATGCGGCCCTTTTTGCATTTCTGAATCAGCAGGTTTTTTATGAGTGAACCGACAACACGTCGACCCGCGTATGCACGCTTACTGGACCGCGCGGTGCGCATCCTGGCCGTTCGTGACCACAGTGAACAGGAGCTGCGGCGAAAACTGTCGGCTCCGGTGATGAGTAAAAACGGGCCGGAAGAGATTGATGCCACCGCGGAAGATTATGACCGCGTGATTGCCTGGTGCTATGAGCATCGTTATCTTGATGACGAGCGTTTTGCCTCACGGTTTCTCGCCAGCCGCGGCCGTAAAGGATATGGGCCCGCGCGCATCCGGCAGGAGCTGAACCAGAAAGGGGTGGCCAGGGAGTCCATCGAAAAAGCGATGCGCGAATGCGATACTGACTGGTGCGAGCTGGCCAGAGAACAGGCGATTCGTAAATACGGCGAACCGCTGCCGCGTGAGTTTTCAGAAAAAGTTAAAATCCAGCGCTTTTTGCTCTACCGCGGCTTTCTGATGGAAGATATTCAGGATATCTGGCGTAATTTTGCCGATTGAACGCATGCGGGATTTTACTTCCCACTAAAGAAAACTTATCTTATTCCCACTTTTTCCAGTAGCTGGTCTGTCCAACGGTTTACCGATACAGGCTGGCTACGACATTTCGTTAGCTTGATTTCAGGATAATTATGAGCAAGAGCACCGCTGAGATCCGTCAGGCGTTTCTCGATTTTTTCCATAGTAAGGGACACCAGGTTGTTGCCAGCAGCTCCCTGGTACCGAACAACGATCCGACTCTGCTGTTTACCAACGCCGGGATGAACCAGTTCAAGGATGTGTTCCTTGGTCTCGACAAGCGTAATTATTCCCGCGCCACAACCTCACAGCGTTGCGTGCGTGCGGGCGGTAAACACAACGACCTGGAAAACGTCGGTTACACCGCGCGTCACCATACCTTCTTCGAAATGCTGGGTAACTTCAGCTTCGGCGACTACTTCAAACACGATGCCATTCAATATGCGTGGGAACTGCTGACCGGTGAAAACTGGTTCAACCTGCCGAAAGAGCGTCTGTGGGTTACCGTCTATGAAACCGATGACGAAGCCTACGAAATCTGGGAAAAAGAAGTCGGGATCCCGCGCGAGCGTATTATTCGCATCGGTGATAACAAAGGCGCGCCATACGCGTCTGACAACTTCTGGCAGATGGGTGATACCGGTCCTTGCGGTCCGTGCACCGAGATCTTCTACGATCACGGCGACCACATCTGGGGTGGGCCTCCGGGCAGCCCGGAAGAAGACGGCGATCGCTACATTGAGATCTGGAACATCGTGTTCATGCAGTTCAACCGTCAGGCCGACGGTACGATGGAGCCGCTGCCGAAGCCTTCCGTCGATACCGGTATGGGTCTGGAGCGTATTGCCGCGGTTCTGCAGCACGTTAACTCCAACTACGAAATTGATCTGTTCAGCACCCTGATCAAAGCCGTTGCGAACGTTACCGGCGCGACCGATCTGAACAACAAATCGCTGCGCGTTATCGCGGACCACATTCGTTCCTGTGCGTTCCTGATTGCCGACGGCGTTATCCCGTCGAATGAAAACCGTGGCTACGTGCTGCGTCGTATCATTCGTCGTGCCATCCGTCACGGCAACATGCTGGGCGCGAAGGACACCTTCTTCTATAAACTCGTTGGGCCACTGATTGGCGTGATGGGTGCTGCCGGTGATGAGCTGAAACGCCAGCAGGCGCAGGTAGAGCAGGTTCTGAAAACCGAAGAAGAGCAGTTTGCGCGTACGCTTGAGCGCGGCCTGGCGCTGCTGGACGAAGAGCTGGCGAAACTTAAGGGCGACACGCTGGATGGCGAAACCGCTTTCCGCCTGTACGACACCTACGGCTTCCCGGTTGACCTGACGGCGGACGTTTGCCGCGAGCGCAACATCAAAGTTGACGAAGCGGGCTTCGAAGCCGCGATGGAAGAGCAGCGTCGTCGTGCGCGTGAGTCCAGCGGTTTCGGTGCAGACTACAACGCGATGATCCGCGTTGATAGCGCATCGGAATTCAAAGGTTATGACGCGCTGGAACTGACCGGCAAAGTGACCGCCCTGTTTGTTGACGGTAAAGCCGTGGACAGCATCAGCGCGGGTCAGGATGCGGTTGTCATTCTGGACAAAACGCCGTTCTACGCGGAATCCGGCGGTCAGGTTGGCGATAAGGGCGAACTGAAAGGCAACGGCTTTAGCTTTAGCGTCAGCGACACCCAGAAATACGGTCAGGCGATTGGTCACCAGGGCAAACTGGTTTCCGGTTCTCTGAAAGTGGGCGAGGGCGTACAGGCTAACGTGGATGAAGCACGCCGCGCGCGCATTCGTCTGAACCACTCTGCAACCCACCTGATGCACGCTGCCCTGCGCGACGTACTCGGTACCCACGTTGCACAGAAAGGTTCTCTGGTTAACGACAAAATGCTGCGTTTCGACTTCTCGCACTTTGAAGCGATGAAACCGTCTGAAATCCGCGCGGTGGAAGATCTGGTGAACGCGCAGATCCGTCGTAACCTGCCAATCGAGACCCACATCATGGAGCTCGAGGACGCCAAGAAAAAAGGTGCGATGGCGCTGTTTGGTGAGAAATATGACGACCGCGTTCGCGTGCTGAGCATGGGCGACTTCTCTACCGAGCTGTGCGGCGGTACGCACGCATCGCGCACCGGTGACATCGGCCTGTTCCGCATTGTTTCCGAGTCGGGTACGGCGGCAGGCGTGCGTCGTATTGAAGCGGTGACCGGTGAAGGTGCGATTGCCAGCCTGCATGCGCAGAGCGATCAGCTGCACGACATCGCGCAGCTGCTGAAAGGCGATAGCCAGAACCTGGGCGAGAAAGTGCGCGTTGCGCTGGATCGCACGCGTCAGCTGGAAAAAGAGCTGCAGCAGCTGAAAGAGCAGGCTGCGGCGCAGGAGAGTGCAAACCTCTCCAGCAAGGCTGTAGACATTAAGGGCGTCAAACTGCTGGTCAGCGATCTGGCGGGCGTTGAGCCTAAGATGCTGCGTACTATGGTCGACGATCTCAAGAACCAGCTTGGTTCTACCGTTATCGTGCTGGCGACAGTGGCAGAAGGTAAGGTTTCTCTGATTGCGGGCGTCTCTAAGGATGTGACCGACCGCGTAAAAGCAGGGGAACTGATTGGTATGGTCGCTCAGCAGGTGGGCGGCAAGGGTGGCGGTCGTCCGGACATGGCGCAAGCCGGTGGTACGGATGCAGCGGCACTTCCGCAAGCTTTGGCCAGCGTTGAAAGCTGGGTAAGCGCGAAACTGTAATAACTACAAAGCACAAGCAGACGCCATAGCGGTAACGTTATGGCGTCTTGTTCACTGTGCTATCGATAACGATAAAGTCAGGTTGAGTTTGTGTATATCGGCTAAACTTACGTTTAACAGAATGTGATGCCGTGACTGCTTACACTTTACGTGTTTGTCATCGCTTACTTTTTGGCGTTATATGATGGATAATGCCGGGATACAAGAGACCCGACTCTTTTAATCTTTCAAGGAGCAAAGAATGCTGATTCTGACTCGTCGAGTTGGTGAGACCCTCATGATTGGGGATGAGGTCACCGTGACAGTTTTAGGGGTAAAGGGTAACCAGGTACGTATTGGTGTTAACGCTCCTAAAGAAGTATCTGTCCACCGTGAAGAGATCTACCAGCGTATCCAGGCTGAAAAATCCCAGCAGTCCAGTTACTGATATTGTCGCGTCTCGCTGTCGGGCGAGACGCAACCCTCCTGTCATTTTTCCTGCTCAACGTTACCGTTTAATTTCAAACGCTCTCTTTTTAACCACTCCGTTACCCTAAACTCGCCCTTACGCCGCTATTTCTGCAAAGGTTTTCTGTGAAGATGCCTGCAAAATCCGCTTATAAAACACCCTCTTTGCGGCTTTTACATGCGAATTGCGTGTGATTTGTGCAAACGATAAAAGCTTTTGGAAAATTGTTTGACTTATAAGTCCCAGAAAGTAATATATGCGCCACGCAGCGACGAGAAGCTCTTAACGAGTAACTCGAAGCACTCGAAAGAGGCGTTGTGTGGTGAGGTGGCCGAGAGGCTGAAGGCGCTCCCCTGCTAAGGGAGTATGCGGTCAAAAGCTGCATCCGGGGTTCGAATCCCCGCCTCACCGCCATTTTGCATCCGTAGCTCAGCTGGA
>NZ_JADBRD010000132.1:0-374 GCF_014930495.1 Enterobacter cloacae complex sp. S3 | reverse complement strand
GTGCATAACATTAGCCTGCCACCGGGGGAATTTGGTGGTCCGTGGATTGATGCGCTGTTCACTGGTACCCTGGATCCGCACGCGCATCCTTTCTTTGCCGAGATTGCTCATCTGCGCGTTTCGGCGCATTGTCTGATTCGCCGTGATGGCGAAATCGTGCAGTATGTGCCTTTCGATAAGCGGGCGTGGCATGCGGGCGTCTCCTGTTATCAGGGACGCGAACGCTGCAATGACTTTTCCATCGGCATAGAGCTGGAAGGCACCGATACTCTGGCGTATACCGACGCGCAGTACCGGCAGCTGGCGGCGGTGACGGATCTGCTGATCGCGCTTTATCCGGCTATCGCCGAAAACATTGCGGGCCACAGCGATAT
>NZ_JADBRD010000131.1:0-553 GCF_014930495.1 Enterobacter cloacae complex sp. S3 | reverse complement strand
TATTGGGTCTGTACGCTGATTGAAGAGTCCGATCTGCTGGAAGCCCAGGCGGCGGAAGCCACCTGGGAAGAGCTCAAACTGGCGCTGCCGGAGCTCAATATCGGCCTCGTCCACGGGCGGATGAAACCGGCGGAGAAGCAGGCGGTGATGCAGGCCTTCAAGCAGGGCGAGATGCATCTGCTGGTAGCCACCACGGTGATTGAAGTCGGTGTCGACGTGCCTAACTCAAGCCTGATGATTATCGAAAACCCGGAACGTCTGGGTCTGGCGCAGCTGCACCAGCTCAGAGGGCGCGTTGGTCGCGGCGCGGTCGCTTCCCACTGCGTGCTACTCTATAAATCGCCGCTCTCCAAAACGGCGCAGAAACGTCTGCAGGTCCTGCGCGACAGCAACGATGGTTTCGTCATTGCCCAGAAAGACCTCGAAATTCGCGGTCCCGGCGAGCTGCTCGGCACCCGCCAGACCGGCAACGCCGAATTTAAAGTGGCGGACTTACTGCGCGATCAGGCGATGATCCCCGATGTCCAGCGCATTGCTCGCCACATTCATGAAC
>NZ_JADBRD010000130.1:0-227 GCF_014930495.1 Enterobacter cloacae complex sp. S3 | reverse complement strand
GGGCCGGATGACCCGAAGGTGATTGACGGGCGCCATTTCTTGCCTCAGCACCGGGAGCGCATCGTGCTGGTGGGTTTCCGTCGCGATCTGCAGCTGCATGCTGGATTTACGCTGCGCGACATCGCGGCGCAGTACCCGGCGGTGCGGCCAACATTTGGCGAGCTGCTGTAGCCGACGGTCGATGCGAAATTTATTCTTACGCCGGTGCTGTGGAAATATCTTTATCG
>NZ_JADBRD010000129.1:0-323 GCF_014930495.1 Enterobacter cloacae complex sp. S3 | reverse complement strand
GGGCGGTCATGTCCGGTCGCCCGGCCATCTCCGGCAGGGAATGAATGAGCGCCCTGCCGGCCTCCGAAGAGTGGATATAGCGCCCCTTTTTGCTCAGGAAACCACGCTTGAAGAGCAGCTCGATAATCCCTGCGCGGGTCGCTTCCGTGCCGAGGCCGTCGGTGGCGCGGAGGATCTTCTTCAGATCTTTATCCTGCACGAAGCGGGCAATCCCGGTCATCGCCGACAGCAGCGTGGCGTCGGTAAAGTGGCGCGGCGGCTGGGTCTGACGCTCCACCACCTCGCCCCTCTCGCACAGCAGTTCATCGCCTTTGGCCACCACC
>NZ_JADBRD010000128.1:0-350 GCF_014930495.1 Enterobacter cloacae complex sp. S3 | reverse complement strand
TGCTGATGATCTCCTCCGATGTGGATGAGTTCATCGGCCTGGCCGACCGGGTGCTGGTGATGCATCAGGGCCGCTACAGCGGCGAGCTGGCGCGGCAGGCGGTCACCGTCGATCGCATGATGACCCTGGCCTTTGGAGGGCAGGCATGAAAACGTTACTCAAGAATCGCGAACTGAGCGCCTTCTTTGCCATCGTGGCGCTCTTTGTTGTGCTGGTGGCGCTCAATCCAGCCTATTTCAGCCTGCAGACCCTGGCGATGATTTTCTCCAGCTCGCAAATCCTCTGCCTGCTGGCATTGGGCGCGACCCTGGTGATGCTGACCCGCAATATTGACGTGTCGGTAGGTTCGA
>NZ_JADBRD010000127.1:0-400 GCF_014930495.1 Enterobacter cloacae complex sp. S3 | reverse complement strand
CAGCGGCGCCTCGTGACGTACGGCTTCCCAGCAGAACGATCCTCCCGCCTGGCCCCATGGTCGGGGCGAAGTGATTGACCAATGTCTGAGCAGCATCGACGTGTAAACGCCACAACGACTCGCTGCGCTGAGGGTCCAGATTACCCAGGGTGGCGGCCGCCATTGAACCCGCGGCGTGAATGATGGCCTGAGGGGGCTCAATCTGCTCCAGCGCCGCCAGCAGCGCGCTGCGTTGGCTGACGTCGACCATCAGATGGCGAAAGTTCGGCTGTGAGAAGGGCGGCAGCGAACGGCTCATGCCGATCACCTGCCAGCCGTCCGCCAGCAACTGCCTCACCACTGCGGCGCCGATCCCGGAGCTGGCCCCGGTTACCATTGCCCGCTTCATCGCGCCTCCAGC
>NZ_JADBRD010000126.1:0-352 GCF_014930495.1 Enterobacter cloacae complex sp. S3 | reverse complement strand
CACCTGGCCACAGCCATTGGTACACAAGCAGTGATGCACTTGAACCGACGGGTGCGTTTCTTCTCCACCGTGGATTTGGTCAATGCACTGGAGCAAGAGAAATCATCTGGGCGTCAGGGACAAATCGCAAACCGTCTGTTGTATGCCGATTTGGTGATTCTGGATGAGCTGGGATATTTGCCTTTTAGCCAAACCGGTGGGGCACTGCTGTTTCACCTGCTCTCAAAGCTGTACGAAAAAACCAGCGTGATACTGACCACCAACTTGAGCTTCTCGGAATGGAGCCGAGTGTTTGGCGATGAAAAGATGACAACAGCGTTGTTGGACCGACTAACCCACCACTGCCACATCC
>NZ_JADBRD010000125.1:0-312 GCF_014930495.1 Enterobacter cloacae complex sp. S3 | reverse complement strand
AGATAAAGCGCGGCGTTGGCGGCGTCCCACGGTAAAAATGGCTATTGGCATGGAAGCGAATTTCCTGACCGGGAATGTATTTGTCGTACACGTAAGGGCCGTTGCCCAGCGGCTTGCCGTGCAGTGAGCGCAGATAGTCGAGATTTCCCCGCTGATACCCTTTGCCGTACCAGGCTTTCGACAGTACAGGCCCGCCAATTTTGGCCAGCGTGGTGGCGCCTGGCTGCGTGGTGGTCACCTGCAGAGTGAGCGGGTCGATGACCTTCAGGCCGCTGACGCTGTCAGCCTTGCCGGCTTTGTAGTCCGTCCCGC
>NZ_JADBRD010000124.1:0-333 GCF_014930495.1 Enterobacter cloacae complex sp. S3 | reverse complement strand
CTAACGCCAGGCGTAATCTCGAATTGCTCGAAGCCTTAGGGCAAAAAGGCTGCAAGACCTGCATCATCCTCTCTTCGCAGCCGGAACAGTACCCGGCGCTGCTCGAATGCGCCGCGCGCTATCAGATGCGTCTGCTCGGCCCCAACAGTCTCGGACTGCTGGCCCCATGGCAAGGGCTGAACGCCAGCTTTTCACCGGTGCCGATCCATCGCGGTAAACTGGCCTTTATCTCGCAGTCGGCCGCCGTCTCCAATACTATCCTTGACTGGGCGCAACAGCGCGAGATGGGTTTTTCCTACTTCATCGCCCTGGGCGATAGCCTGGATATTGATG
>NZ_JADBRD010000013.1:0-75232 GCF_014930495.1 Enterobacter cloacae complex sp. S3 | reverse complement strand
CTGTTCGTCGGAAAAACGCTTCTTCATGGGGATGTCCTCATGTGGCTTATGAAGACATTACTAACATCGGGGTGTACTAATCAACGGGGAGCAGGTCAATTATGCGCGGACATTGTCGAGTCTTTATTGACTGAATGTGTAGGCTATGTGGAGAAATAACGGGGCATTTAAATCAACCGGGAAATTTTCGTGACCACGGCACTTTTTCGCGGAGGCTGTGTCTTATTGTGCTAAAGATATCTAATAGCGAGCTCAAAGGGATTTCACCCGCGGAGATAAAATGCACAAAAATACGCTGATCCTTGTTGTTGAAGATGAAGACGAAATCGCCGATATACTGATGAGCTACCTGGAGCGTTCGGGAATGAAAACGCTCCGAGCCAGGCAGGGCGAACAGGCCATAGCGCTCGATCGCCTCCATAAACCGGATCTCATATTGCTGGACATTCACCTGCCCGTATGTGACGGCTGGAGCGTACTTACCACGCTTCGTCAGGAAAGTGCTGTCCCCGTCATTATGGTTTCCGCTCTCGATCAGGATGTCGATAAGCTCATGGGGCTGAGGCTGGGCGCGGATGATTACGTGATCAAACCTTTCAACCCTTCTGAAGTTGTCGCCCGGGTTGAGGCGGTGCTGCGCAGGACAAAACTCGCGCTTCAGCAGGCGGGTTCCCAGCCGCTCAGAACGCCCTTTATTACGGTCTATCCGGATGACTTCTACGTGGAAGTCACCGTGGGCGCAGAGGTTGTCTCCCCGGTATTAACGACGACCGAATTTAAATTGCTCACATACCTGGTGAGATATCCGCGAAAGGTCTGCTCCCGCGAAGAGCTGCTCAACGCGTGTCTGCCGGAAGGGGATACGCTCGACAGAACGGTCGACAGCCATATGAGCAAGTTGCGTAAAAAACTGGAGCTTGCCGGCCTCTATGGTGTTCCCGAGAGCATCAGAGGCATGGGCTACCGGCTTGGGGAAAAGAAATGAACAAAGAGTCTGTTCTGAGCCGTCAGATCTTAACGTATATGCTGTTGCTGACGTTTACGATCATTGCCATCGCCATACTCGGCTCCTGGTTTTTTTACTCCTTTATTCTGGATCACCTCCCGGGCGGCCCTGCTGCGGGCGATGACGAGCAGATGACGATGTGGGACTGGGTATGGATTGGGACCGCGACTACGATCAGTATGATTATTGCCCTCTTTTTCACGGTCAAACTGTCATCGCGGATCCTCACCCCGCTAAACGCGGTAGCGTCCAGCCTGAAAAAGATTTCTCAGGGCGATCTGGACGCCCGGGCATTCTGCGCCAGTTCCCGGCTGGGTGAGATCAATCACCTGGTGACGGATTTCAATGAAATGGCGGAAAAACTACAGACGCTGGATATTCAGAGGAAATCCTGGAATGCCGCTATTGCGCATGAGCTGAGAACCCCTGTCACGATCTTACGCGGACGGCTTCAGGGGTTGGTTGACGGCGTTTTTACCCCGGATCCGGTGCTGTTTAATAATCTTCTCAAACAGACGGAAGGGTTAACCCGCCTGATTGAAGATCTCCGGGTTATCAGTTCGGATGGCGGGGCGGGATACACGTTATGCCAGTCAAGAACGGATCTAAAAGGGACAATACAGAACGCACTCGATACGTTCATGCCCGAGTTCAGCCGTAAGGCTTTTACCGTCAATACAGACCTGAGGGAGCAGCAGTGCGTATTCGATCCATTGCGCATCAATCAGTGTTTGACCGTTTTATTTGATAATGCCTTACACTATTCAACCTCGCGCACGCTCATCGTGAAAAATGGCGTTTCTGATAAAGGCAATTTTATCCTTATTCAGGACGGGGGACCGGGCATCCCCAGAGAGTTTCATGATTTCCTGTTTCAGCCCTTTCAGCGCGATAATGGCGCCAGACATGTGAACCCGGAAGGCTGTGGTTTGGGCTTGTCGGTGGTAAAAGCCATCATGCTGGCTCATGGTGGCGATGTTACCTATACCTTATCGACGCAAAACCACTCGATATTTAAACTCACCTGGCCCGACTCGTGAGCTTCAGCGGCAGGTCAAATGTGCCTGCCGGCGATAAATGCCATATTTTTCCTAACTTAGCATCCCACTCCTGCGGGGTAATCGTCAGCTTACCGCGTCTCGGGCTTAAGGTTATTTCGCTGAAATAGATTTCATCTTTTTTTAGCATAAGGTCAACGCGGCAGTAGTCAATTCCATCCGCCAGCTCCTGGGAGGCCAACAAAGCCTGGCGGAATAAGAGCGGTTCGCCTGGTTCTGCTGAAGTATTTGGATATTCCATCCGGAAGGGTTGTAAGTTCCAGTACCTGTCATAAACGTTGATAAACCCTTTGCCGTTATCATCCGTAAAATCCGCTTCTACATAGTGGGCAACGCCGTGAAAACAATGGATCCTCAGCATTTCGGGCGTTGTGTTCCTGTCAGCATCGTCGAAGAGATCGACAAACGGCTCGCAAAGTATACTCGGCGTAATGTTTTTGTACTGCCATTCGCGCGTGGTGTAGTAAAGATTTTTCTTTAACGCGAGGCTCAGCTTTTTACACGCTTCTTTTTCATTAAATTGCGCTTTGTTTGTACATATTATTGTGCTGCCGCTGTCATGGTTGCACTTAAGGACGAATTTGTCAGGAAGAACTGAAAAATCAATCTGCGACGGCCTGGTATAAACGCCGATTAATGGCACCGTTTTCACGCGCGTTGTTCTGGAGGAAACGTATGCCCGAACGGCGAGTTTATCGGCAAGCATCGTGTAGAAGTTATTATGGTCATAGACCAGTCGATGACATATTTTTTCACTCAACGTCGTGGGCGAGTTAATGTCAGGGGTTTCCCCGGTTGTTCTCTTAAGCCTCACGGTATGAAAATGCAGGTCCGTCATTAAAAATGAGCGGCATTTTCTGATGAGATACTCTGTGTATTTTAAAATGTAAGTGGCGGTGTTCATTTCTTCTCCTCCGTAATGTCCGGATATTCTGGAGAAGAACTGTTGATTGATATTGCTTAAAATATGGAGCAGGGATGGAGACGAAAAATTAAAGGATTAAATAGCGCACGCAGGCTATTTAATCCTTAATTTAGTGGGGCAATTTGTGTTGAGCGTCGCGCTTAGCGGTCTTTTCTCCACGCATCGGCGGTCAATGCTTCACCAAAATGACCGGCAATCAGTCGTTTTGTCAGCTCATGAAGCGGGGAGGCCATCACATCCGCCGTGCTGCCGCGCTCGACAACTTCGCCCTGGTGCATGACCATCACCTGATCGCTGATGTGCTTCATCATTCCCAGATGCTGGGTGACGTAGATATACGAGATCCCCTGTTTTTCCTGCAATTCCAGCATCAGGTTAATCAGCTGCGAGCGCATCGACATATCCAGCGAGGCAAGCGCTTCATCCGCAATGATCACTTTTGGCCGCAAAATCAACGCACGCGCCAGGCCCAGACGCTGTTTCTGGCCGGGGGCCAGCATATGCGGGTAGTAGCTTTCGTGATCCGGCAACAGCCCAACCATACGCAGGGTTTCAAATACGCGCTTACGGCGCGCCTCTGGCTCCAGGTCGGTGTTCAGACGCAGCGGAAAATCGAGGATCTGAGAGATGCGCTGGCGCGGGTTAAGCGAGGTCGAGGGATCCTGGAAAATCATGCGGATGCGCTGGCTGCGGAAAGAGTAATCGCCGAACGTCAGAGGATGATCGTCAATCAACACTTCGCCTGCAGTCGGTTCAACCATGCCGGCGAGCATTTTCGCCAGGGTGGATTTCCCGGAACCGTTCTCGCCGATGATCGCCAGGGTCTGTTTTTCACGCAGCGTAAAGCTCAGCGGCTTCACCGCGTCGACAGTTTGACGATGAAACAGCCCCGTGCGGTAGCGAAAGGTCTTACTCAGGTTGCGAACTTCCAGTAAGGTTTCGACCATTTCACTCTCTCTCCATGTTCAGCGGGAAATGACAGGCGTACAGATGATTCTTGGCCCCGGTCAGGCGTGGTGTTTCGATACATTTACGCTGAGCATAGGGGCACCTTGGCCCCAGACGACAGCCTATCGGCAGGGATTCCAGCAGCGGAATCGCCCCCGGCAGGGTATTCAGGCGGCTCTTATGCGGCATCGCGCTGCCAAAATCCGGAATGGCGCGGATAAGCGCCTGCGTATACGGATGATGCGGCGCGCCGATCAGATCTTCACTCGGCGCGGTTTCGACCGTTTGCCCGCAGTACATGACGTCAATTTTATCCGCCCATTTGCTGAGCATTTGCAGGTCATGGCTGATCAGCAAAATGGTGGTGTTGTTATTCTGGTTGAGACGCGACAGCAGGCGGAAAATTTGCGCCTGCGTGGTGGGTTCCATCGCGTTGGTGGGCTCATCCGCAATCAGCAAACGCGGCTGATTTGCCAGCGCGATGGCAATCATCACTTTCTGACATTCGCCGTCGGTCAGCTCATAGGGGAAGCTGCGCATCGCATCTTTGTGATCTTTGATCCCGACGCGGTGTAAAAGCTCGATGGCGCGGCGCTTGCGCCAGCCAACGCGTTGCCACCAGCGGCCTTTATAGGTCCAGCCGGGAATGTTCTGCATGAGCTGTTTACCCACGCGTTCGGACGGGTCGAGACAGGACTGCGGCTCCTGGAAAATCATCGAGACGTTATGCCCGACAAGCTTTCTCCGCTCGCGGGGGGAGAGACGCAGCAGATCGATATCGTCAAAACGCATACGGTCTGCCGTCACGCGCCAGTTGTCTTTCGCCACGCCGCAGATAGCCTTGGCAATCAGGCTTTTTCCCGAGCCGGATTCCCCCACCAGCCCGCGAATTTCACCCTCCGCAAGGGTGATGCTGATGCGATCGACGGCTTTAACCCAGCCTTCACCGGTTTTGAATTCGATAGTGAGGTTGCGAATATCAAGAAGCGGCATTATTGCACCCCCGCGTTAATTGCACGGCGAATACCGTCGCCCAGCAGGTTGATAAGCAGCACGCTCACCATAATGGCCGCACCCGGCAGCATGACCGTCCAGGGTGCTACGTAGATCAACTCCAGCGCGTCGCCGAGCATTGCACCCCATTCGGGCGACGGCAGCTGTGCACCGAGGTCGAGAAAGCCGAGCGCCGCGATGTCCAGAATCGCCATCGACAGGGCGCGGGTGATCTCTGTGACCAGCCCGGCGGCGATGTTGGGCAGCACGGCAAACCACAGAATGTTGAAGGTCGTCGCGCCGTCCAGACGCGCGGCGACGACGTACTCTTTTTCCAGCTCATCATGCACCATGCTGTAAACCGAGCGCACGATGCGGGGCAGGATAGCCAGCCAGACGGCGAACATGGCGTGCGACAGGTGCGGACCGGCAAAGGCAACAACAATGATTGCCAGCAGCAGGGACGGAATCGACAGCAGCGTATCCAGAATGTGGTTAAGGACCGCCGAACGCAGGCCATGGGTGGATCCCGCAAAAATACCGAGCGCCAGCCCGCAGATCGTAGCCGCGAGCGTCACCACAAATGCGCCGCCCACCGTCGGGGCTGCACCGCTCAACAGGCGGCTCAACACGTCACGTCCGAGGTCGTCCGTTCCCAGGAAGAAAGAGACTTCACCGTAGCGCGACCAGGACGGCGGCAGCAGCTGATAGCCAAGGAACTGCTGGTCGATGCCGTACGGCGCGAACCACGAGCCAAAGACGCAAAGCAACACCAGGCCGGCGCAGCCGTAAAGGCCGATCATCGCCGTGGTGTCACCATAGAATTTACGCCACACGGTACGCAGCACGCCGGGCGTGCGCTTTTCACTGTATACGCTATCGTAAGGCATACCATTCCTTATGCTTCAATGGGTTAGCCATGGCACCCAGAATATCGGACAACACGTTAACAATAATCACCAGCGAACCAATCACCATCACGCCCGCAGAAATAGCGGCGTAGTCCTGCTGGCGGATGGCGTTAATCAGCCATCGCCCCAGGCCTGGCCAGCTAAAGACCATCTCGGTAATCATCGCCAGCGTCAGCATGGTGGAAAACTGTAATCCCAGACGCGGAATAACCGGCGGCAGCGCGTTGTGCAGGACGTTGCGGCGAAGTATGGTCAGGCGGGACAACCCGCGCGTGGCGGCGGCTTTGACGTAGTTCTGGTCAAACACCTCAATGGTGCTCAGGCGCATCAGGCGGATCACTTCGGTTGTTGGCGCAACCGCCAGCGTCAGCACCGGCAATACCATATGGCGCACGGCGCTGACGATCATCTCATGGCGCCACACCGAATCGGACAGCCATGCGTCAATGATGGCAAAACCCGTCACCGTTTTAACCGTATAGAGCAGGTCAAAACGACCCGAAACCGGCAGCCAGCCCATCGTCAGCGAGAAGAACAGCGTCAGCAGCAGCGCCAGCCAGAATACCGGGATGGAAAAGCCGAACAGGGCGAGGGCGCTGATAAACTTATCCTGCCATTTGTTGCGATAGATCCCGGCCAGCATGCCCACGGGGATGCCGACCATCAGGGCAAAGCCGAAGGCCAGAATGCACAGCTCCATCGTGGCCGGGAAAACCTCTTTCAGCTGCTGGGAAATCAGCTGCCCGTTAATGCTGGACACGCCGAAATCCCAGTGCAGCAGCCCGTTAAACCAGAACAGCCAGGCATCCCACAGCGACGACCCCTGGAGCGGGGCGTGGGGCGTGAAATAGCTCAGGCTGAAGCCGACAAAGTTCAGGAAAAAGAGCGTCACCAGCAGCAAAAGGAGCCGACGTAAGGTAAAAATAATCATGGTTTTTTCACCTCTTGTTCTTTTTCACGCGACACGCCGGCGAACGAGGCGTTGCCGAACGGACTCAGCACCAGGCCTTTAATATCGTAACGATAGGCCTGAAGACGCAGGGAAGAGGCCAGCGGCAGCACCGGCAGCTCCTGGGCAAGGATCTTCTGCGCTTCATCATAGGCGTCGATGCGTGAGGCCAGCTGCTGCGAAGCCAGCGCTTTTTGCAGCACGGCGTCAAACTCCCGGTTACACCAGTGGGCGTAGTTGGTCTGCGAGTTTATCGCCGCACAGCTCAGGAGCGGCCGGAAGAAACTGTCCGGATCGTTACTGTCGGTCGCCCAGCCGGTCAGGGTTAAATCATGATTCATGTCCATCAGGCGCGCCTCCTGAAAACGGCCCTCAACCGGTACAATGATCACCTTAACGCCCACCTGCGCCATATCTGCCTGCAGCAGTTCGGCGGTCTTGAGCGGGCTCGGGTTCCACGCCTGGGAGCTGGTTGGCACCCAAAGCTGCAAAGTGAGGTTTTCCGCCCCCAGCGCCTTCAGCTGTTCACGCGCTTTTGCCGGATTGTATTCCGTAATTTTAGCTTCACCGTCATAGGCCCACGAGGCGCGCGGTAAAATTGAGGCGGCGGTTTCCGCCGTGCCGTAGTAGATCGACTGCATCAAACGCTGGTTGTTAATCGCCAGCGCCAGAGCGTGGCGTACGGCAGGGTTATTCAATGGCGGCTTATCCGTGTTAAAGGCCAGATAAGCGATATTCATGCCGGGGCGTAACGTCAGGCGCAGGCGCGGATCGTCGCGCAAAATGGTGAGCTGGCTGGCCGCGGGCCAGGCGAGCACGTCGCACTCCCCGGTGAGCAGTTTCGACAGACGTCCCGTTCCACCTGAACCGAGATCGACCACCACCTGCGGCATCAGCGGGGTGCCGCGCCAGAAATGCTCATGACGCTGCAGACGAATATACTGCCCGGCGCGGTATTCAGCGAGCTGGAACGGACCGGTGCCGACCGGCTGACGATCGAGTAACTCCTGACGATCTTTTTTCGTCAGGTTTGCCGCGTATTCAGCGGACATGACTGACGCATAGTGGGTCGCCAGGTGCCAGAGGAAGGAGGCATCCGGGCGCGTCAGCGTAAATTCAACCGTCCGATTGTCCAGCTTGCGCACGCTTTTGACGGTGTCAGCAAACTGCAGGCTGTCGAAATAGGGGAAATTATCCCCGTTAACGTTATGCCACGGATGGTTGCGGTTAAAGATACGCTGGAAGGTGAAGACCACGTCATCTGCGTTCAGCCTGCGCGTGGGGGTAAACCAAGGCGTGCGCTGAAACGCGACGTCATCGCGCAGGTGAAAACGGTAGGTTGCGCCGTTATCCAGCACTTCCCAGCTTTCCGCCAGCTCAGGCACCAGACGGTAGGTGTATGGGTCAACATCAAGCAGACGGTCGTAAAGCTGCGCGGCCAGGGTATCCACGATCAGGCCGCTGCCCGCTTTTTGCGGGTTGAAGGTATCCACCTGGCCGCTTACGCAATAGACAAAGCCGCTGTCACGAATGTCAGGCTGCGGAGTTTGCCCGGGCGCGGCAAAGGCCAGGCTGCTAAACAGACCGAGTGCTAAAAAGGACGATAAAACCAGACGCATAATTTTTAAGGTTTTTAGGTTCGATCTGCAAAGTGTATCGCACTTACGCCTGCTTCGTAAAAATGTCTGCAGGTAAGTGCTGATATTGTCAGCGCATTTGATGCTTTTTGAGCAATGCCCTCAATTGATGGTAGGTCAGACCCAGCAGTTCAGCCGCCCGTTTCTGGTTATATTTTGCCGACTTCAGGCTTTGCTCCAGCAGCTGTTTCTCCTGATCGTTCTGGAACTGGCGTAAATCAAGGGGGAGAGTAGGGAGATCGCCTGAAGGCGCTGGTGCGGACAGTGGCGCTGCGCTGCGCTGAAAAGGATCGATAATGATATTGTCCAGCTCCGTCTCGCTGCTGCCGTGGCGATAGACGGAGCGCTCCACGACGTTTTTCAGTTCGCGGATATTTCCCGGCCAGTGGTAAGCCAGCAGCGTCTCCTGCGCATAATCGCTGAAGCCGGGGAACAGCGGTAGTCCGAGCTCGCGGCACATCTGAATCGCAAACTGGTCAGCCAGCAGCATGATGTCGCTTCTGCGCTCGCGCAGGGGTGGAAGCTGAACGACGTCAAAGGCCAGGCGGTCAAGCAGGTCGGCACGGAATTTCTCCTCCGCCACCATCTCCGGCAGGTTGGCGTTCGTGGCGCACACCAGGCGTACGTTAACCTGCAGCGGCTGGCTGCCGCCGACGCGCTCCAGCTCGCCGTACTCAATCACGCGCAGCAGTTTTTCCTGCACCAGCATGGGCGCGGTGGCCAGCTCATCCAGAAACAGCGTACCGCCGTCGGCGCGCTCAAAGCGTCCGGGATGGCGTTTCTGGGCACCGGTAAACGCCCCCGCTTCATGGCCGAAGAGCTCGGTGTCGAGCAGGTTTTCATTCAGCGCCGCGCAGTTAAGGGAAATGAAGGGGCCATCCCAGCGCCCGGAGAGGTAATGCAGACGGTTGGCTATCAGCTCTTTCCCCGTTCCGCGTTCACCGACGATCAGCACCGGTTTATTGAGCGGCGCCAGGCGAGAGACCTGTTCCAGCACTTCGAGAAAGCTGTTTGCTTCGCCGAGTAAATTGTCTTTGTATCCGGGCATGATGAAATTAACCACTCCTTAGCGATATTCACCAGGGAAGAATAGTCCGTTGCTGCGCAAAAATCAATCAGACTCTGTAAAATCAATAAGATAAAAACCTGGCATGATGTTTGTATTATCCGTACAGCAGGGCATAGCCCGATAACAGAACTATGAGGATTTGATTATGGGTATTTTTTCTCGTTTTGCCGACATCGTGAACGCCAACATCAACTCACTGCTTGAGAAAGCGGAAGATCCGCAGAAGCTGGTCCGCCTGATGATTCAGGAGATGGAAGACACGCTGGTTGAAGTGCGTTCAACCTCCGCCCGCGCGCTGGCGGAGAAAAAACAGCTTACGCGTCGTATTGAACAGGCAACCGCTCAGCTGAACGAATGGCAGGAAAAAGCGGAGCTGGCGCTGCGTAAAGACAAAGAGGATCTGGCCCGTGCGGCGCTGATCGAAAAACAGAAGCTGGCTGATATGGTCGCGACGCTCGAGCATGAAGTCACGCTGGTGGATGACACGCTCACCCGTATGAAGAAAGAGATTGGTGAGCTTGAAAATAAACTTAACGAAACCCGCGCGCGTCAGCAGGCGCTGACCCTGCGTCACCAGGCGGCAAGCTCTTCCCGCGACGTGCGTCGTCAGCTGGACAGCGGTAAGCTTGATGAAGCGATGGCGCGTTTTGAATCGTTTGAACGTCGTATCGACCACATGGAAGCGGAAGCCGAAAGCCACGGCATCGGCAAGCAGAAGTCGCTGGATCAACAGTTCGCCGATCTGAAGGCTGATGATGAAATCAGCGAGCAGCTGGCGGCACTGAAAGCCAAAATGAAGCAAGACAACCAATAATAATTCCTGCGGCACCTGAGCGTGCCGCATCATAAGACAAGGAGTACACATGAGCGCGCTTTTTCTGGCCATTCCCCTGACAATTTTCGTGCTGTTCGTTTTGCCGATTTGGCTATGGCTGCACTACAGCAACCGTTCTTCTCGGGGCGAACTCTCCCAGAGTGAACAACAGCGTCTGGTGCAGCTCTCCGACGAGGCGAACAAAATGCGCGAACGCATTCAGGCGCTTGAAGCCATCCTGGATGCTGAGCATCCAAACTGGAGGGACCGTTAATGTCTGGACTGAATCTGAACAAAAAGCTGTGGCGTATTCCACAGCAGGGCATGGTGCGCGGCGTTTGTGCCGGGCTGGCTCACTATCTTGATGTTCCGGTCAAGCTGGTCCGCGTGGTCGCGGTGCTATCGATCTTCTTCGGCCTGGCGTTTATTACCCTGGTGGCCTACATCGTCCTGTCGTTTGTTCTTGACCCGATGCCGGAAGGAGAACTGGCTGCGGAGGGAGCCCCGACCAGCAGCGATCTTCTCAATGCCGTTGATGAGCAACTCGCCGCCGGTGAGAAGCGGCTACGGGAAATGGAACGCTATGTCACGTCGGATACCTTTACGCTGAGAAGTCGCTTTCGTCAGCTTTAAGAGAGAGATGAGATGAAACAACACTGGCAACAGGCCGGTCAGAAGGTAAAACCCGGCCTGAAAATCGCAGGTAAACTGGTCCTGCTGACCGCGTTACGGTTCGGCCCGGCAGGTGTGGCGGGTTGGGCGATCAAATCCGTTGCCCGCAAACCGGTCAGAATGGTGCTGGCCGTGGCGCTCGAACCGCTGCTGCAAAAGGTGGCAAAACGGCTATCTCGCCGCTACTTATCCCAATAATTCCCGCTGGCGTTAGCCCTTTCCCTGACGGGGGAGGGACTGGCGACGGTTAACCGCATTTCCTCTTTTCCCGGTTCTTTCTTTGCGGCAGCTCACAATATTGCGCTGAGCTGCTTTGCAATCACCTTTTTCTCCTTTCTGGTCCGTTGACAGATATTTTTCATGGGAGTAGATTGCCACTCCGTGGGACCGCTACCATGGAAAATGAAATGAATACAAAAATTAAAGAACTCATTAATCTTGTTTACGGGGAAACGTTTTCTGACGCCCATCTTAATGTGCTGCTGGAAAATATTGGAAATGCCGCTTCTGTTATTACGGAAAAACCTAAAACGGGTTGGGATGAAAAAGACGTTGTCCTGATTACCTATGCCGATCAGTTTTCAGCGAAAGGGGAGAAGGCGCTACCGGTGTTTACACGTTTTTATAACAGGTGGCTTTCTCGTTCTTTTTCTCATGTTCATCTCTTGCCTTTTTATCCATGGTCTTCGGACGACGGGTTTTCGGTTATTGATTATCACGAGGTTGCACCGGAAACCGGAACGTGGCGAGACGTTGCCGAATTAAAACAGTCAGCCAGTTTAATGTTCGATTTCGTATGCAACCATATGTCAGCCAAAAGCAAATGGTTCGCTAATTACCTGAAGCAAATGCCAGTATATGAAGATTTCTTTATTTCTGTCGATCCTGAAACAGACTTATCCGCGGTGACGCGTCCGCGTGCCTTACCGCTTCTTACACCTTTCACGCTGCATGACGGCAGCGTGCGTCACCTGTGGACCACCTTCAGCGAGGACCAGGTCGATCTCAATTTCGCCTCTCCGCAGGTGCTGATCGCGATGGTCGACGTGCTGCTGCATTACCTGATTGAAGGGGCGCGATACATTCGTCTGGATGCGGTGGGATTCATGTGGAAAATACCCGGAACAAACTGCATCCACCTTGAGCAAACCCACCAGCTCATCCAGCTTTTCCGCGCGATTACCGAGGTTGTCGCCCCTGGAACGGTGATTGTTACCGAGACGAACGTTCCGCATAAAGATAACGTTGCTTACTTCGGTGACGGCGAAAATGAAGCGCAGATGGTTTATCAGTTCTCTTTGCCCCCGCTGGTGCTGCATGCGGTGCATTCTCAGGACGTCGGGACGCTGAGCCAGTGGGCAGCGTCGCTGACGTTGCCTTCCACGAAAACCACCTGGTTTAACTTCCTGGCCTCGCATGACGGGATTGGTCTGAATCCGTTACGCGGAATTTTACCCGAGTCGGAAATCCTCTCGCTTGTGGAAAAACTTCAGGCTGAAGGGGCGTTGGTTAACTGGAAAAATAACCCGGATGGTACACGCAGTCCTTATGAAATTAATGTGACCTATCTGGATGCTTTAAGTACGCGTGACAGTCTTGATAGCCAACGGATTGCCCGGTTTATTCTGGCGCATGCCGTCCTTTTAAGCTTCCCAGGCGTGCCTGCGGTTTATATCCAGAGCATTCTCGGTTCCCGTAATGATTATGCAGGTGTTGAACGCCTGGGATATAACCGTGCGATTAATCGTGAGAAATACACGGCAGGGCAAATTGATAGCCTGCTTGAAGATAAAAATAGCCTGCGTTTTCAGATCTATTGCTCGTTAAGCCAGTTAATCGCGCTGCGTCGGGCGGAGAAAGCATTCCATCCTGACAGTGAAGCTTATTTCAGTGCGTCAGGTAAACATGTTTTAAAAATCGTTCGCGTGGCGGATTGTGGTGAGAAAGTAACGGCGCTGTTTAATTTCAGTGATGGCATTCAAACGATGGAATCCGATATTCATTCCGGAACGGAGTTGATTTCCGGGAAAGATATTACAGATAAAACGCTGACCCTATATCCATGGCAGGTGTTGTGGATTAAAGAAAACTAAAAAGGACCTTAAAAATGAAAATGCCCAGAATTGTGCTGATTTCAGCACTGGTTTCGTGCGCCTTGTTATCAGGGTGCAAGGACGACAAAAAGTCTGCTGTCACCATTGAGTTTATGCACTCGTCAGTCGAGCAGGAGCGCCAGGCGGTTATCACGAAGCTTATCGAAAAGTTCGAGAAAGAGAACCCCGGCATCACGGTGAAACAGGTGCCGGTCGAAGAGGATGCCTACAACACCAAGGTTATTACGCTCGCCAGAACGGGCGCGCTGCCAGAGGTGATTGAAGTCAGCCATGACTACGCGAAAGTCATGGACAAGGAACAGCTGCTGGATCGCAAAGCTATCGGCGAAGCCATTAAAGCGGTAGGCGAGGACACCTTCTATGACGGCATCTTGCGTGTTGTTCGTACGGAAGACGGTTCTGCCTGGACGGGTGTGCCAGTCAGCGCCTGGCTATCCGGCGTCTGGTATCACAAAGATGCACTGGCTGCGGCGGGTATCCAGGAGCCGCATAACTGGGCGCAGCTGCTGAAAGCCAGCCAGAGCCTTAACGACCCGGCCAAAAAACATTACGGCATTGCGCTGCCCACCGCCGAAAGCGTGATGACGGAGCAGGCATTCTCCCAGTTTGCGCTTTCCGGCGGCGCGAACGTTTTTGATGCCAAAGGGAACGTCAACATCGATACCCCTGAAATGGCAAAAGCCCTGGCGTTTTATAAAGATCTGGCCGCGACCACCATGCCGGGTTCAAACGACGTCATGGAGATCAAAGATGCCTTCATGAACGGTTCTGCGCCGATGGCGGTTTACTCCACCTACATCCTTCCGGCGGTATTCCAGGACGGAAACCCTGCCAACCTGGGCTTCGTCGTCCCAACAGAAACCTCTTCTGCCGTTTACGGCATGGTCACGTCGCTGACGATTACCACCGGTCAAACCGAAGATGAGACCCAGGCGGCTGAAAAGTTTGTGACCTGGATGGAGCAGGCTCAAAACGCAACCGACTGGGTCATGATGTCGCCCGGCGCGGCACTGCCGGTGAACAAGCTGGTGGTGGGCACCGATACCTGGAAAAACAACGATGTGATTAAAGCGTTTGGGCAACTGCCTTACGAACTGATTGCGCAGTTCCCGAATGTGCAGGTATTTGGCGCCGTGGGCGACAAAAACTTCACACGCATGGGCGATGTTACCGGGTCCGGCATCATCAGTTCCATGGTGCATAACGTCACGGTGGGGAAAAAAGATCTCAGCAACACGCTTAGTAACAGCCAGAAGCGTCTGACCGATCTGATTTCACAACGATAGGAGCGCTCTGCGGAAGGAAATTATGAAGACGTTGTTTTCTGGTCGTTCAGATATGCCTTTCGCCATGCTGCTGTTGGCCCCCAGCTTGATTTTGCTGGGGGGCCTGGTGGCCTGGCCAATGATTTCCAATATTGAAATCAGTTTCTTACGTCTGCCGCTTAACCCGCGCATTAGCGCTGTGTTTGTCGGGCTGGATAATTACATTCGCATTCTCAGTGATGCGGCATTCTGGCACTCGCTGTGGATGACGTTCTGGTACACCGCGCTGGTGGTGATCGGCAGCACGGGGTTGGGGCTGGCGGTGGCGATCTTCTTTAACCGTGAATTCCGTCTGCGGAAAACGGCACGTTCACTGGTGATTTTATCCTACGTCACCCCGTCCATTTCGCTGGTGTTTGCATGGAAATACATGTTCAACAACGGCTACGGCATTGTGAACTATCTGGGCGTTGACCTGCTGCATCTGTATGACCAGGCGCCGCTGTGGTTCGACAATCCTGGCAGCAGCTTTGTGCTGGTGGTGCTGTTCGCCATCTGGCGCTACTTCCCGTACGCGTTCATTTCGTTCCTCGCGATTTTGCAGACCATTGATAAGTCGCTGTATGAAGCGGCGGAAATGGACGGCGCGAATGCCTGGCAGCGTTTTCGAATCGTTACGCTGCCCGCGATTATGCCGGTGCTGGCAACGGTGGTGACGCTCCGCACTATCTGGATGTTCTACATGTTTGCGGATGTCTACCTGTTGACGACCAAGGTCGATATTTTGGGCGTCTACCTCTACAAAACCGCATTCGCTTTCAACGATTTGGGTAAGGCTGCGGCGATCTCTGTCGTGCTGTTCGTGATCATCTTCGCGGTGATTCTGCTGACCAGAAAAAGGGTAAACCTCAATGGCAACAAATAAACGCGTACTGAGCCGTATTGGTTTTTATCTCGGGCTGGCGGTGTTTCTGGTCATCACGCTGTTCCCGTTCTTCGTGATGCTGATGACGTCGTTTAAGAGTGCGAAAGAGGCGATATCGCTTAACCCGACCATTTTGCCGCAGGCGTGGACGCTGCAGCATTACGTCGACATCTTTAACCCTCTGATTTTCCCGTTCGTGGACTATTTCAAAAACAGCATGGTGGTGTCGCTGACCTCCTCGGTGATTGCCGTATTTCTCGGCACGCTGGGGGCTTACGCCTTGTCCAAACTGCGTTTTAAGGGCCGCACGACGATCAACGCGAGTTTTTACACCGTGTACATGTTCTCCGGAATATTGCTGGTGGTGCCGCTGTTCAAAATCATCACTGCTCTTGGGATCTACGACACCGAGCTGGCGCTGATTATCACCATGGTGACCCAAACGTTACCGACAGCGGTGTTCATGCTGCGCAGCTATTTCGACACCATCCCGGACGAAATCGAAGAAGCCGCGATGATGGACGGCCTGAACCGCCTGCAAATCATCTTTCGCATCACCGTGCCGCTGGCGATTTCCGGGCTCGTGTCGGTGTTTGTCTACTGCTTCATGGTGGCGTGGAACGACTACCTGTTTGCGTCCATTTTCCTGTCCAGCGCCAGCCATTTCACCTTGCCGGTTGGGCTGAACACGCTCTTTAGCACGCCAGATTATATCTGGGGTCGCATGATGGCGGCATCGCTGGTGACGGCGCTTCCGGTGGTCATCATGTACGCCCTGTCTGAACGTTTTATTAAAAGTGGTTTGACCGCCGGTGGCGTGAAGGGCTGAGGCGGCCAATTTTAACAAGGAGTCAGTCATGAAAAAATTAGTTGCGACAGCGCCTCGTGTAGCGGCGCTGGTGGAATATGAAGATCGTCCGGTTGCCGTCCATGAAGTGAAAATTCGCGCCCGCTTTGGCGCGCCTAAACACGGTACCGAAGTGGTGGATTTCCGCGCCGCCAGTCCGTTTATTGACGAAGAGTTCAACGCGGAGTGGCAGATGTTCACGCCGCGTGAAGAGGGGGCGGCCCGCGGGATCGAATTCGGTAAGTTCCAGCTGGGCAATATGATTGTTGGCGAGATTATCGAATGCGGTGCTGACGTCACGGAATACCAGATCGGCGACAGCGTCTGCTGCTACGCACCGCTGCAGGAAACGGTGATCGTTAACGCGGTGAATAACTATAAGCTGCGCAAAATGCCGCAGGGCGCCTCCTGGAAAAACGCCGTTTGCTACGATCCGGCGCAGTTCGCCATGAGCGGCGTGCGTGATGCCAACGTTCGCGTGGGCGACTTTGTTGTCGTGGTCGGTCTGGGAGCCATTGGGCAAATTGCGATCCAGCTGGCCAAAAAAGCCGGTGCGTCAATCGTCATCGGCGTCGACCCTATCGAACACCGCTGTGAGATTGCCCGCCGTCATGGGGCTGACCACTGTCTGAACCCAATAGGCACCGATGTCGGTCTGGAAATCAAGAAGCTGACCGGGAAGCAGGGCGCGGACGTGATCATCGAAACCAGCGGCTTTGCAGATGCGCTGCAGTCCGCGCTGCGCGGGCTCGCCTATGGCGGCACTATCTCCTACGTAGCCTTCGCGAAACCGTTCGCGGAAGGCTTTAACCTCGGCCGCGAAGCGCATTTCAATAACGCGAAGATTGTCTTCTCCCGCGCCTGCAGCGAACCCAACCCGGATTACCCGCGCTGGAACCGTAAACGTATTGAAGAGACCTGCTGGGAACTGCTGATGAACGGCTATCTGAATTGTGAAGATCTCATCGACCCGGTCGTCACCTTCACCACCAGCCCGGAAAGCTACATGAAGTATGTCGATCAGCACCCGGAACTGAGCATCAAAATGGGCGTCACTTTTTAAGCTAAGGAAAGCAAAACATGAAAATCGCAACACAAAATCAGGCCTTTTTCCCGGTCAATATCATGGAGAAATTCCAGTACATCAAAGCGATGGGTTTTGATGGCTACGAAATTGACGGCAAGCTGCTGGTGGAAAACCTCGCCGAGGTAAAAGCGGCGATTAAGGCCACCGGTCTGCCGGTGACGACGGCCTGTGGCGGATACGATGGCTGGATTGGCGACTTCATCGAAGAACGTCGTCTGAACGGGTTAAAGCAGATTGAACGTATCCTGGAAGCGCTGGCGGAAGTGGGCGGCAAGGGCATTATCGTGCCTGCTGCCTGGGGGATGTTTACCTTCCGTCTGCCGCCAATGACCTCCCCACGCAGCCTGGACGGTGACCGCAAAGCCGTAAGCGCCTCCCTGCGCTGGCTGGATGAGGTGGCGGCGCGCACCGGAACGACCGTCTATCTGGAACCGCTGAACCGCTATCAGGATCATATGATCAACACCCTGGCTGACGCGCGTCGCTATATCGAAGAGAACGGCCTGAAGCATGTGCAGATCATCGGCGATTTCTATCATATGAACATCGAAGAAGACTCGCTGACGGATGCGCTGCATCAGCACCGCGATCTGCTGGGCCATGTGCACATCGCAGATAACCACCGCTACCAGCCTGGGAGCGGCAGCCTCGATTTTGCCAGCCTTTTCGATCGGCTGCGTGCGGATAACTACCGGGGTTACGTGGTGTATGAGTGCCGTGTTCGCGCCGAGGATCCGGCTCAGGCATACCGGGATTCGCTCACTTACTTGCGTAAATGCTAAGGATGACGAGCGTGATGAGTGCTTCTACACCTTCGCCTCTGCGCGTCGCCATCATTGGCGCCGGGCAGGTCGCGGATAAAGTGCATGCCTCGTATTACGCCACGCGCAGGGATGTTCAGATGGTGGCTGTCATGGACAGCCATCCTGAACAGGCTCGGGCGTTTGCGGAACGTCATGGTATTCCCTCGGCATGGCAGGATGCGCGAGAGATGCTCGAGGCGGTTAAGCCGGATGTGGTGAGCGTCTGTTCGCCTAACCGGTTCCATTTCGGGCACGTCATGGCAGCGCTGGAAGCAGGCTGCCACGTGATGTGTGAAAAACCGCCTGCTATGACGCCGCAGGAGGCCGACCGTATGCGCATGGCCGCGCGCAAGGCGGGAAAAGTGCTGGCGTATGATTTTCACCATCGTTTTGCTCTCGATACGCAACTGCTGCGTGAAGCTGTGATAAAGGGGGAACTGGGCGAAATTTATTACACCACGGCGCAGGCGCTACGCCGCTGCGGGGTTCCCGGCTGGGGCGTCTTTACCAACAAAACGCTTCAGGGCGGTGGGCCGCTGATTGATATCGGCATCCATATGCTCGATGCCGCGATGTACGTGCTGGGGTTCCCGGCGGTAAAAAAGGTGACGGCACACAGCTTCCAGAGGCTGGGAAACCGTAAAAGCAGCGGCCAGTTTGGCGAGTGGGATCCCACGCAGTTTACCGTTGAAGATGCCCTGTTTGGCACCATTGAGTTCTGCAACGGCGGCATTTTGCGTCTGGACACGTCGTTTGCGCTCAATATCCGTGAACAATCCATCATGAACGTCGCATTCTGCGGCGAAAAGGCTGGCGCCATGCTGTTTCCGGCGCACATCTACAACGACGAAGCCGGTACTTTAGTCACCCTCACGCAGCGTGAAGAGGCTGACGATCGGCGTCATATGCGCAGTATGGATGCCTTCGTACGGCATGTGCAGGGAGAACCCGTCATGATCGCTGATGCGGAGCAGGGGCTGGTTATCCAGCAGCTCGTCGCCGCGCTGTATGAATCAGCAGAAACAGGGGAAAGCGTGACATTATGCTAAACGTGTCTGTATTAACCGACCCGGGCTTTTGTCCACACAGCCTGAATAAATACGCCTCCATCATGGCCTGCGGTAATGGCTACATGGGGATCCGCGCTGCGCACGAAGAAGATTACACCCAGCAAACCAGAGGCATGTATCTTGCGGGCCTCTATCATCGTGCTGGTCGCAACGAGACCACTGAGCTGATCAATCTGCCGGATATCATCGGTATCGATGTTGAGCTGGATGGCGTCAATTTCACGCTCCTGTCAGGCGAAATCCTCGAGTGGCAGCGCGAGCTGGCGTTTGCTAATGGGGAGCTTCGTCGCAGCGTCGTCTGGCGCTCGCCTGACGGGAAACGCTATCGTCTGGAGAGCCGTCGTTTTGTGTCGCTAGACCAGTTGCCCTTAGTGGCCATGCAGCTTTCGATTACACCGCTCGATGCCGCCACGCAGGCCGTGCTGCAAACCGGCATTGACGCAACGCAAACGAACAGCGGCAGACAGCATCTGGATGAAATGTCGGTCAGAGTGTTCGACCAGCAATATATGCAGGGCGTGTATGAAACGCAGGACCGCGCGTCTGAGATTGTTGTTTCAGCATATTGTCAGCTCTCCGCGAAGAGCGATAGCTGTTTCACCGCCAAAAATCGTCGTCTTAGCGTTCATCATTCGCTGACGATTGCTAAGGGTGACACTGTCACGCTTGAAAAAATCGTCTGGGTGGCACATCGCAGTGATAAAGCACTGTCGCAGGCGTCTTTTGCCCGCAACGCGCTGGCCGATCTTAAGGTCTGTGCGGCAAGAGGCTACGACGCCTTGCTTGAGAGTTCGGCGTGTGCCTGGCAAGAGGTCTGGCGTAACGCTCGGGTGGAGGTGGACTCTACGGAACATCAGGATCAGATGGCGCTGGATTACGCCGTCTGGCATTTGACGACCATGACGCCAGCCCATGATGAGCGAAGCAGTATCGCCGCCAAAGGGCTGACGGGTGAGGGGTATAAAGGCCACGTCTTCTGGGATACCGAAATTTTCCTGCTGCCTTTCCATCTCTTCACGCGACCTCAAATCGCTCGTAGCCTGCTGCGCTATCGTTGGCTCAACCTGGCCGGCGCGCGGGAAAAAGCCCGTCGCAACGGCTGGCCCGGCGCGTTGTTCCCATGGGAAAGCGCCGCCAGCGGGCTGGAAGAGACGCCGGAGTTCGCGGCTATCAACATCCGAACCGGTACGCGTCAGAAGGTGGCCTCCGCGCTGGCGGAACACCACATCGTGGCGGACATTGCCTGGGCCGTCGTCGCTTACTGGCAGGCGACGCACGATGATGCCTTTATGCGAAACGAAGGCCTGACGCTGCTGATGGAAACCGCCGCGTTCTGGATGGGCCGCGCGACGGAAATTAATGGTCGTCTCGAAATCCATGACGTTATCGGACCGGACGAATACACCGAGCATGTGAACAACAACGCGTATACCAACTATCTGGCCTGGCACAACGTCGCCTGCGCTCGCCAGTTTATGGCGATGTTTGGGCGCGAGGATGAAGGTTTTACGCAGAAAGCGACACGGTTCCTGACGTGCTTATGGCTGCCGGAGGCCAATTCAGACGGTGTGATCCCGCAGGATGATACCTTCATGGTCAAACCGGCCATTGATCTCAGCCGCTACAAAGCCAAAGCGGGTAAGCAGACCATTCTGCTCGATTATTCCCGCGCGGAAGTCAACGACATGCAGATCCTTAAGCAGGCTGATGTGGTGATGCTTACCTACCTGTTGCCGGAGCGGTTTACCCCGCAGCAGTGTGCCGCCAATCTGGCGTTCTATGAGCCCCGCACGATCCATGACTCTTCGCTGAGCAAGGCCATTCACGGCATTGTGACTGCCCGCTGTGGTGACGTCGAAGGTGCCTACGCCTTCTGGCGCGATGGCGTCGCCATCGATCTTGGGGACGACCCGCACAGCTGCGATGACGGAATTCACGCCGCTGCGACCGGCGCTATCTGGTCCGGCGTCATTCAGGGCTTTGCCGGTATGCAGATAGTGGATGGGGAGCTGCATCTTTCGCCCAGGTTGCCGGCCCACTGGCGAAGACTGGCATTCCCGCTGCGATGGCGGAATGCAACGCTGCACTTCACCTGTGAAAACGAGGTGTTAACCATTGAAGCTTCGGCACCTTCCATGCTGACGCTGTGGGGCAAGACGCTACACGTATCGGGGCGGACAGTTTGCGCTTATAAGGATTTTCTTGCACCTGTTAATGGGACCGCTACCACGGAGGAGCATCATGACGCTTAAGGCGGTTGTATTCGATCTGGACGGTGTGATCACCGATACCGCGCACCTCCATTTTCTGGCCTGGCGTGCAGTGGCGGATGAAATCGGCATCACCTTCGACGAAGTATTTAACGAACAGCTGAAGGGCATTAGCCGCATGGATTCCCTGCAGCGCATCCTGAAGCATGGCGGGAAAGAGGGGATGTTCAGCCATGAGCAGTGCCTCGCGCTGGCGACGAAAAAGAACGCGCTCTATGTCCAGTCTCTGGCGTCGCTGACGGAGGATTCACTGCTTCCGGGTATTCGCGACGTGCTGGCGGATATCCGTGCGGCGAAGGTCAAAATTGGGCTCGCCTCCGTTTCCCTGAATGCCCCGGGGATCCTGCACGCGCTGGGCATTCATCAGGCCTTCGATTTTTGTGCCGATGCTTCCCGTATTCGCCGCTCAAAGCCAGACCCGGAGATCTTCCTTGCTGCCTGTGCAGGCCTGAATGTGCGTCCTGACGCGGCTATAGGTATCGAAGATGCACCTGCAGGCGTTGAGGCGATCAACGCGGCGGGAATGCTATCGGTTGGGATTGGATCTGGCCTGAACCATGCGGGTTTACAACTTCATTCAACGCGGGAACTGACCTGGAAATGCCTGATGGAGTTTTGGGCATCCCGGACGTATTGATAAGGAATTAACAATGGCTCAACTGTCCCTGAAACACATTCAGAAAATCTATGATAACCAGGTCCACGTGGTTAAGGATTTCAGTCTCGAAATTGAAGACAAGGAGTTCATCGTCTTCGTCGGGCCTTCGGGCTGTGGGAAATCCACGACGCTGCGCATGATTGCCGGTCTGGAGGAGATCAGCGCGGGTGAACTGATTATTGACGGGGTGTGCATGAATGACGTGCCCGCCAAGTCACGCAATATCGCGATGGTGTTCCAGAACTATGCGCTTTATCCGCATATGACGGTCTACGACAACATGGCGTTCGGCCTGAAGATGCAAAAAATTGCGCCTGTGGTTATCGACGAGCGCGTTAACTGGGCGGCACAGATCCTCGGATTACGCGAGTACCTCAAGCGTAAACCGGGCGCGCTGTCCGGCGGCCAGCGACAGCGCGTGGCGTTGGGCAGGGCGATCGTGCGCGAAGCGGGTGTGTTCCTGATGGATGAACCGCTCTCCAACCTTGATGCCAAGCTTCGCGTGCAGATGCGGGCTGAAATCAGCAAGCTGCACCAGAAGCTCAACACCACGATGATTTACGTGACCCACGACCAGACGGAAGCCATGACGATGGCGACCCGCATCGTGATCTTAAAAGACGGCATTATTCAGCAGGTCGGCGCTCCGAAGCAGGTATACAACGAACCGGCAAACATGTTTGTTGCTGGGTTTATTGGATCGCCAGCCATGAACTTTATTCGCGGCGCTATCGACGATCGCTATTTCGTCACGGAAACGCTGCGTCTGGCGATCCCGGAAGACAAACTCGCTTCACTGAATGCCGCAGGATATCAGCGCAAAGCGGTGGTATTTGGGATCCGCCCGGAAGATATTCTCACTTTGCAGAGCAGTGGTAATAATATCGCGGCGAAAGTCAGCGTAGCCGAACTGACCGGCGCGGAATTCATGCTTTACGCCACCGTTGGCGGTCATGAGCTGGTGGTTCGCGCTGGCGCGGCGAATGATTATGCCGCAGGGGATAATATCAATATCCAGTTCGATATGAATAAGTGCCATTTCTTCGACGCTGAAACCGAAGCGGCTATTAGATAAGAAAGGTGTTCGCCGGAAATGCAAATTTCCGGTTTTTTTGTTTGTTACTTATAAAGGGAAAATTAAATGAGTACTCTACTAAGAAGTGCTGCGCTCGTTCTGTGCGCAGGAGTTAGCTGTGCACAAGCATCAGAAGCAGCTAAACAGTGGGAATTTAATATTGGCGCAATGTATGAAATCGAAAACGTCGAGGGGCAGGGCGACGATAAAGATGGATTATATGAACCTTCCGTGTGGTTTAATGCAACCTGGGATGCGTGGACTATTTCGCTGGCGATGTATCAGGAGGGGCCGGTTGATTACAGCAGTATGACCCGTGGAACCTATTTCGATCGTCCTGAATTTCAATTACGCTATCGCTTTATCGGAACCGATAATTTCACCTTCGGTCTGACCGGCGGTTTCCGTAATTATGGTTATCACTTTAAAGATGAGCACGGTGCCAAAGACGGCAGCGCTAATATGCAGCGCTACAAAGTTCAGCCTGACTGGGATATTAAATTAACCGATGACTGGCGTTTTGGCGGCTGGTTTGCCATGTATCAGTTTGCTAACGATCTGCAAAAAACCGGCTATGCCGACAGCCGCGTTGAAACCGAAACGGGCTTTACCTGGACCATTAACGAAACCTTTGCGGCTAAAGTGAATTATTATTTAGAGCGCGGCTTCAATATGGACAGTTCCCGTAATAACGGCGAGTTTTCTACTCAGGAAATTCGTGCCTATCTGCCCATTTTGTTAGGCCAGACCACCTTAACGCCTTATACCCGCCTGGGGCTCGATCGCTGGTCGAACTGGGACTGGCAGGACGATCCTGAGCGTGAAGGACACGATTTCAACCGACTCGGTCTCCTCTACGCTTACGATTTCAACAATGGTTTATCCATGACGCTGGAATACGCCTATGAGTGGGAAAACCACGATGAAGGCGAGAGCGACCGCTTCCACTATGCGGGGGTTGGCGTAAACTACGCGTTCTGACCGACTGCACGCCAGGGGCACTTCGCCCCTGGTTTTAGCGAAGGGAAGCAGCCAACAAAAAGTGGGTATCAACCAGCACTTTTTGCGGGGCGGGATGACCCGCAATACGCCTGAAAAGAAGATCGCAGCTCTCTTCCCCCAGTTTTCGGGTGGGGATATCAAAGCCGCCAGGCGAGGGAGTTAAAATGAGAGACAGCATCGGGTCACTGTATCCGGCTATCACCACCTGCTCCGGGATCATCAGGTTCAACTCATCCGCCGCGCGATAGAGGCTAAGTAACTTCATGCTGTCGGTAGCGAATACTGCATCAGGCGGCGTGGGTGAAGACAACAATTCCAGCGCTGCCGTAAGCGCACTCTCATGGGTATAACCGCCATCCCTGATCCAGTCCGGGTTAAGGGCAATATGGTGCTTTTCCAGACTGGCTTTATAGCCCGCAAGGCGATCGATCGAAACATGATAATCAAGCGGGGCATGCAGACAGGCAATTTTACGGCGTCCGTTTTTAATAAAGGTTTCGGTCAGCGTGGCGCTGTCATGGAAATTATCCGTGTCGACGGAATAGATATTTTGATACTCACCTTCCACTTTACCGATAACCACCACCGGTACGCCATACGCATCCAGCGTGGTGAAAAAGGATTCATTTGCCGGTGAGCTCAGCATAATGATCCCTTTGATCATCTTCTGTTTTATTTTACTCACGCATTTCAGCAAATCATCTTCGCTGCTTTTTGACGTTTGTAAAATAACGTCAAATCCTTCTTCTTCCGCTTTTGCCGTAATGGCATGCAGGACATCGGAAAAAAAAGGATTACCGGCAGTGGTTTTGGTTGAACGGGTCGAAATAACCATAATGGCATCGAAGCCTGAAGAGGTCAGGGCGCGGGCCAGTTTGTTGGGCTGATAATTTAATTCGTCAATCGCCTTCAGCACTTTTTCACGCGCTTCGGGAGAAATATTCGTTTGTTTATTCAGAACGCGGGAAACGGTTGATTTCGATACGCCCGCAACCCGTGCGATATCATAGATGGTGGGTGACATACACCTTACTCACTCCGGACTGACAGCAATGCCGTTCATCTTACTGGAGAGAAAACGGCAATAGCAATAAATAAGAATTGATAATCAACGATCTGCCCCCATTTATTGTATTCTGAAGCAATGCATTCAAGGCTTCCAGGCAACGAAGGACGGCGATGAAGCGACTTAAAAACGAAATCAATTCACTGGTGAACCGCGGCGTTGACCGTCATCTGCGTCTGGCCGTGACGGGGCTGAGCCGCAGCGGTAAGACGGCGTTTATCACCGCGATGGTAAACCAGCTCCTGAACCTGCACGCCGGGGCGCGTCTGCCGCTGCTCAGCGCGGTGCGGGAAGAACGCCTGCTGGGCGTGAAGCGCGTTCCTCAGCGTGATTTTGGGATTCCACGTTTTACCTATGACGAAGGGCTGGCGCAGCTCTATGGCGATCCGCCCATGTGGCCGACGCCGACGCGAGGGGTGAGTGAAATTCGCCTCGCGCTGCGCTTTCGCTCGAATGAATCCCTGATGCGCCACTTCAAGGATACTTCTACGCTGTACCTTGAAATCGTCGATTACCCCGGTGAATGGTTGCTCGACCTGCCGATGCTGGCGCAGGATTACCTCAGCTGGTCCCGCCAGATGACGGGCTTGTTACAGGGGCAGCGCGCCGGGTGGTCGGCCAAATGGCGACAGCTGTGCGAAGGCCTGGACCCGCTTGCGCCGGCCGATGAAAACCGTCTGGCGGCCATTGCCGAATCCTGGACGGCGTATCTGCACCAGTGCAAACAGGAAGGGTTGCACTTCATTCAGCCGGGTCGCTTTGTCCTGCCGGGTGATTTAGCGGGCGCGCCTGCGCTTCAGTTCTTCCCCTGGCCGGACGTGGATGGGGCGGGCGAGTCGAAGCTGGCGCAGGCCGACAGGCACACTAACGCCGGGATGCTGCGCGAGCGTTACAATTACTACTGTGAAAAAGTGGTCAAGGGATTCTATAAAAACCATTTCTTGCGATTTGACCGTCAGATTGTGCTGGTGGATTGTCTGCAGCCGCTCAACAGCGGGCCGCAGGCCTTCAACGATATGCGCCTGGCGCTGACGCAGCTGATGCAAAGTTTTCACTACGGGCAGCGGACGCTGTTTCGCCGTCTGTTCTCACCGGTGATCGATAAACTGCTCTTTGCGGCCACCAAGGCCGATCACGTCACGGTCGATCAGCATGCCAATATGGTATCGCTGCTGCAGCAGCTGGTGCAGGACGCCTGGCAAAACGCCGCCTTCGAAGGGATCGGCATGGATTGCCTTGGGCTTGCGTCCGTGCAGGCAACGCAAAGCGGGCTGATTGATCTTAACGGCGAGAAAATACCGGCATTACGCGGGAACCGGCTCAGCGACGGTGAACCGCTTACCGTCTATCCGGGCGAAGTGCCTGCGCGGCTGCCGGGTCAGGCCTTCTGGCAGAACCAGGGCTTCCAGTTTGAAGCCTTCCGCCCGCAGGCAATGAGCGTCGATCGGCCATTACCACACATCCGTCTGGATGCGGCGCTGGAGTTTTTGATTGGAGATAAATTGCGATGACGGAACCGTTAAAACCGCGCATAGACTTTACCGGAACGCTTGAGCATGATCCTCAGGAGGCGTTTAAAACCGCGCAGACGTTCAGCGGCACGCAGGCTGATAACTTTGCCCCGGCCCTGACCGAGGAGCCCGGCGTCGAGGAAGGTCCTGCTGAGGCCGTTGTGGAAGCCGCCCTGCGTCCAAAACGCAGCCTGTGGCGCAGGATGGTCACCGCCGGTCTGGCGCTGTTTGGCGTAAGCGTGGTTGGGCAGGGCGTGCAGTGGACGATGAATGCCTGGCAAACTCAGGACTGGGTCGCGCTGGGCGGATGTGCCGCGGGCGCGCTGATTGTGGGGGCGGGCATCGGGTCGGTTGCCACCGAGTGGCGGCGGCTCTGGCGTTTGCGCCAGCGCGCGCACGAGCGTGATGAAGCGCGGGATCTGCTCCACAGTCACGGCACCGGTAAAGGCCGCGCGTTCTGTGAAAAGCTGGCCAGCCAGGCGGGAATCGATCAGTCGCATCCGGCGCTTCAGCGCTGGTATGCCGCCATCCATGAAACACAGAATGACCGGGAAGTGGTGACGCTCTACTCCCATATGGTTCAGCCGGTACTGGATGCCCAGGCGCGACGCGAGATCAGCCGTTCTGCGGCGGAATCCACCCTGATGATTGCCGTCAGCCCGCTGGCGCTGGTCGATATGGCTTTTATCGCCTGGCGTAACCTGCGCCTGATCAACCGTATCGCGAACCTTTACGGTATAGAGCTGGGTTACTACAGTCGACTCCGCCTGTTCAAGCTGGTCCTGCTCAATATCGCGTTTGCCGGGGCGAGTGAACTGGTGCGCGAAGTGGGAATGGACTGGATGTCGCAGGATCTGGCGGCGCGTCTTTCCGCTCGTGCCGCGCAGGGTATCGGCGCGGGATTATTGACCGCGCGTTTGGGGATTAAAGCGATGGAAGTCTGCCGTCCGCTGCCGTGGATTGATGGCGATAAGCCCCGGCTGGGGGATTTCAGGCGCGAGCTGATCGGCCAGCTTAAAGAGACGCTCAATAAAAAACCGGCTCCGTGAGGTTTTGTTCACTTATCGTGCTGGCTGTCAATATTTGTTGACAGCCATCTTCCCGATCACCGTGTTCTGGCATATCATTTTACTGTTATTGGCTTAAAACGGTGAATTTCCCATGCGTCTTGAAGTCTTCTGTGAAGACCGTCTCGGTCTGACCCGCGAGTTACTCGATCTTCTTGTTTTACGTAGCATTGATTTACGTGGCATTGAGATCGATCCTGTCGGGCGAATTTACCTCAATTTTGCCGAAATTGAATTTAATACCTTCAGCAGCCTGATGGCGGAAATCCGCCGTATCGCTGGCGTTACGGATGTACGCACCATTCCCTGGATGCCCTCTGAGCGTGAGCACCTGGCGCTGAGCGCGCTGCTGGAAGCGATGCCTGAGCCGTTCCTCTCCCTGGATTTGAAAAGCAAAGTTGAGCGCGTTAACCACGCGAGCTGCCAGCTTTTCGCGCAGAGCCAGGAGAAGCTCAGCAATCATAACGCCGCGCAGCTGATCCCCGGCTTTAACTTCCAGCGCTGGCTGGACAGCAATCCGCAGAACACGCTTAGCGAGCATGTGGTGATTAACGGGCAGAATTTCCTGATGGAGATCACGCCGGTCTATCTGAAAGGGGAAGGGAATACCCGCGTGTTGACCGGGGCGGTGATCATGCTGCGCTCGACGTTACGCATGGGTCGCCAGCTGCAAAATCTCTCCAGTCAGGATGTCGGCGCGTTCAGCCAGATTATTGCCGTCAGCCCGAAAATGCGCCATGTGGTTGACCAGGCGCGCAAGCTCGCAAGCCTGACCGCGCCGCTGCTGATTACCGGGGATACCGGCACCGGGAAAGACCTGCTGGCTCACGCCGTGCATCTGGCGAGCCCGCGTGCGGCTAAGCCTTATCTGGCACTTAACTGCGCCTCTATTCCGGAAGACGCCGTTGAAAGCGAGCTGTTTGGCCACGCGCCGGAAGGCAAGAAAGGGTTCTTCGAGCAGGCTAACGGCGGCTCCGTGCTGCTGGACGAAATCGGCGAAATGTCGCCGCGCATGCAGGCTAAGCTGCTGCGTTTCCTGAACGACGGAACCTTCCGCCGCGTCGGTGAGGATCACGAAGTGCATGTGGACGTGCGCGTCATTTGCGCCACCCAGAAAAACCTGGTGGAACTGGTGCAAAAGGGGATCTTCCGCGAGGATCTCTATTACCGCCTCAACGTCCTGACGCTGAATATTCCCCCGCTGCGCGATTGTCCGCAGGACATCATGCCGCTAACGGAGCTGTTCGTCGCCCGCTTTGCCGACGAGCAGGGGGTGCCGCGTCCGAAGCTGTCTGCCGATCTCGGCACGGTGCTGATGGGCTACGGCTGGCCGGGCAACATTCGCCAGCTCAAAAACGCCGTTTATCGTGCGCTGACCCAGCTGGAAGGCTATGAACTGCGTCCGCAGGATATTCTGTTGCCTGATTACGACGCGGGGACGGTATCGGTTGGCGAAGAGGCGATGGAAGGTTCGCTGGACGATATCACCAGCCGTTTTGAGCGTTCAGTGCTGACGCAGCTGTACCGCAGCTATCCCAGCACCCGCAAGCTGGCAAAACGCCTTGGCGTCTCGCATACCGCGATCGCGAACAAGCTGCGTGAGTACGGGTTGAATCATAAGAAAGGCGACGAATAACAAAAAGCCTCTGTAAAGAGGCTTTTTACTTTATGGTTATTCCTTCGCCATAGGCGTGCTAACGATTTCTGTTTTTGTCTCTCCCTGAATCGACGCAATCCTGTTTTCGACCTCTTTCACCTGCTGCGGGCTGTGCAGCAGGGTATAGGTCAGGTCAAACTGCGCGCTGGCACCGGGCTGCAGCTGCTTAACCCGCTTCTGCTCGCGTTCAATCGTCACGGGGTAGGCGTAGCTGGTGCCTGGCTCAATGCCCGTGACGTAGCCCTGCTTCAGCGTGTCGGTGTTCTTCCATAAGGTCAGCACGGGCAGCTGGCGGGTATCAAACTGGATTGACGCGCCTTTATCTCCGGCTTTATTGACCACCGCCGCAAGCGTTTCGTGGTTATTGTCCGCGAGCGGTTTAATGTTAAAGACCATCTCATCAAAGCCTTTTGTCGGCCCGGCATAGGTTTGCCAGTCGTTAACCCCCGCTTTGGCGTAGTCATTGAACGGGCTCACGCTCGCCGCCGGCGCAAGGAAACGCGCGCCTTCTTCAAGGATCGGCGTGCCGAAGTTGCTGTGATAGATGATTTGGTAATCGTGAGGGTAATCCGCATGGTTGGTCAGAACATCGTGCAGGCTGAACTGGTTGGTTCCGGGAACGTAGCGCAGTTCGGTCATGGTTTGCAGATCCGATTTTTTAAACGTGCTCTCTTTGATCAAACCCCGAACGCGGATCTCATGCGGGACGGCATCGGCGATTTCAACCTCGACCTGCGAAACGGGGGTATTACCGGCCCTGCCGTGCAGGGTGTAAATTTGCCCGTCAGCGGTGACCGGATGTCCTGTCCACTCATAGCCACAGCGCACCATCATCTCGTTGAAACCATCCAGCCAGCCGAGACCGTTGCGGCTCTCAAGATTGATATATGCCGGATTAACGACCTCTTTAACGGGCGAATTCCACCCCAGTCGGGTGCCAAAGCCTTCTACATGCAGAAGGTTCATCCCGCGGGTCGGGCTCAGGGTAATCGTCAGGCCGTCTTTACTGCTGATTATGATGACTTTGCTGCCTTCCTGTTTACCACCGTGCAAGACTTTTTGCTCAATGCTGAACGTTTGATCTTTAACTTTCAGCTCATCGCTGGAAATCTTCCAGTTTCCTTTCTCTACGCTGCTTTCAGCGCTTGTCAGCACCCAGGTTTTGGCCGCTGCATGGCCAGAAATCAGTACCGCAAGGAGCGTAAAAGCGAATTTAATTTTCATATTTTATCCTTTTTGCTGAAACGATTATTTTCTTTCGTAAGCAAATCTAATGTTTAGGCAAAAAGGGAAATGTGATGTGCTTCACTGCGGTCGAAAATAGAGAATTTTAACGATTATTATGCGTTATTGATCACGTTAATGTTACGCGTCGACGTTTTTATTGCATGACTAATGTGATTTGTGAGCATTTATGCTTTAACGATTCAGCTTTATTATAATAAAAAACCCCGCCGCGGCGAGGTTGAGAATAAGTTGTATAGAATGCTAAGTACTTATTATGCTTTCAGCACGTCCAGCGCGGCAGTGTAGTCCGGCTCGGTGGTGATTTCGTTAACCAGTTCGCTGAAGACAACGGTGTCGTTTTCATCCAGAACCAGTACGGCACGTGCTGCCAGACCTTTCAGTGGGCCTTCCGCGATGCTGACGCCGTATTTCTCGAGGAAATCTGCGCTGCGCAGGGTGGAGAGGGTGATAACGTTGCTCAGGCCTTCAGCACCGCAGAAACGGGACTGGGCAAACGGCAGGTCAGCGGAAATGCACAGCACAACGGTGTTGTCCATTTCAGTCGCCAGCTGGTTGAATTTACGCACGGACGCGGCACAAACGCCGGTATCAATGCTTGGGAAAATGTTCAGTACTTTGCGTTTACCCGCAAACTGAGCCAGTGTGACGTCAGACAGATCTTTAGCCACCAGAGTAAAAGCCTGCGCTTTGCTGCCAGCCTGCGGAATGGAACCTGCAACAGCAACCGGGTTGCCCTGGAAATGAACGAGTTGTGACATAGATATCTTCCTGTTTACATATAGTTAACGTCGGGGCTAGTGTATGCCATCAGCGGATAACACGGCAAACCAAATTTTTCGCCTTTCCGGGCCGCAAGGAGTCAGTGATGAGAAGCGTTAAGGTCTATGAAGAAGCCTGGCCATTGCATACCCCGTTTGTGATCTCCCGCGGCAGTCGAAGTGAAGCCAGCGTGGTCGTGGTTGAAATCGAAGAAGAGGGGGTTAAAGGTGTCGGGGAATGTACGCCTTACCCGCGCTATGGAGAAAGTCCTGCGTCGGTGATGGCGCATATCATGACCCTGGTGCCTGACCTGCAAAAAGGGCTCACGCGCGAGGCGTTACAGCAGCGTTTACCCGCCGGGGCTGCGCGCAACGCCATCGACTGTGCGCTCTGGAGCCTTGAGGCCGCCAGGCAGCAACAATCGCTGACGTCCTTGCTGGGGGTGGCGCTGCCGGAGTCCGTCGTGACGGCGCAAACGGTCGTGATTGGTGAGCCGGAGCAGATGGCTGCCAGCGCAAAAGCGCTCTATGACGCAGGGGCCACGGTGCTAAAAGTGAAGCTCGACGATCGCCTGATCAGCGAGCGGATGGTCGCCATTCGCTCGGCGGTTCCCTCGGCCACGCTGATTGTTGACGCCAACGAGTCGTGGCATCCCGAGGGGCTTGCCGCCCGATGCCAGCTGCTGGCTGACCTGGGCGTGGCGATGCTGGAACAGCCTCTGCCAGCGAAGGATGATGCGGCGCTGAAGAATTTTATCCATCCGCTGCCCGTCTGTGCGGATGAAAGCTGTCATACCCGCGAGAATTTGAGCGCGCTTAAGGGCAGCTATGAGATGGTCAATATCAAGCTCGACAAGACCGGCGGGCTGACAGAAGCGCTGGCCCTGGCGGCGGAAGCGCAGGCGCAGGGCTTTTCCCTGATGCTGGGATGCATGCTCTGCACATCCCGGGCGATCGGCGCTGCGCTACCGCTGGTCAATCAGGTCCGTTTCGCCGATCTGGATGGCCCGACGTGGCTGGCGGTTGACGTTTCACCGGCGCTTAATTTTACCAGCGGCGTGCTTCATCTTTGAGGCTGCCAGCGCAGTAGCTCCATCATCGCGTTTAAGTATTTTTCGCTGGCTTCGTCGGAGGAAATTGGCGGAAATTCAGCGGTGATGCAGGGCAGGCTCAAATCGGCGCACCAGCTACCGAACGATCCGGGTGTTTCATAGCCGACGCTGGTGACGAGCGGCAGGGCGAAAGCCTGCGCCAGCCACGCGCCCAGTTCGGAGTGACGCGGATCTTCAATGCAGGCCAGCGGATCGTGGAAGGAGACAACCCAGGCGGGGTGGATCTTATGGATAAGCTGGCACAGCGCCTGCGTTTCCGGCTCCGAGCCAGGCTTGTCTCCCGTCAGCAGCACCACGTCTCGCTCCTCGGCGGAGCTGTTCCAGCGATAAACCGTTTCTCCGGCGCGCCAGTTTGCCGCCGGGAAATTACGGTTCAGGTCAACGCCCCTCGCATTCGCCCGTAATCCAAGCTGACAGCCGTCCGGATTGACGGCAAGAATCACGTGGTGACGGCGCAATGAAGGCGTCAGCGTCCGCAGCGCGCAGGAAAGCGTGACGATGGACGAGTTCTCATCTCCGTGCGTGCCGGCAATGACCAAACCGCTGCTGCGATCGGCATCGGGCGCCGGGAACCAGATCAGCGATGCGCCTAAAAATGAGCGGCCATATTGCTCAGCGCCCGGCGGAAAGGCCCCGCGTTCCGCTCGTGGTCGGGTAATTGCCATACGAAATCCTGATAAAGAAGTCTCTACTGGCAGTGTTGTGCAAAACCCGCTGTTAATCAAATAGTTTCCGTAACGCTTGAGAATTGCCTTAAATCACTATTCAGGAGTAAGGTATTTGCATTTCTCTGTTTCGAAACAAATAATTACGCATCTGCTTGTTACCTGAATTCATCAAAGGGGATCTTATGAAGCATCCTGTTTCGCGTCTTTGCGCTGCACTGTACCTGTGCGGACTCTCTACACTCTCGTACGCTGCTGATGTGCCCCAGGGCACGGTACTGGCGCAAAAACAGGAGCTGGTCAGGCATATTAAAGACGAGCCGGCTTCGCTCGATCCGGCAAAAGCGGTGGGATTACCCGAGATTCAGGTGATTCGCGATCTTTTCGAAGGGCTGGTGAATCAGAACGAGAAAGGGGAGCTGACCCCCGGCGTGGCGACGCGCTGGCAGAGCAACGATAACCGTATCTGGACGTTCACCCTGCGCGATAACGCCAAATGGTCTGACGGTACGCCCGTCACCGCGCAGGATTTTGTCTACAGCTGGCAGCGTCTGGTTGACCCGAAAACCACGTCTCCGTTTGCCTGGTTTGCGGCGCTGGCAGGCATCAATAACGCGCAGGCCATTATCGATGGCAAAGCGACGCCAGATACCCTGGGCGTGACGGCGGTGGATGCCAGAACCTTACGCGTCCAGCTGGACAAACCGCTCCCGTGGTTTAGCAACCTGACGGCAAACTTCGCCTTCTATCCGGTGCAAAAAGCGAACGTTGAAAGCGGGAAAGAGTGGACGCGTCCGGGCGCTCTGGTGGGTAACGGCGCGTACGTCCTGAACGACCGCGTGGTGAATGAAAAACTGGTTGTCGTGCCAAATACGCACTACTGGGACAACGCGAAAACTGTCCTGCAAAAAGTGACCTTCATTCCGATTAATCAGGAATCGTCCGCCACTAAGCGCTATCTGGCGGGGGATATTGATATCACCGAATCGTTCCCGAAAAACATGTATCAGAAGCTCCTGAAGGACATTCCGGGACAGGTGTATACGCCGCCTCAGCTCGGGACCTATTACTATGCGTTTAACACGCAAAAGGGCCCGACGGCCGATGCCCGGGTTCGTCTTGCGCTGAGCATGACTATCGATCGCCGCATTATGGCGGAAAAGGTATTAGGTACAGGCGAGAAGCCGGCCTGGCATTTCACCCCAGACGTGACGGCGGGCTTCACCCCTGAGCCTTCACCGTTCGAGCAGATGTCCCAGCAGGAGCTGAACGCTCAGGCGAAAACTTTGCTCCAGGCCGCAGGTTACGGCCCGCAGCGTCCGCTGAAGTTGACCCTGCTGTACAACACCTCGGAAAACCATCAGAAAATCGCCATTGCGGTGGCGTCCATGTGGAAGAAAAATCTCGGTGTGGACGTCAAACTGCAAAACCAGGAGTGGAAAACCTATATCGACAGCCGTAATACCGGCAATTTTGATGTGATCCGCGCGTCATGGGTAGGCGATTACAATGAGCCGTCGACCTTCCTGTCCCTGCTGACCTCCACCCACAGCGGCAATATCTCGCGTTTCAACGACCCGGCCTACGATAAAATTATCCACCAGGCGACGCTGGAAACCACGGCGAAAGCGCGTAATACGGACTACAACATGGCGGAGAAAATCCTCCTGGAGAAAGCGCCTATCGCGCCCATTTACCAGTACACCAATGGTCGCCTGATTAAGCCCTGGGTGAAAGGCTACCCCATCAATAACCCGGAAGACGTGGCGTATAGCCGGACCATGTATATCGAGAAGCACTGATGTTTTATGAGGCCTGGCGCATTCTCGCGCCAGACCTGCAATTCGCGGTACCGCTTCATTCGCTATGCGTGGCCCGATGCCGGGTCTCTGTTATTCTAACAGCGCATTAAACTTCGCCAGCCACTGCGGATGCGCGGGCCATGCGGGAGCCGTCACCAGGTTACCGTCTACATGGGCCTGATCGATGCCGATAGCGGCGTAGTGTCCGCCGCTGAGACGGACCTCAGGCGCGCAGGCCGGGTAGGCGCTACAGGTGCGTCCTTTCAGAATGCCCGCGGCAGCAAGCAGCTGCGGGCCGTGGCACACCGCGGCAATCGGCTTACGCGCGGCGTCAAATGCCTGTACCAGCTTTAAGACGTCCTCATTTAACCGCAGATACTCGGGGGCTCTCCCGCCGGGGATGAGCAGCGCGTCGTAGTCCTGCTCCTTTACGGCTGAAAAATCGGCGTTGAGGGTAAAGCGGTGACCGGGCTTTTCGCTGTAGGTCTGGGCGCCGTCAAAGTCATGGATTGCCGTCATGATGTAATCGCCCTTCGGTTTGTCGGGGCAGACCGCATCCACCTGATGACCAATCATCTGCAACGCCTGAAAAGGCACCATGGTTTCGTAATCTTCGGCGTAATCGCCAACCAGCATCAGGATCTTCTTGCTCATCTTTCCTCACCTCTATCAATAAAGATGATTAAGATATAGCCTGGCGTGGCTGAATTGCCGGAAATAAAAAAGCCCGTCAGAGCACGGGCAACATAAGCAAATGAATAATTGATTCGTTATCAACGTTGTTGGAGGATAACGCCGCGTATTTTACGCGGCTGTAAGGGAAGCAGATACCTGACATATTCGGTAGGTGAAACAAGCGATTAAACGTGCGTTACGGTGCGTCGAAGGTCGGGTAAAGGCTATTTTCCAGAAACTCGACGAGATACCAGATCTCACCGCTAAAAATAAACCAGAAGCCAAATATAATAAGGAGTAAAATAATTAAGGTGAGTATTATTTCAGTTTTTCCCATTGCGGTTTTTACCCACCTGACGCTAATTGATTCGAGGTGGGCATTGTAGCGGGGCTTTTCCGGATACTCCAGTTTCATGCCGCAAGGACTTTATTGCGTCCGTCATTTTTAGCGCGATACAGCGCATCGTCCACACGCTTAAACAGCTCGTCAATACTCTCTCCCTGATTGTGCCGCGCTACGCCGATGCTGACGGTAAACCGCGGCAAGCCTGGAATCGTAATGCGGGCAACGGCTGCACGGACTGACTCGGCAATCTGCATCGCGGTGTCGAGAGAGGTGCGCGGCAGCAGGATAACGAACTCTTCGCCACCCCAGCGGAACACCATATCGCCCTCCCGACTACAGGCTTCCAGCGTCCGGGAAAGGGCGATAAGCACCTCATCGCCTTTCAGATGGCCGAACAGGTCATTAATGTTTTTGAAATGGTCGGTATCCACCAGCAGCAGGCTAAATTGCTGCTGCGCGGGAAGTTTATTCAGATTGCTTTGATCGGTAATCGCGTAAAACTGGCGCCGGTTGAGTAACCCCGTCATGGAGTCACGTAACGCCGCATGTTCCAGCTCCTGCTCCAGCCTTTTTTGCTCGGTGATATCGTGGATGATGCACAGCATCAGCTTGTCACCGTAGATCTCAATGGGCCCGGCATACGTCTGAACGTGGCGGGTGGATCCATCGGCAAGGCGGTGAACAAAATTGAGCGGCTTGTGACCACCGGGCAGCGCGGCAATCGCAGTCATAATGGGCATCACATCTCGCCCCAGCGTATTGATTTCCCAGGTATGCTTACTGCAAATGTCATCATGTGAATAACCATAAAAATTGAGTGCGGCCAGATTTGCATCGACGATTTGGCCGTCGCGGGCCGGATCGATTAACAGCATCGGGGCGCTGTTGGTCAGAAAAAAGCGCGCATAAAAACCCTGTTTTTTCCGCCGGTAGGTAGCGGAACGGCTGGCCTTCAATCCTGAGAGTATTTGTTGGGAGATGCCCTCGAAAACAATCACATCGCCCCAGGGCGCGTAGTGGGCAAGCGAGAGGCGACAGCTTAACGGCGTATCCTGTCCATCCCGGCTTGTTGTCCAGATTTCGACGATCTCCTGCTCTGTTTTCAGTTCAGATACATACATCGACAGGACGGTTTGCGCACTGGCTGAATAGATCCCTTTGCGCATGTCATCGAGCGTTTTATCCCCCATGATCTGCGTTGCGGCCACATTCGCAAAAATGATCTTTTCCGACACGGGTGAAACGAGCCACACGGGTGTTTTAATTACATTCAACGCATCAAAACAAGGTTGCGACATAGGCGTTTCCTGTTCATCGACAACATGTGCCTGACAATCATGACAGAATTGACTCGCGTGTACTCCCTTGAAACATACTCCACTTAACCCCGTCAGGCATGATTTTTTTGAGAAATAAATGCGGGGTCCGTTTGAATTTTATTAATGTGTATAATCTGTTTGTCTGAGTTTATCTGCAGCAGTAGCCACGGTACCTGTTCGGCAGGTAAGGGGCGGGAGAAAAGATATCCCTGCAGGTAATCGCAGCCGAGTCGGGTGAGAACCGCCTGCTGTTCTTCCGTCTCGATCCCTTCTGCCACCACATTCATCTCCATGGTCCGGGCGATACTGATAATGGTTTCAACCAGCTTGTAGCTTTTTTCATTTTCCAGCATCGACGTGACAAAGCTTCTGTCGATCTTGAGTTCTTTTGCTGGCAGCACGCTCAGCATCAAAAGGTTGGAATAGCCCGTCCCAAAATCATCAATCGAGACAACGATCCCCTCGTGATTAAACGCATTGAGCAACTCAATGCTGCGGTCCAGATTTTTAAGCGCGGTGCTTTCCGTTACCTCCAGAATCAGCCGGGACGGAGACAAGTTATATTTTTCCAGCATCGACGAGACGATCTGGAAAATATCAGGCTGTTCAAACTGGATGGGGGATAGGTTGAGAGACAGCGTCCACTGGCTGAAACCTTGCTCAGTCCAGAAATGAAGCTGTCGGCACGCCGCTTCAATGGCCCAGTTACCTACCGGAATAATTAAGCCCGTTTGCTCCAGAGAGGGGATAAACAGATTAGGCAATACAACCCCTTGCTCAGGATGCCGCCAGCGCAGAAGGGCTTCAAAACCGTGAATGGTTTTCTCTCCGGCATGCCAGGTTGGCTGGTACCACAGTTCAAACTGATCGCGCTCAAGCGCCTGAGAAAGCTCCTGCAGGAAACCGGGTTTTGCCGGGATCGCCGTTGACATCTCGGTCCGGTAAATCGCCCAGCCGTTGCGGCCATATTCCTTGACGCGATGTAATGCTGCATCCGCCTTGAGCTTCAGCTCATGCAGCGTTTCGCCGTCCTGAGGATAGAGGCTGACGCCCGCGCTGATCGTCGTGCTTAACGTATGTCCGCAGACGGACAGAGGGCGTCGCACATCTTCAAGCAGCGCGGTGACCAGCGCGTTGAGCCTGTCGTCGTCACATTCCGGCACCAGCAGGATAAAGGCGTCGCCTCCGAGCCTTGCCAGGGTCATCTCGCGCGTGAGCCGGGCCGTGATGCGCTGCGCGATCGCGATCAATAGCTCATCACCGACGCTGTGACCCCACGTATCGTTAACGCGTTTGAAGTGATCGACGTTCAGGAAAATAACCGCAAATGGCTTCTTGCTCAGCAGCGCGCTGCGCAGACAATCCTGCATGCGGAGATCCATCTGGTGGCGGTTTGCGAGCCCGGTGAGCGCGTCAAAACGCGCCTGTAGCTCAAGCTGGCGGTTGAGCTGATGCAGATTATCCGTCAGCCGGTTGGTGCGCCGGTGGGAATCGATCAGTGAAATGATTAACATCACGCCGAGCAGGCAGAGCGTGGTGACCGAAACCCAGATGGATAACCCCAGCTCGCCGATCCCGCCCGGGAGGGTATGCGCCATTTCCTGAAACTGCGCGGCACTCATGCCGGTATAGTGCATCGCACAAATGGCGGCACCCATGATGAAGGCCGCGAGAATGCGATTGATAAAGACGCCTTTGTGTTTATCCCGCAGTCGAAAAGCCAGCCACAGCGCCGTGCCGGAGGCAACAACCGCAATAACCACGGACAACCCCACGAGGCGGCGATCCCAGATGATGCTGCCATCCAGCATCAGGGCCGCCATACCGATGTAGTGCATCGACACCACGCCAGCGCTCAGGATTGCCGTGGCAAAGATCAGTCGAAAGGGAGAAAGTTTTTTGCCCGCGACGGCAATATTAAGTGCCGTGGCCGATGCAACCACCGCGACGCCCAGTGACGCAAGGGTTAACCAGAGGTCGTAGCTCATCATCATGGGCATTTGCATCGACAGCATGCCGATAAAGTGCATCGACCAAATGCCAATGCCCAGCGTGACCCCACCGGCAATGCGCCAGAACAGGGCAGCCTTTCGGCTGGAGAGGGGGATCTTTCCGGCGCTGTCCAGCGCCACAAAGGAGGCGATAAACGCCACCAGATAAGAGATAGCGATTAACACAGGGTCCCACGATATATTGAGCATTATGCAATCCCACGCCTGAGAGGGTTACCGATTTCGCCTGCCGGGTACATCTTTATCGGGCAACGAACATGCGCATTCAAACCATATTAGTTATTTATCGTGAAAAATGACCAGTCATATTAATACTCTAAAAATTATTAAGAATATAAAATATATTCTCTCGTTAATATATTAAGCATTGCTAAACAAGAACGAATAACAGTAGCAAAGCTCCTTAAATATGAAGGCGATCGTATCGTCTCACCGCGGGCGATACTATCGCTTAACATGGCTGGAGACCAGTATCACAGGATGCTGAGCAAAACATTTTCACTAATACACTCTTTTTATCTGACTTAACGTAAATCTCAGGATGCTAACGGCGAAACAAAAAACAAGCGTTGTTTGCGATGAAAAACTTTCGGGCCAATGCTATAAGTCTAAGTGCCGACCAAAATATAAAACGTGGGTATTATCATGCTAAAAAATATTAGTGTAAGGACCTTTATTATCGGGTTCCTTTTCTCTCTTTTTTTGGTAAGTGCAGGTGTCGTTGTTCTATTTTCCAGCAATGCGTCTCTCTTTATTTCGCTTAATGTCATCAATTTCGTTGCGCTATTTTTGCTCTGGGTCTATATGACGAAGTATCTTGTGACGCCGATCAATACGGTGAAGAGAAGTATTGAGGAGGTGACCGCAGGTAACCTTGGCGTCTCTATCCCAGAATTTGGCAATAACTGCGCGGGCCGACTCATCCCCGGCATAAACAGCCTTTCCGGCAATATTGCGACGCTGGTGCGTGAGATCAGGGCATCATCGCAAACCGCCATGACCTTATCGGACCAACTTTCGGCACGCAGCGCTCAGCTATCGGTGAAAACCGAGCAGCAGTCAGCGTCTTTGGTGCAAACCGCAGCCAGCATGGAGCAAATGGCCGCGAGCACCAAAAACAATGCCGATAACACCCGCCTGGCGAGCGAGCAGGCAAATGTGGCGACGTTACAGGCGCGTAAGGGCGGCGAGCTGATGGGGCAGGTCGCCAGCAATATGCAGTCCATTACCGAATGCGCGCAACAGATGACGGAGATTATTTCGCTCATTGACGGCATTGCGTTCCAGACAAATATCCTGGCGCTCAACGCGGCCGTGGAGGCGGCAAGGGCGGGCGATCATGGCAAGGGTTTTTCTGTCGTCGCGGAAGAGGTAAGAAACCTGGCACACCGCAGCGCGGAGGCCGCGAAGAATATCAAAACGCTGATTGAAGTCACCAGCAGTAACGTCACGCAGGGAGCCAGCGTTGTGTCACAGGCAGAGAAAAACATGCATGAAATCGTGACCGGCTCGGGAAATGTCAGCCGCTTAATGGACGACATTTCCGCGTCAACGTCAGAGCAGGAGAAAGGCATTTCTCAGATTACCCTGGCGCTATCGGAGCTGGAGCGGGTCACGCAAAGTAACGTGGCAATGGCAGAGGAACTCAACGGTTCGTCTGATGTACTGCGTAATCAGGTGATTGAGCTGCAGACCCGAACGCGTAATTTCAGGCTCGAACAGTCATCCTTGTCCTCATCATCTGGCGGCTCGCCATCCTTCCTGCAGCGGCCAGAGCACTCGCTCTGACAGCACCTCAAAGCCTGGCATGCCAGGCTTTTTTTACGCCTCTGGCCAGAATGTATAATTCCTGAGCGATTTCAGCGCGATGGGATACATAGTTGTTGCTTAACCCCTGATGAAAGCTAGACTGACACCGAAGAGCTAAAAAGGTGGAGGCGCTGTGGAAAGCATTAAAGGATCTGAACTAAACGTTCCAGACGCAGTTTTTGCGTGGGTGCTGGATGGTCGCGGCGGTGCGCGACCGCTGGAAGATAATGATGTGATCGATAGTGCGCATCCCTGCTGGCTACATCTGAACTACACCCACCCGGACAGCGCTGACTGGCTGGCCTCGACGCCGCTCTTGCCCAATAACGTGCGCGATGCGCTGGCGGGTGAAAGCCTGCGGCCCCGCGTGAGCCGAATGGGGGACGGGACGCTGATCACCCTGCGCTGCATTAACGGCAGCACGGATGAACGGCCGGATCAGCTGGTTGCGATGCGTGTCTACATGGACGACGGGCTCATTGTGTCGACCCGCCAGCGAAAAGTTCTGGCGCTGGATGACATCGTCAACGATCTGAAAGAGGGCACCGGGCCGGTCGACTGCGGCAGCTGGCTGGTGGACGTCTGCGACGCCCTTACCGATCATGCGAGTGAATTTATTGAAGAGCTGCACGACAAAATCATCGACCTGGAAGATAACCTGCTCGATCAGCAGATCCCGCCGCGCGGTTTTCTGGCCTTATTGCGTAAGCAGTTGATTGTGATGCGCCGCTACATGACGCCGCAGCGCGACGTGTATGCGCGTCTTGCCAGCGAAAGGCTCGCCTGGATGAATGACGATCAGCGACGCAGAATGCAGGATATTGCCGACAGGCTGGGGCGCGGGCTGGACGAGATTGATTCCTGTATTGCCAGAACGGCGGTGATGGCGGACGAAATCGCGCAGGTGATGCAGGAGTCGCTGTCGAGAAGAACCTATACGATGTCTCTGATGGCGATGGTGTTTTTACCCAGCACGTTTCTTACCGGGCTGTTTGGCGTGAATCTGGGTGGAATTCCGGGTGGCGCTTATCGCTACGGCTTTACCGCGTTTTGCGTGATGTTAGTTGTTTTGATTGGTGGTGTTGCATGGTGGTTGCATCGTAGTAAATGGCTGTAAATTTACGCTTTTTCCAGCTTTCAACGGGATCAAAACGCTCTTTTAATTGAGCGAAGTCAATAAACATCTACCCCGTAAGGTGCAATATTACTCCCGCAGGTGAATGCAACGTCAAGCGATGGGCGTTGCGCTCCATATTGTCTTACTTCCTTTTTTGAATTACTGCATAGCACAATTGATTCGTACGACGCCGACTTCATAGTCGGCTTTTTTTTGCCTCCTGATTCTCAGCGTCTACCCTAAAAGGGACGACAGCAAATTCTGGAGGGAATGATGAGTATCCTGAACGCTCTGCTACTGCAACAATCGCGTCAATCCGATCCCGTCCCCACCGATCCGGTGCCAATGCCCGATCCCATCCCGCGTCCGCAGCCGATGCCCGACCCGCCGCCAGATCAAGAACCGATTAAATTGTCGCATCGAACCGCGAGATCTGCGAGGATACGCGCCATCTGACCGCAAAGATGACCACGAGAGACTACTGTGACCGCTTTTTCTACCCTGAATGTTCTGCCCGCCGCCCAGCTCGATAACCTCAACGAGTTGGGTTACCTCACGATGACGCCTGTTCAGGCGGCCGCGTTGCCCGCCATCCTTGAGGGCCGTGACGTGCGCGTGCAGGCGAAAACGGGCAGCGGGAAAACGGCGGCATTTGGCCTTGGCCTGTTGCAGCACATCGATGCGGCACTTTTTCAGACCCAGTCTCTGGTGCTGTGCCCGACCCGCGAACTGGCAGACCAGGTTGCGGGTGAACTGCGTCGTCTGGCGCGTTTCCTGCCCAACACCAAAATTTTAACCCTCTGCGGCGGACAGCCGTTCGGCGCGCAGCGTGATTCACTTCAGCATGCGCCGCACATTATTGTCGCAACGCCCGGCCGCCTGCTGGATCACCTGCAAAAAGGCACCGTCTCGCTGGATGCGTTACAAACGCTGGTGATGGATGAGGCAGACAGGATGCTGGATATGGGCTTCAGCGATGCAATTGACGAGGTGATCCGTTTCGCCCCGGCCGATCGTCAGACGCTGCTGTTCTCCGCGACCTGGCCGGAGGCCATCGCCGCCATCAGCGGGCGCGTGCAGAAAAATCCGCTTACCATTGAAATCGACAGCGTAGATGCGCTGCCCGCTATCGAGCAGCAGTTCTTTGAAACCTCGCAGCAGGGGAAAATTTCGCTCCTGCAGAAATTGCTGAGCCAGCATCAGCCTGCGTCCTGCGTGGTGTTCTGTAATACCAAAAAAGACTGTCAGTCGGTCTGTGATGCCCTGAATGCCGCCGGCCAGAGCGCATTGTCGCTGCATGGCGATCTGGAGCAGCGCGATCGCGATCAGACGCTGGTCCGCTTCGCTAACGGCAGCGCCCGCGTTCTTGTCGCAACCGACGTCGCTGCGCGCGGTCTGGATATTAAATCCCTGGAGCTGGTGGTGAACTTTGAGCTGGCGTGGGACCCTGAAGTGCACGTGCACCGTATTGGCCGTACCGCGCGCGCGGGAAACAGCGGTCTGGCGATCAGCTTCTGCGCGCCGGAAGAGGCGCAGCGCGCCAACATTCTCTCTGAGATGCTGCAGATTAAGCTGAACTGGATGAATGCACCGGCCAGCGCCAGCATTGTGCCGCTGGAGGCTGAAATGGCGACGCTGTGCATTGATGGCGGTAAAAAAGCCAAGATGCGTCCAGGTGACGTATTAGGGGCGCTGACCGGGGATGTGGGTCTGGACGGGGCGGATATCGGCAAGATTGCGGTCCATCCGGCGCATGTCTACGTAGCGGTTCGCCAGGCGGTTGCCCATAAGGCATGGAAGCAGCTGCAAAACGGGAAAATTAAGGGTAAAACCTGTCGCGTACGTCTGCTGAAATGAAGAATGAAGCGTCTCAGAAGGTGTTTCTGAGACGCTAATCGCTTACTTCACTTCAAGCACGTTGAGACGCAGCTCTTCAAACTGATTGTCATCTTCTTCCGGCTGCCAGCCCGCTGGCTGCATGGGAATATCTTCCCGATCAAACGCCAGGTCTCCGCCGTTCACAACTTCTGACTCGTGGTTGATGCCTTTAAAGTCGAACAGCTCCACATCCGCGAGATGGGAAGGGACAACGTTTTGCATCGCGCTGAACATGGTTTCGATACGCCCTGGATAACGCTTATCCCAGTCGCGCAGCATGTCGCCAATTACCTGACGCTGCAGGTTCGGCTGAGAGCCGCACAGGTTACATGGAATGATCGGGAAACCTTTAGCCTGAGAAAAACGCTCAATGTCTTTTTCGCGGCAGTAGGCGAGAGGGCGGATCACAATGTGCTTGCCGTCATCGCTCATCAGCTTAGGCGGCATGCCTTTCATCTTGCCGCCGTAGAACATATTGAGGAACAGCGTTTGCAGGATATCGTCGCGGTGATGGCCCAGCGCAATTTTGGTCGCGCCCAGCTCCGTCGCGGTACGATACAGAATGCCGCGGCGCAGACGAGAGCAGAGTGAGCAGGTGGTTTTCCCTTCCGGGATTTTCTCTTTCACAATGCCGTAGGTATTTTCTTCGACGATTTTGTACTCAACGCCCAGCTTCTCGAGGTATTCCGGCAGAATGTGCTCCGGGAAGCCCGGCTGTTTCTGGTCAAGGTTGACCGCCACCAGGGAAAATTTCACCGGTGCGCTTTGCTGAAGATTACGCAGGATCTCCAGCATGGTATAGCTGTCTTTACCCCCTGACAGGCAGACCATGATGCGGTCACCTTCTTCAATCATGTTGAAGTCTGCAATGGCTTCGCCCACGTTACGGCGCAGTCGCTTTTGCAGTTTATTCAGGTTGTATTGCTCTTTTTTGTTAATCTCTTGATTCTGTTGCATTTAGTACTACCTTCGGAGCCAGCAGGGGCAAATATTGTATGCCGCGTATGGTACGGATTCCGGCGGCGAATACCAGCACGTTTTACAGCTGCGTTAAATCTGGAGCCCTATAATGATTCACATCATGCAGGCTTAAGGGTAATGGCTAGTGATGCCGGGGTGATGCGTTATATCGACAAGGGTAGCTTTAAAAAGCCTGACAAACCTGGGAGGGCATCAGAAGGGTGCAGGCTCGCTGGGATAAGTATCACTTTTATCTCAGCTTACAGCACCTCAACCAAATCAAATTCTTCCGCGATCAGTTCCATATCTTCAGAAAAATGGCCTTCGCGGAAGAAAAATCGCTGATGCTCTTTCTGCCAGTATTCAAGGCTTAAATCGCCTTCACCCTCTTTGCGAGCGAATTCTTCATTTACATCGCAAAAACGCACCAGCCGCATTGAAACCAGCCGGATCACACAGACCGGGACATTCTGGCCATCAAGAATTATGTTGTAGCTCCCCATCCGCGGAGCAGACACATCCTGCGCGTACGAGGCAAAAGATCCGCAGGTGGCCGTTTTGATTCCTTTTTTAATAAGGTCCGCAAGCACGCTCGCCATTTCCGGGCCGTCACCCATTTGCCAGGCCACTGCGCCTGGGTACTTCATTTTTAATTCTTCAACCTGAACCATTCAAATCCCTTCTTAACTCTTAACCAAAAGAATCGGAATAGCGGTTTTAGCATAAACCCCCTCGACTGTAGAAGCATAGTCGCCTTTCCTTGCATTTTTAGTTCAGGTGGGAAGGAAAACAAAGCGTTGCGCGTATTGCCCTGGTAAATATATCCTTACGAGGTTATCTGTGTGGTGAATCTGCTGTCTGCAGCCAGGCGCGTGGCTTTGAATATCAGTAACGAGTCACCTGGATGCAACCAGCACCACGCTTTTTCTTAAAATTTTATCCCATTGGAAGGGTTTAACGTGTTCAAGCTTATTTCATCTCTACTGGCAATTTTCCAGCTGTCAGGCTGTAGCTCCGATCTGGTTCTCAGTCCACCTAAGCAACCCGAATACAAGTCAATGCCTGAAATAACCCAGTCTGTGACGCCAACGCAACAGCGTGCCATCATGGCCGGCGAGCGGCCAGACTGGTCAGAAAGAACCCCGATCAATACAATAAAGCGATATTAATAGATACTTATCCACCAGGGCTGCCGTTCGGCGGCCTTTTGTTTCCCCTCAATCTGGTTTACGAGAACTTTTCTGACGCCTGGCATGGTAATTATGACGTTATCAACCATGCTTAAGGCAATGACAATTCAATCACTTCACCGTCGTTGAAGCGGCTACTTCACTTAAATCGAGAACCCTAAATGCGCCATGCATCTATCCCCGTAGCTGCAGCCACGACAATGTTTTTGCTAGGCGTTTTTATCATTAATTTACAGGTTTGGTATTCTGCACGGGCCGATAGCCTGGCAGAGGCGCATTACGTCGTGCGGAACATGAATGTTATTCTTAAAGAAGCTCGTCATGCGACTGAGATGGCAATGCAACTTGCCGAGAATGAGTGTGATGCTGAAGGGCAATATCGGCTGGGCACCGAGGCGGCATTACAGCCTCACCTGAGAACGATCGTTATTCTGAAAAATGATGCGGTCTGGTGCTCCTCGTTACCGGGAAACCGCGTATTGTTGGTCAACAGCTCAGTGCTGCCTGAGTCATCATTGCTCCTCGTCCCTTCGGCCAGTACCGTCAACGGTCTTCCGGTTCTCTTATATCAGACAATTCATGCCGGAAGCCGAATCATCGTTAGCATCAGCGATAGCCATATACGTGATGCACTGGATATGCCATTAAATGGCGTTGAATATTCCCTGAGAGTAGGCAATACGCTTTTAGGTCTGACAGGCGATGTGACGACGGCAGACCCTACGAATAAAGAGGTATTAACGGTAAAAGCCTCTACTTATCCTTTCTCGGTACAATTCACCTCTCCACCTCTTTTTAGCCTTAAGAGATTATTCAATCGAGCCGGAGGCGTGGTGTTATTCCTGCTGATAATATCGTCTCTCTCTGCTTATATTCTTCAACGCTATATTTCTAAGGATGTTTCACCCGAAGAGTCGCTACGCATCGCCATTTACAAAAATGAAATTATTCCGTATTACCAACCCGTTGTGAGCGGCAAAGAGGGAACCTTACGGGGTGTGGAGGTGCTGGCCAGATGGAAGCATCCTCAATCAGGATTTATTTCCCCCGCGTCCTTCATTCCTCTTGCGGAGAAATCCGGTTTAATTATTCCTTTGACTCAGAGCTTAATGAGGCAGGTTGCAATACACATGAATGCTATTGCGACATTGCTGCCGGAAGGGTTTCACGTAGGGATTAACTTCAGCGCTTCTCATATCGTTGTGTCCACCTTTGTTGAAGAGTGTCTCCACTATAAGCGCAGCTTTACTCAACAGGATCTTAACCTCGTCGTTGAAGTGACGGAGCGTGAACCGCTCGACATTGATGAACATCTTGTTAATACATTGAATGAGCTACATAACAACGGATTTGCCATTGCGCTGGATGACTTTGGTACGGGTTATTCCGGTCTGTCCTATCTGCAGGATCTGCATATTGACTACATTAAAATCGACCAGAGCTTTGTTGCCAGGGTTAACGCGAATGAGGACTCAACGCTAATCCTTGATTCGGTACTGGAGTTGGCCAAAAAACTCTCAATTAGCATCGTGGCGGAAGGCGTTGAAACAGAAGAGCAACTTGATTACCTCACACGCAATCATATCCGGTTTTTACAGGGTTTTTTCTTTTACAAACCTCTTCCTTTCAAGGAACTGGTCAAAGTTGTCTTGTCGAAGCCAAAAGTTAAGGTCAGGGTGGAATAATGTTTATTCGGTTGTTTCTGAGGAAATAAAAAGGGGGGACATCATCCCCCAAAAATGCAGACCATTATTATTTTAACCACGGTAATATTTTGTTATGTATTGACCGGATGGTCAAATTAATTGTTTTCAACATTGTTTTGGGTGTTCTTAAACGAATGGATGACTTTGAATATTAGCTGGCTAACGTTTAATTTGACTTTAATCAATATTGTCGCGCCCTCTTTAGATTGATGGATGCAATGATTATTGTTTTGTTAAAACAATGCGCTTACGCTGTGTTTTCGACGTAAGATGTTTCAGGTTAATTTTTTAAGAAAAAAATGCTAGCGGTCAACGCATAATGAAATAATGCTTACTTATTACCGCAGTTTAAATGTTAACCAGTAAAGGCCCGGGGCGCAGTTTGCATTTTAGAATAGCCGTCTCACTCTGAGATTTTCGTCAGTTAACGTATAATGCGTCATCCAACACTGCTAAACACCCCGTGGCTCGTGCTATGACCCTTAATCGCTTTTGTTATTTACTCCTGATTATCGCTGCGATCGGCAGCCTTCTTGCTACCCATTCTCTGGTCATGTGGTTTCTGGCGATCAACGTGTTGACGTTGTTCATGTATGGCGCCGATAAAATGGCGGCGCGGAAGGGGATGCGCAGGGTTCCGGAAGCGACATTGCTGGTATTTGGCGTGACAGGTGGCTGGCCTGGCGCCATTGTCGGCCAACAACTCTTTCGCCATAAAACCCAAAAGCAGCCCTTCAAAAGCTACTTTTTCATCAGCGTCGTCGTCAGCATCGCCATGATGGCGGCCGTTTATCATTTTTCTTCTTATTCTCTTTTATGAGCGTTGGCAGGGACTGCTGACGGTAAGGCATATCTTTAATTTACTCCTCCGTCACTGCCAATAGTAGTAGGACTATTCTTAAGTGGTTGCTGTTTTTTGCACAATCTGAATAATACGTGCAACAACACGGACGACAACATCCCATGAAAATAGAATCTCTTATTCTGGCAGTGCTGGTGCTCTTTTCTGCGCCTTCCTGGTCTGCTTTTCAGGAGCGGGAATATAATACCTGGTATATAAAAAATGCGGTTCTTTATGATATGACACAGACCTCGGAAGGTTTCCCGGTCATGGTGAGTGTCTCCCAGCCAGGAAGAAAATCCGCTAATTTACTGGTGTCCTATATTACTGAAGGCCGTTGCGGTGAGAAAAACCTGCCGCTAAATGTGAATGGTAAAGTACTGCCCGCCAAATATTATTGTGTTCAGGTAGGACAAAACAGAATTGAACATTTTTCAGTGGTTGATGCGGACAGCGTCAATAGCATGGTGACGCATTTAAAATCCGATTTCACGATCCTCCTGCAAAACGATATCAAGATTTGGGCTGCAAACATCAAAACGCCAAAGTTTGGACTGACGCCGAGATTTTAAATATGAAATGTCATTTCTCATGGCAGGCATTTTTCTCATCAAAGCAATTATTTACACAATAATAGTGTCACTATGTTACTAATCAAAATAAAGAGTAAGTGGCCCTGTTTTTTTACATATTTAAAGAGATTGTATGCTAAACGGTACGAAACCGCATAAATAATCCTTTCTGAAATTATGGATAAAGCTCACTACCAGACTTACGCTTGCTAGCGAATTTAAGTTGTTCAGCGCATCTTTACTGGTAAGGAGCAGAAAATGTCACAACGTAATAGTCTGGATTTGCTAAGCCGTAAAGAAGGAATGTGTTTGTTAGAGCAAAGCATGGGTTTTGTCTGGCAGGCAGCACTTCGGGCTGTCGCGGTATTAGGCGTTGCAGATCTTCTGGTTGAAGGAAAGAAATCCGTTAAGCAGCTGGCGAAGGAGCTTAATGTCGATGGCGACTATCTTCATCGAATCATGCGCTTATTGTCTTCGCGTGGGGTGTTCAACGAATTATCCGAAACGGAATACGGTCTTAGCCATTCAGCTCAATTCCTGCGTTCCGATCATGAATTTTCCTTACGGGCGGCAGTTCTTATGTTGACAGACCAAACATTCTGGCAGCCAGCGGCTAGAATGGATGAAATATTGCAAGGCAAACCTGTTTTTAATTCATTGTTTGGCAAGCCTTTTTACGATTACTGGCAGCATGATGACACGGTGACGGGAAGCAACATTTTTCATGCTGGTATGGCCTCTATGTCATCCGTAGAAAATGAAACTATTACTGGTAGCTATTCATTCCCTGAAAACGCTGTCGTTGCCGATATCGCCGGTGGGCTGGGTAATTTATTGCTGGCAATTTTACGTCGAAATCCGACCTTGACAGGGATCTTGTTTGATCAAAAAGACGTGCTTGAGCGGAACAGACTTTCACTATTGAATGATAATCGCCGATGGAAGACCGTAGAGGGCAGCTTTTTTGAAGCCTGTCCTGCAGCGGACATTTTTTTACTTAAATATATTTTGATGGACTGGCCTGATGAGAAGGCGATTCAGATACTTCAGTGCTGCAGAAATGCAATGAAAGATAACTCCCGATTATTAATTTTTGAACCGCTTATTAAAAAAGAAAATAATCAGCAGGGACGATTTGAAATTGACCTTCTTCTGTTAACAAGCTTTGATGGCGGGCGGGCAAGAACAGAGCCTGAGTATCAGGTCTTGTTTGAACAGACCAATTTGAAGCTGAACAAAATAATAGATACCGGTTCCTATCTGTCGATTTTAGAAGTCATACCTGTCTGAACTTGTCCGTCATTCCGTTTTACCGTATTCCTGCTAAGCTTGTTGGTTGGACCAGGAGCGTAAGCATGATGAACAAAGATGAACAAACCGGATTAGTGGGGCTGGCGATTGGGGCCGCCGTTATTGGGCTAGTTTCAGCGCAGAAACCGATCCATCGCAACAGCATTGTTGATGAACTGGTCAGGCTCGGCAGGCAAAAAGGCGATGGCGTAGAAGATGAGGTTTTCGTTAAGGCTGCCGAGCTGGTGAGAAAAGGGGTATAGCCCATGGCTGAAAGACGAAACGCGAAGTGCCATTGCGGCGCGGTGGCGTTCACCGTTGAGCTCACTGATGGTCTGAATACCGCGCGGCGCTGCAGCTGTTCCTTTTGTCGTATGCGGGGCGCTGTCGTCGTCTCTGCGCCGCTGTCAGGCATTAAGGTGACCAAAGGTGAAGATAAGCTCACCGAGTACCGCTTTAACACGGGAACGGCACGGCATTTCTTCTGCTCGGTATGCGGGATCTACACGTTCCATCAGCGGCGTTCTAACCCAAACGAATATGGCGTTAATGTCGCCTGTTTTGAAAACGTATCACCTTTTGATTTTCCAGAGGTGAAGGTGATGGACGGCGTTAACCATCCCATGGATGGGGATAGTGGGGTATTTGGATATCTCTCTTTTCGCGAGAAAGGGGAAGAGCAGGCATGATTGCCGCCTGGCCACTCTTTTACTCCTCCGGCTATAGTTGGCAGTGGGTAACTGAAACAGGAGAAACTATGCTCTGTGTTGAAAAAGACGATCCGCGTGAGGCCCCTGAATCAGGTGATAAAAAGCCTCAACCTGTGAAAAAATAACGCGACATACGCGTTTACCCGCCACCGGCACCGCTGGTGGCTTTTTATTTCCAGGGACAATAGTTAACTGCCATCCAGATGGTTTAATAGCGCGCCGAGATGCCCGACGATATCACCAAAATCAAAAATTAACGCCATCCACAGCAATGCTAAAAGGGTAAGTAAGGCAAGGGATACACGACCAAACAACGCTGTTATCCTTAGTGAAGAAAGGGCTATCACCGCAGTTTAACCAGCTTACTTTCAACTTTCCCTCAACCAACCCCTTTCTTAAACTGTCTTATGTGACGAACTTCAAAAAACAAGCGAGCCCGCATGATTATGCGGGCTCTGACAATCAGAACTGGTAAACCAGGCCTAACGCTACAACATCATCGGTGCTGATGCCGTTGTCTTTGTAGAAGCTGTCATCTTCATCCAGCAGGTTGATTTTGTAATCAACGTAGGTGGACATGTTTTTGTTGAAGTAATAGGTGACCCCTACGTCAGCGTATTTAACCAGATCCTGGTCGCCCTGGCCGTTGCCCAGATCCTTACCTTTCGACTGCAGGTAGGAAAGGGACGGACGCAGGCCGAAGTCGAACTGGTACTGCGCGGTCACTTCGAAGTTCTGGGTTTTGTTCGCCACGGCGTCGGTGTTATCACCATAAGGGGTCATATTGCGGGTTTCAGAATACATTGCCGCCAGATAGATGTTATTGGCGTCATACTTCAGGCCCGCCGTCCAGGCATCCGCCTTGTCTCCACCCGCAGTGGTATTCATGACCTGCTCGTTGGTGCGGTCAGAAGAGGTATACGCGGCACCCGCAGTAATCCCCATGCCGAAGTCATAGGTAGTAGAGATACCAAAGCCGTCACCGTTCTCGTGACGCGTGTCGCGACCGTTGTTGGTGCCTTCCTGGTTGTTGCTGGCGTCTTCATTTTTGCCCTGGTACTGCAGCGCAAAGTTCAGGCCCTGCACCAGACCATAGAAGTCGGTGTTACGGTAGGTTGCCACGCCGTTTGCGCGGCCGGTCATGAAGTTGTCGGCTTTGGTGTAGGAGTCGCCACCGAACTCAGGCAGCATATCGGTCCAGCCTTCCACGTCGTACAGGACACCGTAGTTACGACCGTAATCGAAGGAGCCGTAGTCACCCACTTTTACACCGGCGAAGGCCAGACGCGTCCAGGACTGATTATCAGACCCTTCCGTGTTATTGGCCTGAATGTTGTATTCCCACTGCGCATAGCCGGTCATCGTGTTGTTGATCTGCGTTTCACCCTTGAAACCCAGACGCATATAGGTTTGATCGCCGTCAGCACCTTTGTTATCGGAAAAGTAGTGCAGACCATCTACTTTTCCGTACAGATCTAATTTGTTACCGTCTTTATTATAAATTTCTGCTGCTTGAGCAGAACCAGCTATTAACAGAGCCGGAATCATCAGAGCCAGTACTTTTCTTTGCATTGTGATATTCCTTTGCAGTTGTTTTTATTTAATTACCTGTTGAACTTTCAGAATGAGAAAGTTGTCTCATGCTAAATCACTCCCGTGTAAGAGTAATAAAATATAATTGTTACGAACTAAGTAAAATCTAAACCGAATAAATCGGTAGAAATGATCATTGGTTTGATGAATGATTTAAAAGTAACTATATTAAATTGAAATTATTAATCAGGCGTTAATTAAGGTAATCTGGCCGGCGTTATATGCCTGTAAGATGATTCATCCATAATTAACATGAATGCTATTAAGGAAACTAAATAGATATTCAATGATTATCTGGATTCGCCCGGTGTGAATACGCCGGGCTTTTTTTATGGAAAAAAATGCCCGGACAAGCCGGGCAGGGGAACTAGTCGCTGGTTGGTTTTTCGGCTTTACCCGCCATCTGCGCCAGGAAGTCATAGCGTTTTTGCAGGTCAGCAGCGGCATCTTTCCAGAGCTGCCCGGCCACTTCCGGCTGCTGGGCGTTAAGGCGACGGAAGCGCTGTTCCTGCATTAACGTCTCGGCCAGGGCATCCGACGGCGGACGCGAATCCAGCGCCAGCGGTAATTTACCCTCGTCTGCACGACGCGGGTCGAACCGGTACAGCGGCCAGAAGCCGGTCGCGGTCAGCTGACGCATCTGGTCGTGGCTGAGGGCCAGATCGTAGCCATGCTCTTCGCAAGGGCTGTAGGCAATGATCAGCGACGGGCCAGGATACGCTTCCGCTTCCTGAATCGCTTTCACCGTCTGGTTAAGCTGGGCACCCAGCGAGATTTGCGCGACGTAAACGTGACCGTACATCATCATGCTCACGCCGAGATCTTTGCGCGCCTTGCGTTTACCGTGTTCGCCAAATTTCGTTACCGCGCCTAACGGCGTCGCTTTCGACGCCTGGCCGCCGGTATTGGAATAACACTGCGTATCCAGAACCAGGATGTTGACGTTTTCGGTCAGGCTCAACACGTGATCCAGCCCGCCAAAGCCGATATCGTAAGCCCAGCCGTCACCGCCAATCAGCCAGATTGATTTTTCGACCAGAGCGTCAGCGTCGGTCAGCAGCTGTTCAGCCCCCGAAACGCCCTGCAGCGCGCGGCGCAGCTCAGCAACCTGCTCACGACGTTCTTCTGGCGTCGCGTCCGCATGAAGCGCGTCATTGAGCTGAGCGGGGATCTGCCCGGCAAACTGCTCCAGCAGGCGCATCACGCGCGCGCGGTGCTGGTCGACGGTCAGGCGGAAGCCCAGGCCGAATTCGGCGTTGTCCTCGAATAGCGAGTTTGCCCACGCCGGACCGCGCCCATTCGCGTCGGTGGTGTACGGCGTAGAAGGCAAATTGCCCCCGTAGATGGATGAACAGCCGGTTGCGTTGGCAATCAGCATCCGGTCACCGTACAGCTGGGTAAGCAGCTTGATATACGGCGTTTCACCGCAGCCGGAGCAGGCCCCGGAGTACTCAAACAGCGGCGTAATCAGCTGTGACGTACGAATATCAATACGTTCCAGTTTGCTGCGATCGATTTCCGGCAGATTCAGGAAGAAGTCATAGTTGACCTTCTCCTCTTCGACGTGCTCCAGACGCGACATCATATTGATGGCTTTGATCTCCGGATCCTGCCTGTCTTTCGCCGGACAGACCTCGACGCACAGGTTACAGCCGGTGCAATCTTCCGGCGCGACCTGCAGAACGTATTTCTGTCCGCGCATATCGCGAGATTTCACATCCAGCGAATGCAGGCTGGCAGGCGCGGCTTCCATCTCTTCCGGTGAAACCACTTTGGCACGAATGGCGGAGTGCGGGCAGGCCGCAACGCAGTGGTTGCACTGTGTACACAGCTCTTCTTTCCAGATGGGGATCGCTTCGGCAATGTTACGTTTTTCCCAGCGCGTGGTGCCCATCGGCCAGGTGCCATCCGGCGGTAGCGCGGAGACGGGCAGGGCATCGCCCAGGCCGGCCAGCATCGCCGCCGTCACGGTCTTAACGAAATCGGGCGCCGCATCGGACACCACCGGAGGGCGGTTCGGGCTTGCGGCATTCACCGGCTGCAGCGGTACCTCAAACAGCGATTCGCGCGCCAGCGCCAGCGCCTGCCAGTTTCGTTCGACCAGCTCCTGGCCCTTGCTGCTGTAGCTTTTGGCAATCGCACCCTGCAGCTCCACCAGCGCGCTGTCGCCTGGCAGAATATTGGTCAGATGGAAGAAGGCCATCTGCATAACGGTATTAATACGCGCAGCCAGGCCACATTCGCGGGCAATTTTTGCAGCGTTGACCACGTAGAAACGGGCTTTTTTCTGGTTCAGCACCGCCTGAACTTCCTGCGGCAGCCGCGCCCAGACTTCGTCCGCGCTGTACGGCGTATTGAGGAGGAAAATGCCGCCGGGCTTCAGGCGCTCGGCCATCTGGTATTTATCGATAAACTGCAGCTGGTGGCAGCCAACAAAATCGGCCTGAGAAATAAGATACGCGGAGCGGATGGGCTGCTCGCTCACGCGCAGGTGGGAAACGGTCAGGCCGCCTGCTTTTTTGGAGTCGTAGACGAAGTACCCCTGGGCGTACCACGGCGTGGAGTTGCCGATGATTTTGATGTTGTTTTTGGTCGCGGAGACGCTGCCGTCACTGCCCAGACCGTAGAACAGCGCCTCAAGTTTGGCGGTCGAGGGCAGGGTGTTTTCCGGCAACGACAGGGAAAGATTCGTCACATCATCATAAATGCCGACGGTAAAGCGCGGTTTGGGTTTCGCTTCGCTTAACTCGTTGAATACCGCCAGCACGCAGTCCGGCCCAAACTCCTTGGAGGACAAGCCATAGCGACCGCCAATCACGCGCGGCAGCGTTTCACGTTCGCCCTGATTAAAGGCTTCTGCCAGGGCGGTCATCACATCCAGATAGAGGGGTTCCGCCTGCGCGCCCGGCTCTTTGGTACGGTCGAGCACCGCCACAGCGCGCGCGCTTTCAGGCAGAGCCGAAAGCAGATGTTTGGCCGAGAACGGGCGATAGAGACGCACCTTAAGCACGCCAACTTTTTCACCGCGCGTCAGCAGCTCGTCAACCACCTCTTCACAGGTCCCAATGGCTGACCCCATCAGCACAATTACCCGTTCCGCCTGCGGATGGCCGTAGTACTCAAACGGTTTGTACTGCCGGCCGGTTGCGGCGGCAAAGTCATTCATTGCCTGTTCAACATGGTCGTAAACCGCGTTGTACCAGGGGTTCGTGGCCTCGCGGGACTGGAAATAGGTATCCGGGTTCGCCGATGTTCCGCGAATAACCGGGTGTTCAGGATTAAGAGCCCGGGCGCGATGCGCGTCGATTTCCGCCTGCGGCAGCAGATTCAGGATAGTGTCGTCGGCCAGCGGGACGATTTTGTTGATTTCGTGAGAGGTGCGGAAACCATCAAAGAAGTGAATAAACGGCACGCGGCTTTTGAGCGTGGCGATATGCGAAATTAAGGCAAAGTCCTGCGCTTCCTGAACGCTGCTGGCGCATAGCATCGCGCAGCCGGTCTGGCGCACGGCCATCACGTCAGAGTGGTCGCCAAAGATAGAGAGCGCGTGGGTGGCAACGGTACGCGCGGCAACGTGCAGAACGAAGGGGGTCAGCTGACCGGCGAGTTTGTAAAGCGTAGGGATCATTAACAGCAATCCCTGTGAGGAGGTAAACGACGTGGAAAGCGCGCCGGTCTGAAGCGCACCGTGTACCGTGGCAATCGCACCGGCTTCAGACTGCATCTCAACCACTCTCGGGACATCGCCCCAGACGTTTTTTAACCCGTTACCCGCCCAGGCATCCGCCTGCTCGGCCATGGTAGAACTTGGCGTAATCGGGTAGATGGCGATAACTTCACTGGTGCGAAACGCGACTGAGGCAACTGCACCATTACCGTCAATAGTTTGCATAGGACAACACCCTTACATTGCGCAAAAAAATAGGGGTCTGTATTACGGCAACAAACCCTGAATATTATCTGTGTATTCTAGCAAACGAGGGATTTTACGATTTTCGCTTTTGTGTCCTTGGTATTCCTGCCATCAATGAGTAGATCAAACTTTTGGCGAAAAATTGCGAGAAATTGTTTCCGGAGCGCATAAATACGCACTTCCACTCTCGACGACAAGGGATGTGATGCCTATTATGCATAGGTTTCGCATTATTCATGGGGGAGAGAGCATGCGCTCAGCATTTTGGGTAGGGTGTGCCGCGTTATTGTTGTCGGCATGTAGCAGTGAGCCAGTCCAGCAGGCAACGGCAGCCCACGTGGCGCCGGGAATGAAAGCGGCGATGTCCAGTTCAGGTCAGGCCAACTGCGCGATGATTGGCGGTTCGCTGTCTGTCGCCCGCCAGCTTGATGGTTCTGCTATTGGGATGTGCGCCTTGCCAAACGGCAAACGCTGTAGCGAACAGTCGCTTGCCGTTGGAAGCTGCGGTAACTACTGATTATTCTACACGCTTAAACATCAGCGTTTTATCGGCTGTCGCCAGGGTTAACTGGTCCTCAGTCAGGTCGACCTGCGCCCCTTGGCGCAGCATGTCGCCGATGGTCTGATCCAGCTCATTCAGCTGCGGCTCAGTACAGAGCTTGCGCGTCATGGCCAGCGTTTTAACCTTCAGCTCGCCTTCGGACAATTTCCCCTGTCCGTTGAAGCGGTTACACATCTGGCCAGAAACGCTGATGTTATTCACCAGGCTGATATCTGGCAGCGCGCCAAAGCTGAGCTCAGGTTGCGTTGTCGCGGTCTTCACGGCCTTACCGTTGACATTTTCCAGCACAAAGCGGTGGTTTTTAAGTTGCTCCGGCTGTACGGAGGCTTTGCCCGGATTAACGCAGCCGGAAAGGACAAGACTAATAACGCTTAACGCAATGAGCTTTTTCATTTTTCTTCTCAAACTATAAATACCGTGAATCTTTTTCCAGTGTAACGATACTCTGCCGTGCGTTAATGGGGTTTATCTGAAAGTGCTGGGAGGAGCGGGCAACGCAGCGGTTGCCCGGAATAACGTTAATGAGATTTAAATCCTGCCGCCGTCATCAGCATGCGGAAGAGCATACTGACAGCAGCCAGCGCCAGTACGCTGCCGCCCCAGATAATGGCCAGCCACAGCAATCTTTTCCATACCGGTTGTTGCATCAGTGATAACCCTCCCCATGCTGAACTTTGCCGCGAAACACGTAGTAGCTCCAGAAGGTGTAGACCAGAATAACGGGAATGATCAACAGCGCGCCCACCAGCATAAAGCCCTGGCTTTGCGTCGGGGCGGCGGCCTGCCACAGGGTGATCGACGGTGGAATAATATGCGGCCAGATGCTGATCCCAAGCCCGCTAAAGCCGAGGAATATCAGTCCCAGCGTCAGAATAAACGGACGGCTATGGCTGGCGGGATTATTCAGGCAGCGCCACTGGTACAGGCTAAAAATCACCACCAGAGCAGGGACCGGCAGCAGATAAAACAGATTCGGTAGCGTAAACCAGCGCGCAGCGATGGCCGGTTGCGCCAGCGGCGTCCAGAGGCTGATCGCCGCAATAAATGCCAGCAGCACGATTAACAGCGTTTTCGACACCTCACGCATCCGCTCCTGCAGCGCGTTTTCACTTTTCATCACCAGCCAGGTAGAGCCTAACAGCGCATAAGCCACCACCAGCCCCGCGCCGCAAAACAGGTTAAACGCGGTAAACCAGTCAAAGGGGCCGCCGGTATAGGCCCGGCCGGTGACGGTAAAGCCGTTAATGACGGCGCCTACCGTCACGCCCTGGGTGAACGTTGCCAGAATTGAACCGCCAATAAACGCCTTATCCCAGAAGGGGCGGTGGGCCGGCGTGGCTTTAAAGCGAAACTCAAATGCCACTCCGCGGAAAATAAGTCCGATCAGCATTAATGTTAGCGGAATGGTCAGGGCATCAACGATCACCGCATAGGCCAGCGGGAATGCGCCGAACAGGGCGGCACCGCCAAGCACCAGCCAGGTTTCATTTCCGTCCCAGACCGGCGCGACGCTGTTGACCATCACGTCGCGATCGTCGGCGTTCTGCGTGGCCGGGAACAGAATGCCAATCCCCAGATCAAAACCGTCCATCACGATATACATCAGCGTGGCGAAGACGATGATCACAAACCAGATAATGGAAAGGTCGATACCCATTATGGCTGCTCCTTATGTTCAGTTGTGACGGCAGAAAGCGGGCGCGCCGGACGTCCGTCGGACTCGGTGGCGAAAGTTTCATGCGGCTGCGGGCCTTTTCGGATGAGGCGCACCATATAGCTGTAGCCCACGCCGAATACCGAGGTATAGACGACGAAGAAGGCCAGCAGGCTTACGCTCATATGCAGGTCACCGTGGGCAGAAACCGCATCCTTCGTTCGCTGGAGTCCGTAGACCACCCACGGCTGGCGGCCCACTTCGGTGGTGATCCACCCGGCCAGGATGGCAATCAGCCCGGTTGGCCCCATCAGCAGCGCAAACCACAGGAAGGGGCGAGATGAATACACGCGTTTTTTGTAGCGCAGCCAGAGAGCCATCACCCCGAGCAGCAGCATCAGCATGCCCAGGCCCGCCATGATGCGGAATGACCAGAACACGATGGTGGAATTCGGACGGTCTTCCTTCGGGAACTCCTTGAGAGCCGGAACCTGTTTATCAAGACTGTGCGTCAGGATAAGACTCCCCAGCGCTGGGATCTCCAGCCCAAAGCGGGTGCGCTCCTGCTCCATATCCGGCCAGCCAAACAGCAGCAGCGGGGTAGGCTCACCCGGCGGATTTTCCCAGTGGCCTTCAATGGCGGCAATCTTGGCGGGCTGGTGCTTTAAGGTGTTCAACCCGTGCATATCGCCAACCATGGCCTGGATGGGGGCGACAATCAGCGTCATCCACAGCGCCATCGAAAACATCGCCCGGATGGCAGGGGTATTATTCCCGCGCAGCAGATGCCATGCCGCGGATGCGCCCACAAACAGGGCGCTGCTCAGGAATGCGGCTATCGACATATGCAGCAGGCGGTAAGGGAAGGAGGGGTTAAACACCACGGCGAACCAGTCCACCGGCACGACCTGACCGTTGACGATCTCATAGCCCTGCGGGGTCTGCATCCAGCTGTTCGACGAGAGGATCCAGAAGGTAGAAATAATAGTGCCCAACGCCACCATGCAGGTGGAGAAGAAGTGCAGACCCGGCCCGACTTTGTTCCAGCCGAACAGCATCACGCCGAGGAACCCGGCTTCGAGGAAGAAGGCGGTCAGCACTTCATAGGTCAGCAGCGGGCCGGTAATGCTGCCCGCAAACTGTGAAAATCCACTCCAGTTAGTGCCGAACTGGTAGGCCATCACCAGCCCGGAGACCACGCCCATACCAAAGTTGACGGCAAAAATCTTCGACCAGAAATGGTACAGCGAGCGCCAGACCGGATTTTTGGTTTTCAGCCACAGCCCTTCGAGTACGGCAAGATAGCTTGCCAGGCCGATGGTGATCGCCGGGAAAATAATGTGAAAGGATACGGTAAAGGCAAACTGTATCCGTGCAAGGTGAAAAGCATCTAAACCAAACATGCACAGCCTCAATGTCAAACGGTGTGCTGTTATGGTATAGGGGCAAAGTTCGGACTATCAGACGCAGAAAAGTGATTTTTAACCATAACAGTTGGCTTAAAGCTCATGCTTTAGGCATCTGATATACCTCGCGTGAGGAATAAAAACCGTCTTTTTATGAATTTTACGCATAAAACTGCTTGCCTTGTCGTCTGCGCCGTGCGTTAATGGTCCTCTGGTTTTGAGTCCAAATAAATATCTGACGTAGTTTTATAAAGCAGTTCTCATCACGTTGTGCCTCTCCGCAGCCTCTCTTGGGTCTTTATCTACTTTCCGATTCGTTTTGTTTAAAACCATTATTGCCCAATCGGCCCATTAGTAATTTACGTTTTTACGTTCACAGGAGAATCCTATGACTTCTTATATTCATTTCCGCTGCCCATGCTGTCATGGCTCGCAGTACCGTACCTCAGTCTTTGATATGTCTGAGAAAAACCCACTCGGCGCGAAATGCATCTTTTGCAAATCGTCGATGATCACGCTCGATCACCTGGCCGCCGCGCGTCAGGCGCAAAGCCACGTTACCGAGTACCGTAAGTAATTCGTTTCACGAACTATAACAGTTAGCTAAATCTTCTCTTTTTCTCCTGCTGATATACACTGTCGGTCACAAGGAGAATTTGATGAAAAAATACCAGCGTCTGGCGCAACAAATTATCTCGCAGATTGAGCTTGGCGTATGGCTGCCGGGCGATAAGCTGCCTTCGCTGCGAGAGCAGGTGGCGAGCAGCGGCATGAGTTTTATGACCGTTGGCCACGCGTATCAGATGCTGGAAAGTCAGGGGCGCATTGTCGCCAGACCGCAGTCGGGCTATTACGTTGCCTCGCGCCCGACCGCACATCAGCCTGCTCCACCTGCCCAGGTGATGCGTGATGAAGTAGTGGATATCAACACCTACATCTTCGACGTCTTACAGGCCAGCCGCGACCCGTCCGTTGTTCCTTTTGCCTCCGCGTTTCCCGATCCCCGACTTTTCCCGCTGCAGCAGCTCAACCGCTCGCTGGCGAACGTCAGCAAAACCGCGACGGCGATGAGCGTGATTGAGAACCTGCCGCCGGGTAACGTCGATCTCCGCCACGCCATTGCCCGTCGCTACGCGCAGCAGGGGATGAACATCTCCCCGGAAGAGATTGTGATCACCGCAGGCGCGCTTGAAGCGCTCAATCTCAGCCTGCAGGCGGTAACCGAGCCGGGCGACTGGGTGATAGTCGAAAACCCGTGTTTCTACGGCGCGCTGCAGGCGCTGGAACGCCTGAAGCTCAAAGCGTTGTCGATTGCGACGGATGTCCGCGAGGGGATTGATCTGAATGCCCTTGAACAGGCGCTGAAGGAGTACCCGGTTAAAGCCTGCTGGATCATGACCAACAGTCAAAACCCGCTTGGCTTCACGCTGAGCGCGGAGAAAAAAGCGCAGCTTGTCGCGCTGTTAACGCAGCACAACGTCCCCCTGATTGAAGACGATGTCTACAGCGAGCTCTATTTTGGCCGCGAAAAACCGCTCCCGGCGAAAGCATGGGATCGCCAGGACATGACGCTGCACTGCTCGTCCTTTTCAAAATGCCTGGTGGCCGGTTTTCGCATCGGCTGGGTTGCGGCAGGAAAACACGCGAGACGCATTCAGCAGCTGCAGCTGATGAGCACGCTCTCAACCAGCTCACCCGTGCAGCTGGCGCTGGTGGATTATCTGGCGACGAAACGCTACGACGCCCATCTGCGCCGCCTGCGGCGTACCCTCGCCGAGCGAAAACAGCAGGCCTGGCAGTCTCTTTTACGCCATATGCCTGCCGGCGTCAAAATTCACCATAACGACAGCGGCTACTTTTTATGGCTGGAGCTTCCGGCGCAGCTGGATGCGGGTCTGCTGAGCGAAAAAGCCTTAACGCATCACATCAGCATTGCGCCCGGAAAGATGTTTTCCACCTCCGACGCATGGACACCGTTCTTCCGGTTTAATACCTCCTGGGCCTGGGGAGAGCGAGAAGAGCAGGCGGTCATTCAGTTAGGAAAATTAATTAGCACGATGCTGGAATAAACTTTTCTCCGTTATTTAAATAATCAATTCTTATCCTGATGACGGTGCTGCGAATATTTCTCGGTGCCCTGTCATAGGAAATCTGCATACCGTCTCTCGCGGCTAACTCCTTGTCTATAATCCAGTTAACGGGGAATGCGCCCTCGGTCACACCTTGATGAAATTTCCTGAAGCCGTACGGTGCGGCGCATTTGCGCGGTCTACGTTTAATAAGGGAGATATTTTTACGGCACGGCTGCCGCTAAATTTCATTGCGACAGGAGTAACTCTTATGAGCAAACATTTTGCCCGCAGCAGCCTGTGCGCGCTCGGCATGACTATCATGACAGCGCAAGCCGCAGAACCACCAAAGGCCATCGGCGACGGGGAAGGTCGGCTGGATATTATCGCCTGGCCGGGATACATCGAACGCGGACAGACGGATAAAAATTATGACTGGGTCACCCAGTTTGAAAAAGAGACCGGGTGTGCGGTCAACGTCAAAACGGCGGCCACGTCGGATGAAATGGTCAGCCTGATGGCGAAAGGGGGCTATGACCTGGTCACCGCCTCGGGTGACGCCTCCCTGCGCCTGATCATGGGTAAACGCGTTCAGCCCATTAACCCCGACCTCATCCCCAACTGGAAAACGCTCGACGCGCGGATTGTAAAAGGGGAATGGTTTAACGTCGGCGGGAAAGTCTACGGCACGCCGTATCAGTGGGGGCCAAACCTGCTGATGTACAACACCAAAACCTTCCCGACGCCGCCGGACAGCTGGAGCGTGGTCTTTACCAAACAGGATCTGCCGGACGGTAAAAGCAATCAGGGACGCGTGCAGGCGTATGACGGCCCGATTTATATCGCCGATGCCGCGCTGTTCGTCAAAGCCACTCAGCCGCAGCTGGGTATCAAAGACCCGTACCAGCTCACCGAAAAACAGTATGCCGCCGTGCTCAAGGTGCTTCGCGACCAGCACGCGCTGATCCACCGCTACTGGCACGACACCACCGTTCAGATGAGCGACTTTAAAAATGAAGGCGTTGTGGCCTCCAGCGCCTGGCCGTATCAGGCGAATGCGCTGAAGGCTGAGAACCAGCCCGTTGCCACCGTCTTCCCGAAAGAGGGGGTGACCGGCTGGGCGGATACCACCATGCTGCACGCGCAGGCAAAACACCCGATGTGCGCCTACAAGTGGATGAACTGGTCGCTGACGCCGAAAGTGCAGGGCGATCTGGCGGCCTGGTTTGGCTCCCTGCCCGTGGTTGCAGAAGGGTGTAAGGCCAGCACGCTGTTGGGTGAGAAAGGCTGCGAAACAAACGGTTATAACGAGTTCGACAAAATCATGTTCTGGAAAACCCCCATCGCCGAAGGCGGCAAATTTGTCCCTTACAGCCGCTGGACGCAGGATTACATCGCCATCATGGGCGGTCGTTAATTGCCCGGGAGCAGAACATGACGTACGCGGTAGAGTTTAACAACGTTTCCCGTCTGTACGGCGACGTACGGGCGGTGGATGGGGTCACCATTGCTATTCGTGACGGAGAGTTTTTCTCCATGCTGGGGCCTTCGGGCTCCGGCAAAACCACCTGCCTGCGTCTGATCGCGGGTTTTGAGCAGCTGTCAGGCGGCACGATTTCTATCTTCGGCAAAGAGGCGAGCGAACTGCCTCCCTGGGAGCGGGATGTGAACACCGTCTTTCAGGACTACGCGCTGTTCCCGCATATGTCGATTCTCGACAATGTTGCCTACGGGCTGATGGTCAAAGGCATCGACAAGAAAAAACGCCATGCGCAGGCCCGTGATGCCCTGGAAAAAGTGGGCCTGAGCTTTGCCGTTGCCCGCAAACCCTCGCAACTTTCCGGCGGCCAGCGACAGCGTGTCGCCATCGCCCGGGCGCTGGTCAATGAGCCGCGCGTCCTGCTGCTGGATGAGCCCTTAGGTGCGCTCGATCTCAAACTGCGTGAACAGATGCAGTTCGAGCTGAAGAAGCTTCAGCAGGAACTCGGCATCACCTTTATTTTTGTCACCCACGATCAGGGCGAGGCCCTTTCCATGTCAGACCGGGTGGCGGTGTTCAATAACGGGCGCATCGAGCAGGTGGATACCCCGCGCGATCTCTACATGCGTCCGCGCACGCCGTTTGTCGCCGGTTTTGTCGGCACGTCTAACGTCTTTGATGCGGGCCTTGCGCAGAAAATTTGCGGTATGGAAGGCAGCTATTCCCTGCGCCCGGAACATATTCGCCTTAATGAGGGCGGAGACGTTCAGGTTCAGGGCATCGTGCAGGCCGTTCAGTATCAGGGAGCGGCCACGCGTCTGGAGCTGAAGCTCGCCGATGGCGCCAAGCTGCTGGTGAGCCAGGCCAATCTCAGTGAAACCTCGCCGCTGAGCGGCATTGCGCCGGGGCAGGCGGTGATGGCGTCGTGGTCACGCGAGGCGATGATTCGCCTGCACGAGGAGAGGTGAAATGGCTATGAGTGTCGCGCATCCTCCCGCCTCGCATGGGCGCTTAAGCCGCATGACGGCGCTGTTCTGGCGTAAACCGTCGCTCGGCCTGTTCCTGCTTCTGCTCGCGCCGCTCATGTGGTTTGGCATCGTCTATTTAGGATCGCTTCTGACCCTGCTGTGGCAAGGTTTTTACACCTTTGACGATTTCACCATGGCCGTCACGCCGGATCTGACCCTGGCGAACATTCAGGCGCTTTTCAACCCGGCAAACTACGACATCATCCTGCGCACGTTAACCATGGCGATTGCGGTGACGATAGCCAGCGCCATCCTGGCATTCCCGATGGCCTGGTACATGGCGCGATACACCCGCGGCAAGTGGAAAGCGTTTTTCTATATCGCCGTGATGCTGCCAATGTGGGCGAGCTACATCGTCAAAGCCTACGCCTGGACGCTGCTGCTGGCGAAGGACGGGGTGGCGCAGTGGTTTCTCAACCACATGGGGCTGGAGCCGATCCTGACCTCACTCCTTACGCTCCCGGCGATTGGCGGCAACACCTTGTCCACCTCCGGGCTGGGACGGTTTCTGGTCTTCGTCTACATCTGGCTGCCGTTTATGATCCTGCCCGTCCAGGCGGCGCTGGAACGCCTGCCTGCCTCGCTATTGCAGGCCTCAGCCGACCTCGGCGCGCGCCCTCGTCAGACCTTTCGCTACGTCGTTCTGCCGCTGGCGATCCCGGGTATTGCCGCGGGCTCAATATTCACCTTTTCCCTGACGCTGGGGGATTTCATCGTTCCACAGCTGGTGGGGCCGCCGGGTTACTTCATCGGTAACATGGTCTACTCGCAGCAGGGTGCCATTGGCAATATGCCCATGGCCGCCGCGTTCACGCTGGTGCCCATCGTGCTGATTTCACTCTATCTGGCGTTCGTGAAACGTCTGGGAGCATTCGATGCACTCTGAACGCGCACCGCTGTTCCTGAAAGTGGCAGCCTGGGGAGGCGTCATCTTCCTGCACTTCCCGCTGCTGATTATCGCGACCTATGCCTTTAATACCGAAGACGCGGCCTTCAGCTTTCCGCCGCAGGGGCTGACGCTGAAGTGGTTCAGCGTGGCGGCGGGGCGCGGCGATATTATTGAATCCGTGACGTTGTCACTTCAGATTGCCGCGCTCTCCACCGCGATTGCCCTTGTGCTTGGCACGCTTGCTGCAGCGGCGCTGTGGCGAAGCGAGTTTTTTGGCAAGAATGCGATCTCGCTGTTGCTGCTGTTGCCGATTGCGTTACCGGGGATCATCACCGGTCTGGCGCTGCTGACGGCATTCAAAACGATTGACCTTGAGCCGGGTTTTTTCACCATCGTGGTGGGACACGCCACCTTTTGCGTGGTGGTGGTGTTTAACAACGTGATTGCCCGGTTCAGACGCACCTCCTGGAGCCTGGTGGAAGCGTCGATGGATCTCGGGGCCGACGGATGGCAAACCTTCCGCTATGTGGTGCTGCCCAATCTGGGTTCCGCGCTGCTGGCCGGGGGAATGCTGGCGTTTGCCCTGTCGTTTGACGAGATAATCGTCACAACGTTTACGGCGGGACACGAGCGCACGTTACCGCTGTGGTTGCTCAATCAGCTCGGTCGTCCGCGCGACGTGCCGGTCACCAACGTTGTAGCACTGCTGGTGATGCTGGTGACAACTATCCCCATTCTGGGAGCCTGGTGGCTAACCCGCGACGGCGAGAACATCGCCGGCAGCGGGAAATAACAGTGAATTCAACAGGAAAATGCTATGCAAACACAACTGCTGATAGAGGGAAAACTGGTAACCGGAGAGGGAGAAAAACAGCCGGTCTATAACCCGGCCACTGGAGAACTCCTGCTGGAGATTGCCGAGGCGTCAGCGGCTCAGGTCGACGCGGCGGTTCAGGCAGCCGACCGTGCTTTTGCGGAGTGGGGGCAAACCACGCCGAAGACGCGCGCCGAGTGCCTGCTGAAGCTGGCGGATGCGATTGAAGCGCATGGGGAGGACTTTGCCCGGCTCGAATCCCTCAACTGCGGCAAGCCGCTGCACTGTGCTCTGGGAGATGAAATTCCGGCGGTGGTCGACGTTTTCCGTTTCTTCGCCGGGGCCGCCCGCTGTCTGAACGGGCTGGCCGCCGGGGAGTACCTTGACGGCCACACGTCGATGATCCGCCGCGATCCGGTGGGCGTGGTTGCCTCTATTGCCCCCTGGAACTATCCGCTGATGATGGCGGCCTGGAAGCTAGCCCCCGCGCTGGCGGCAGGAAACTGCGTGGTGATTAAGCCCTCAGAGATCACGCCCCTGACCGCGCTGAAGCTGGGAGAGCTGGCAAAAGATATCTTCCCGGCAGGCGTTCTGAACGTCCTGTTTGGCCGGGGGAAAACGGTCGGTGACCCGCTTACCGGGCATGAAAAGGTCCGTATGGTCTCGCTGACCGGTTCGATTGCTACCGGGGAACATATCATCGGCCATACCGCGTCATCCATTAAACGCACCCACATGGAGCTGGGCGGTAAAGCGCCGGTTATCGTCTTTGATGATGCTGACCTGGATGCGGTTGTCGAAGGGGTGCGGACGTTTGGTTTCTACAATGCCGGACAGGACTGTACGGCGGCGTGCCGGATTTATGCCCAGAAGGGTATTTATGCCGCGCTGGTGGAAAAGCTGGGCGCAGCGGTCGCCAGCCTTAAAATGGGGGCGCCGGAGGATGCCTCGACCGAACTGGGACCGCTCAGCTCGGCGGCCCATCTTTCACGCGTCTGTCAGGCCGTCGATGAGGCGAAAGCGCTCGGTCATATCCGCGTTGTCACCGGCGGGAGCAAAAAAGAGGGGGCGGGCTACTACTTCCAGCCAACCCTGCTGGCGGGGGCAAAGCAGGACGACGCCATCGTTCAGCGCGAGGTGTTTGGCCCGGTGGTGAGCGTCACCGAGTTTGATGACGAGGCGCAGGTGCTGGCCTGGGCGAACGATTCGCAGTATGGCCTGGCGTCATCGGTCTGGACCAAAGACGTGGGCCGCGCCCATCGCCTGAGCGCGCGCCTGCAGTACGGCTGCACCTGGGTGAATACCCATTTTTTGCTGGTGAGCGAAATGCCGCACGGGGGCATGAAATTATCCGGCTACGGCAAAGATATGTCGGTCTACGGGCTTGAGGATTATACGGTTGTGCGGCATGTCATGATCAAACACTAAGTCCGCCATGCCTGGCCGCATGCGCGGCCAGGCGTTTCCCGCACCCGCCATGAGTGTTACGCAAGATACTCAATTGTTATTATCCGTAATCTTTAAGTGGTTATTCTGTAACGAAAAAACTTGATCTGTATCAACATATGACGCATATTGCGTGCGGTTATTTTTTCGGCTCTGGTATACAGAATGACGTTGTATCAAAAGATGTTGGTTTTTTACGCAATTATGGCTTCCATCTGCGCATTAATTACCTGGTTCCTCTCTAAAGACCGCAAACGTATCCGCCTGCTCAGCGCTTTTCTGGTGGGGTCAACCTGGCCAATGAGCTTTCCCGTTGCGCTGCTGGTCTCGCTTTTCTGAAGCACGCTTCCATTTTTAAAAGATGAATATGGCATTCCCGATACGGTAACTGTATAAATACACAGTGCATCGTAAAAGGAGTGCTTATGAACAGTTTTTACTCGCAGCAGGCCGGTTGTACCGTGCGCTGGCATGACCTGCCCGGCACCGGCGATCCCGTGGTGTTCATTCACGGGCTGGGCTGCGCCTCTTCCTATGAATATCCCCGTGTCGTTCATGACCCGCTGTTTGGCGCGCGCAGAGCGATTCTCATCGACTTGCCCGGCAGCGGCTACAGCGACAAGCCTGAACGCTACAGCTATAAAACCACCGACCAGGCCCACGTTGTGGCGGAGCTGATTGACCACCTTAAGCTGGATGCCTTCTGGTTATACGGCCACAGTATGGGCGGCAGCATTGCTATCGAAACGGCGGGGCTGCTGGCGTCGCGCGTGAAGGGGCTGATGGTGTCAGAGCCCAATTTTCATGCGGGTGGGGGGATGTTTAGCCGGTCTATTGCAGCGCAAACCGAGCAGCAGTTTCTGACGCAGGGCTATGACGCCATGCTCAGCGCAGAAAAAACGGCGTGGGCAGGGTGTCTGCAGAGCAATGCGCCGTATGCCGTCTGGCGGGGCGCATCGAGCCTGGTGGCGGGCGTTGAGCCCGAATGGGAAGCGCAGTTCCTGTCACTTCCTTGCCCGGTAACGTTGATTTTCGGCGAGCTGTCTCTGCCGGATGACGATGTGGACAATCTGAAGCAAAAGGGCGTTGAGGTAAAAATTATCCCAGCGGCGGGGCATTCGATGTCGTGGGAAAACCCGTCTGCGCTGGCACAGACGTTAGCCGGGTGTATGACGATGTGATTATTGTGCAATTTATCATCGTTGCGAAATGTAGGCCGGGTAAGCGCAGCGCCACCCGGCAACAAAGGCGGCTACTTTATCAAAGCCCGTAGTGCCTGACGTGCGTCAGGCTGAACATCATGCGGATGCTGGTAATCAATGTTCTCTATCGCGCGGCTATAGAGTGCGACCAGCCAGTCGTAAACGTACGCGGTGGCCGCATGCACAGGCTGTTCCCCCAGGCGCGTCAATCGAGGCTCCGCGCTGCTGACCACCGGCGTAACGAAGATTGCCTGCCCCTTGCGGATGCGGCTTGCCGGACGTGTTGCCACGGGCGTCTGGTCGTAACCCAGCCAGCCAATGAAATTGCCCATCACGGCATGCAGTTGCGCAGCGCTGCTTTTATCCGCTTCGACGATACGCTGAAGCTGTTGAGGCAGATTAAGCCGGTAGCTGGTGACCACCAGCACATCCGCGATTTGCTGTAATACCGAAGGCTCCAGCCCGAGGCGCGCGGCCGTGGCCTCATTGCGGCTCCACTGACGCAGATGATTTATCCAGACTCTGTGCGCCAGGCGCGCTTTGTCTTTTGTCTGGAACAGGCCGGTGCTTTCCTGGGTATTCTCGGCAAACAGGTCAATAGTGTCCGTAAACAGCCCGTTCACCTGCTCCTCGCGCGGCTGCTGAACGGCGAGCAGCGTTTCAAAGGCTTTCAGCGGCGGCAGCAGGCCTTCAAGCAGTTCGCCGTGGCGGGCGGCGCTGCTTTGCAGCGTGCGCACCATATTTTCGGCCTGAGCGCGTCTTGTCCCCGGCTCTTCAACCAGCGGTGCCAGATAGCTCTGCATCAGCGATGAGAGCTCCTGTCGCAGCAAGCCTTTCAGCGTGCCGAGACGCTTCTGTCGCTGCGCGGGCAGCGTGGCCTGAGACAGCCATTCGATGACGCGCTGCATGCTGTGGCTGTCCAGCGCCTGCAGCGTGCCCCAGCGTAAACCCGGCTTTCCGAGCAGATGCTGTACGGCTTCATCGAGATTCTGCCGGGTGGTAAAGCGGGCGTCGTGTGGCGTAATCGCCCATACCAGCCCCGGCAGGGCAGATTCTTCAGCAGGCTGCGTCTCCTTGACCCAGTTCATCAGCACTTTTGCTTTTTTGGCCGTCTGCTCGTGCTGCGCCGTCGCATTGCAAATCACCAGCACATCCGGCTGAAGCTGTTGACGGTAATGCTCGAGCAGCCACTGGGACTTCGCCTGGCGTAGCGGGTCGGCACGGTTATCTTCAAAAACAGGAATATCAATAATATCGACGTTATCCAGCGCGCCGTTCTCAACCGGCAGCACCAGCTCGCGGGTCAGGAAGGCCAGCACGTCGACGGGGATGCTGATGGCGTTAAGCATTTCACCGCTATTTAGCGGATGAAGCAGCGTCTCCTGCGCGTCCTGAAGATCTAACGTGCCGTCGTGCGTCAGGAACCCTTCACCCGGCAGGCCAAAGCTGTCCACCAGCAGGCTAAGCGGGGCAGCAAGCTCGCCGGCATGGCTGGTCTGGTGCAGCACATGGGCCAGTTTTAACCACTGCTGGGTCAACTCCTGCTGCTCGCCCCACAGCAGCGACCAGACGCTGGCCCGCGTGCTGAGATCGAGAGAAGGCACCAGCCGGGCGAACTCATGCCACAGGGCATCATCGATTTGCTGCTTAGCGGCGGGTACGGTGCTTTGCCAGAAGCGGGCAATCGTACCCACTTCCTGAGCCGTTATGCCGGGCACGCCCTGCGGCTGGCGCAGCCCGCGCCATTTCTCCAGACGTGTCTCAATGACCGCCTTATCCACCGCGCGCATCTGCGGATGCAGCGTCGTGCGGGCAATAAACAGCTGTACCAGCTCGGCCTCGGTGACCAGGCTCAGACGCAGCGGGAACGCCTCATCCGCCACCTCCGGGCTTTCCGGCGTGAAGCGGACGGCCATGTTGGTCAGGGCATGTCCCGGATTGATATGCGAAAAATAGTCAAAGGTGCGCTGGCCCGGCGTCACGTTCAGGCGTCCATTACCGCTGCCGCACAGGGATAACAGCAGATGGGCTTTCGCGCTCTGCGAATGACCGTAAAGCCCAATGCTGCTCTGGCGGGTCATGGCGCGTTCAATGGCCTGCTCCCGCGCCTGCGCCGCGTTGATGCGAGCAAGCAGGGCGTCAGCATCGTTATCCAGCACAGGGGCGTTCAGGCGCGTCTCATTAATCCACCCGATTAAGGCCTGAGTGGTGGTCGTCGTCGCTGTCATTTCAGGTATACGCTCCCGCTGTCGATCCAGTAGTGGCTACCGCTGTGTCGGCGATCGGCCAAGGTATTCAGTTTGAAGGTTAATGCGTCAGGGGCAACCGGCGTGCCGTCCTGCAGCCAGGCATCGCTCAGCTCGAAGGCCTCAGGACCTTCCTGCTTGCTGCCGCCGCAGAGCTTCAGCCGCACGTTCAGCACGCCGTCACCGGCAATGGCTTTCGCCAGTTCAGCCGAGTTGATGCTGAGCGTGTAGAGCGGCGTGGCGGGCCAGCGCGCGTTCGCCAGCTGGCGGAAGCCGAGGGTAACGTTACCGCGCAGCGGGAAGTGCAGACGCGCGTCGAGCTTCGCGCCCGGCTTATCGAGGTCGATATCCTGATACCAGACGTTTTCCTCGCGCAGGGTATTAACGGTGTTATCCAGCACGCCGAGATACCGCACGGTTGAATACGCGCCAATGTCCGCGGCTTTAAAGTTGAAGCGCGGCAGACGCAGGTCGAGCGCCAGGCTGCAGAGCATGGCCCCCACCGCGGCCGTTGATTTCGGGTTGCCAATGCGCCCCTGCTGGCTGAACGGATACCACTCGTGCACCTGGTATTTATCCAGCCAGACGATACGGTTGACCGGCACCGGCTGCAGATGACGAATCAGCGCCTGAACGCCAGGCAGGCAGCCGGGGCGTCCGGTGATCAGCAGAATATCGCAGCTGTAATGGGATATCGCCTCGCACACCGCGTGGAGCGGCGAGGCCAGCGTAAACTGCCCGGCCAGCATCGCATCCTGCATTTCGCGGAAGTTCACGTGCAGCGGCACCGCGAACAGGTCAAACGCGTCTGAACCCGCAGGCAGGGCATGGTCGATCGCCTGCTGCAGATAATTCATTACGTTGCGGGTCGGTTTCTGCGCCAGGAGATCGCCAAAGGTGGCATGCAGACCGGCCAGCGGATCGTCAACGTCGCTCGATTCCCACGCGGCAAGAATGGCATGGCCAATCGGCATAAAAAGCTGAAGCGCCGTTTGCTGGCGGAGTACGGCCTGGGTGTCAATACGCCCGGAGTCGCCGAAGAGTGACGCCATCAGCAGCGAGGCGTCCGCGATACCGGATTTCTGCAGCTGCGTTTGCAGGGCAGGCAACACGTAGCGCTGAATCACGTCCAGAAGCGTATCGTCGCCCGCGACCTTAAAGCCTTCACGGAACAGCAGCTGCGGGGTGATTTTGACGTTATTGCCGGAACCGTCATCCAGCTGATAATGGGTGATCGCCATATCCGTTGTGCCGCCGCCGATGTCGATGGAGGCAACGCGCAGCGCGCGGCCCGGCTGGTTACCCGGCTCAGGCTCACGGTCCGGGCGGGCCAGGGAGGCGAAGAAGGCTTCGGTCTGACCGACAAAGCGGGAGATCGCTTCGTTATACAGCCAGACCAGCTGACCGCAGCTGGCTTCATCCCACTCCATCTGGATTTCAGGAACCGGCACCACGCTTTTATCCTGCTGTTTGCGGGTGACAAAATCCTCATCCTGCGGGTGCCAGCCCATCGCTTTCCAGACGATGGCGATGGCTTCAAACATGCGGCGACGGAAAATCTCGCGCTCCTGCTTTGGCATGGCCGAGGGCAGGGTCAGGATCAGGGTGCGTAGCTGGCGCGGTGACGCGGGGAAGCCCAGACGCAGGCGCGTGGCGACGCTGTTGATCTGCCCCAGCGCCTGCGCCAGCAGCTCGCACAGCATGTGCGTCATCAGCGTACTGCGGCTGTACTGCGGCGAGAAGACCGGCAGCCGCTCGTCCTGCGGCAGCGTGAAGAGCGGTTCGCCGTCATCGTTCATCAGGTTCATCAGCGGAAACGCGGTGGCAAGCGGCTCACGCTGGGTTTTGCTGTTCATCTGGCTAAAGCGCCAGTCCTGCACGACTGGCGTTTCATCCCACAGGTAGCGACGCGGGCTGGAGATGCCGCTGTTGCCTTCGGTCCCAAGACGCTGCATCGCCAGCTTGCGGGCTTCATCGCCCACGCGAACAATCGACGGCCAGACAAAGGCATCTTCGCGACCGCTTTCAACCGAGAAGTGCTGTTTGCCAAAGCGCGCTTCCGAAAACTCGAGACGGCTGGTAAACAGCGGCGCATTCAGGAACTGCGGCTCGCTTAATGAGCGTACCTGCAGCTCGGCGGTCTGGCGCAGGCCATCGTTCGCATCGCCGTGGTCTTCGATAATGACGCCGCAGGTGTGGGTATTGCCCACGTCGAGGATCAGGTCGACCGGAATGGCAGGCGTGCTGAGCGTATGGGTAACAAATTTCACTTCCGGCACGGTAAGCTGTTCACCGAGCATGGTCAGCAGGTTAAGCCAGTGGGCCTGATATTCAAACCCGCGCATCGCCTGCTGGAGATCGCGTTCTGAGCGGTTTTCAACGCCGTCGGCATACTGGGTAAAGGCCTCGCGCAGCCAGCCGTCAATCCAGGTCTGGTCGAGGAAACTTTCAACTTCGTTGTCTCGCCAGGCCAGCGCGAATCGGGTCCCGTTCAGAATATCGTTTTCAACCGGGGACAGGGCGGACGTGGCGTGTTCTGCAATCTGGCTGTCAAGGGCGAGCGTGACGCGGTGCGTATTGCCTGCCGTATCGGGTGTATCCAGCCTGCGCACCTGAACGCGGGCCCAGTTATCCGGCCCCTCAACAAAGGTTCGCGGCGGGTTGAAGCGCAGGAACGGAACCGGAAGCCAGACGCCGTCCAGCACCGCCAGGGACTGATGCAGCGGGATGGTGGTTTCCGGTTTAACCACTTCAGGCTGACCACCGTTCGTTCCCGGCACGGTATAGCGCCCGTTAACCAGGTCGAAATCGAGCCGCAGCAGCGGGCCGTTCGCGGTTTTACGTACGAAGCGCCCGTTGCTGGCGGTGTCCTGCGGCGTCAGACCGAAATCAAGGAACTGCACGCCGCTGTTGGCAATAAGCGTGACGCTTTGTTTATAGTCGCAAAGATTAACCAGCATAGGATCAGGCACCTGCTTTCTTGAACGTCAGGGGAACGACGGTATTGGCATCATAACGGGCGCGACATTCTGCGATATCGCTGGCGCCTGCTTTACAGGCAACCTCCGGCATCGGGTAGCGGGAGCCGTCGGTGCAGCGGGCAGTACCGCGACTTTTAATCATCAGCTCGCCGTTGCTGTGCAGGCCGGAGAAGACCTCTGCGCGGCAGACAACGTTGTCGCCATGGACAACCCGGGCGAAGCCCTTATTGTTCTGGATCTGATAGCGCATTGACGGCGGCTTGCCGGTGACTGGATCTTTCACGTCCAGAACCGCACGCCAGGTGCCGTTCAGGAAACGCGTCGATCCCGCTTTCACCTGATTCGCTTCCATCACCATGGCATCTTTCGGGATGGCGACAATCACCACCGGGGCAGGCTGTGGCGCAGGCGCCAGAGCAGGCTCTTTTTCTTTGCTTGCCAGGACCTCTGCCTGATGCAGCGGTAATTTCATGGCCAGCGGCTCAACCGCTTTGATCGGCTTTGGCGCAATCTCTACGGGCTGGGGGGCGGGCACCGGGG
>NZ_JADBRD010000123.1:0-302 GCF_014930495.1 Enterobacter cloacae complex sp. S3 | reverse complement strand
CCGATCAGGGCGTCGATTTCGCCATCGATCTCGCGCATGACGCCGGTGATGCGCTGTACCACCTCCAGACAGCTTGCCGGCGTCAGCGAATCAGGCCGCTTTGCCTCAAAAGGGGCGCACAGTTGTTGTAGCGCAGTAATCCCCAGAATTTGTGCTGAACCGTGCAGGCGGTGCAGCGCCCGCAGAAAGGTCTGCGGCTCATGCCGGGCGATTGCCTGTCCGGCAGCCTGTAAATCCGCGGCCGACGCATCGCGGAACGTCTCCCGCATCTCCTTCATCAGCGCCTGGTCTCCCCCCGTATT
>NZ_JADBRD010000122.1:0-377 GCF_014930495.1 Enterobacter cloacae complex sp. S3 | reverse complement strand
ACAGAATAATCCGGGTTAGCTTCCAAAAACTCAACTTGTTTTTCTATTCTATCTTTATGAGAAATATCGTCAGCATCCATCCGTGCAACAAAGACTCCTTTTGCCTCATGAATAGCTAAATTCAGAGCAAATGCGAGTCCTTTTATAAGCGTATGTAATAATTTTATTCTTCCGTCAGTTTTTGACATCTTCTCTAATAAAAATAACTCTTCCTCGCTAACACCATTAGCAATGATAATAAGCTCAAAATTTCGGTAGGTTTGAGAGAGAATGCTATTTAATGATTGTTCTAAAAATGAATCAACTCTCGAACATGGTAAAATAATAGAAACCAAAGAATCCTTATTGTGTTCCATAAACAATAAGCCCTTTTAAAA
>NZ_JADBRD010000121.1:0-271 GCF_014930495.1 Enterobacter cloacae complex sp. S3 | reverse complement strand
GAACAAATATCATGCGATAACCGTAAATATTAAAAGCTTATCTCTAGCCGTGAAATACTTTCTGTTCAGGGGAGTTAATTTCGCTAATAAGGAAAATATTTCGCCGTCGGCAAGGGGAAAAGGATCGCCGCCTTCGCCACAGGCGCAATATATCGCGCGGGCCGTCATCGTAAGAAGATAAATGGCGATGGCAAGCCGTTGTAACATAACCTCTTCATCTCCGTCATCACGGATAAGAGCCAGAAATAGCGCTAAATGACAACAAATATCA
>NZ_JADBRD010000120.1:0-353 GCF_014930495.1 Enterobacter cloacae complex sp. S3 | reverse complement strand
GCCCGGACGTCGGCTACCGGCCTGAGCCCGGCGCGCGTCCGGAGATGGCCGGGACGCTGCCGGCCCGCGTGACCAGCACCCGGGAAAACGACACCTACGGTCATATCGACAAACACGGACGCTACCGGGTGAATATGCTGTTTGACCGGGCGCGCTGGGAAACCGGGTTCGAGAGCCTGTGGGTCCGCCAGTCGCGGCCGTATGCCGGAGACACTTACGGCCTGCACCTGCCGCTGCTGGCGGGGACGGAGGTGGCGATTGGCTTTGAGGATGGTAACCCCGACCGGCCGTATATCGCGGGCGTGCTGCACGACTCGGCGCACGGCGACCACGTCACCATTCGCAATGACAAA
>NZ_JADBRD010000119.1:0-245 GCF_014930495.1 Enterobacter cloacae complex sp. S3 | reverse complement strand
CTTCAACCCGGAGCGTCGTTTACAGTCGGTGCGCTATGCCGCTTCGGCAAAATTCGATAGCGAAAATAAAGTGTGGCGTCTGTCGCAGGTGGATGAATCCGACCTGACCGATCCAAAGCAGGTGACCGGGTCGCAGATGGTGAGCGGCACCTGGAAAACCAACCTGACGCCGGACAAACTGGGCGTGGTTGCCCTGGATCCGGATGCGCTGTCGATCAGCGGGCTGCACAACTATGTGAAATACC
>NZ_JADBRD010000118.1:0-371 GCF_014930495.1 Enterobacter cloacae complex sp. S3 | reverse complement strand
CTGCAGGGTTTCATCATTGAGCGCCAGCAGGCGTCTGGCGTAGCTCATCAGCTTTTCGCCTTCCGCGGTGAGCACCAGATGGCGCCCCTGTTTGGTCACCAGCGCCGCACCGCACTGACTCTCCAGCTTTTTAAGCTGGGCGCTGACCGCGGAGGTGGAACGCGACAGGCGCAGCGCTGCCTGGGCGAAACTGCCGCACTCCATGCCGGTCACAAAGCTGCGCAGGGCGTCGAGATCCAGCCCTGGTAAGCGTTTCTCCATCATTATCCCCATTTTCAGGACGTTTATCCTGAACGTTGTTATTTTCGGGATAGTACTGTGGCATCGCGAGAGGCAGGGGTCAACGGGCCTTGCGAAGAGAGCATTAGCGG
>NZ_JADBRD010000117.1:0-713 GCF_014930495.1 Enterobacter cloacae complex sp. S3 | reverse complement strand
AATGTCCCTATTGCAGCCAGAGGCAGAGTGAATGATGTTATTATAATCAGCCACTTATATTCACTAGAACCTAATGCATGATAAGATATAAATTCAGAATAAATTATCATGAAAAAAACAATAGGAACAGAGATAGAACAGAGAATAACTAAACTCGAACGCCACCACCAAAAACTATTTTTTTCTCCATTTTCCGATGTGTATTTTATAACGCCTGTACTAACAGGCGCGTTAAGTATTCCCATTACACTAGCGATCAAGCTCTGCATTTGCCCCAGTACCACAACACCAGCAGGGCCGGCATAAACTGCAGCAGCTTTTGAAATAACAAAACCGATCAACATCTTAAACAATGTTAAGAATGCAGACATGCTTGTTATTTTTAGTATTTTTTTCATACAGAAAACGTGTTTACAAGTTTTATTATTTTATCTAAGTCTCCGTATTCCATTGTTGGGTCTAGAGGAAGTGATAGGACTTCATTATGAATTTTTTCAGTGATTGGTAAAGATAACTGATTTAACGAACTGTAAGCTTTTTGTTTATGAGGCGGAAGTGGATAATGTATTAATGTGCTGACGTTATTCTCTAAAAGATATGCCTGCAATTTTTCACGATTTGGTGTCATAATTAAAAATATGTGCCATACTTGATTTTCACGGGCTTTATATTTTGGCAGCGAATTGAATGGGTTATTATTTTTTTCGATATAA
>NZ_JADBRD010000116.1:0-258 GCF_014930495.1 Enterobacter cloacae complex sp. S3 | reverse complement strand
GACATGGGCTATGGTGCCGCGCTGGCGTGGGTGCTGTTCCTCGTCGTGGCGGTCTTTGCGTCGATCGCCTTTAAGTCATCGAAATACTGGGTCTTCTACTCCGCCGATAAGGGAGGCAAAAATGGCTGATATTCAACAGATGGCGCCGGTGATGAGCGACGCCGATCGTGAGGTCGCCCGTACGCTGCGCCGGGAAAAGGTGAGCCGGGTGGTGCGCTACGTCGTGCTGATATTCGTCGGCCTGCTGATGCTCTACCC
>NZ_JADBRD010000115.1:0-513 GCF_014930495.1 Enterobacter cloacae complex sp. S3 | reverse complement strand
TGATTCATTATTAGATAAAAAATAATTGTACAAAAGTTGTACCTTTTCCTATTGATGTAAAAAAATTCGAGTTATGTGATAGCGATAATAAGCGTGTTAGAATCTTCCACGGTATTCAAAATGGGAAAAACTATAGAAAAGGAGATTATGTTTTTAATAAAGCAAAATCCTTAATTTCAAATGCAGAATTCATAGACATTAGATCTGTACCATTCACTCAGTATATTGAGTTAATGAAAAAATCGGACATCATTTTCGATCAGACGTTTTCATATGATCAAGGTATGAATGCCATAATGGGAATGGCGTATGGGAAGGTAGTCTTTTCAGGCTTTGAAGATGAATTCCTAAAGTACTACAACTTGAATAATGATGAGATAGGAATAAATGCAACCTCGGATTTTGTTCATATTGCTGATAAAGCTAACGAGTTGATTGCATCATCTAAATTAAGAAGAAATATCAGTGACAGTGCAAGAGAGTTTATAAGAAATAATCATTCTGATAATATTG
>NZ_JADBRD010000114.1:0-238 GCF_014930495.1 Enterobacter cloacae complex sp. S3 | reverse complement strand
GCGCTATAACATCCGCATGGGCCTGGGGATGAGCCTTTCCGGGCTGTTTAACGTCGGCCACGACGTCGGCGGTTTCTCCGGCGATAAACCCGAGCCGGAACTGTTTGTGCGCTGGGTACAAAATGGCGTCATGCATCCGCGCTTTACCATTCACTCGTGGAATGACGACCAGACGGTAAACGAAGCATGGATGTATCCGGCCATCACTCCGGCGATCCGCTCAGCCATTGAGCTGCGC
>NZ_JADBRD010000012.1:0-39731 GCF_014930495.1 Enterobacter cloacae complex sp. S3 | reverse complement strand
CTATGGATGAGGAGACAATTTCCTGAGAGCATAATGAAGGATGAACTGAATAATATTAAGACTAACGAAGATAAAACTCTATGAATAAAATATCGAGCCGAAATAATAAAGAGTAGTAGTACAAGATCTTTATGGCGAAAATTTTCATATTTTCGTTTGTAGGATCCCTGTTGAGAGAATTCAATAGTAATCCAATCTTTTATGTTGCAAGGGTTATGTTTGAGGCAGTTGCTTGAGCGCTGCTTTGGCTCATAGATGCTTCCTGGTGCTGGTAGAGAAATTGCCTCCCAGTGCTCCATTAGTTCTGAAAACCTTACTACTCCGATCATGCTAACGTCTCCTGACTAAAACGAACGGTACGGTTCGATTTGATCAGGATAGACAAAATTTCTGTCAAGAGGCAAGTTAGGGCGCTAACTAAATTTAGTCGCCTGGAGTTATAGAGAAGAACGATTCGGAAAATGTAATCCACTTGATGGTAGTGTTCCATATAATAATATGGAACAAATTGATAATATTATAAACTCCTGAGCATCTTCTAATTTCTTTAAAACTGGAGATTATAATTATCCTTTACGAAAGGCTAATAAAAAGGCATTGACCGCATCCTTTGCCCATTGATCACGCTGTGCAGCAGAAGTGGAAGATTTTGGATGCATTAAGCACTGTATTTGAGGCTCACCGCGTACCATATTCACGAATAAGGAAGCAACTGCATTTCGCCCAATACCACCTAACGAGATTTCTCCTTTAGATTCAGCTTGTTGTAGTATTTCTTCAACAATGTTATTTATCTTTTCTGGACCTGCTAAATAGAAACGTCTACCTAATTCAGGAAAACGCGGTGTTTCAGAAGCTACAACACGGTAGAGAGCGAGGCCATTTTCCGAAAGCACAATATCCAGATACGTTCGGGCTATTTTAAATAATTTATCATAAATATCTTTTCCCGAAATTTTAATTTTATGTACTTTTTGAAGAAAACGCTCACATTCTATTTCAATCACTGCTGTAAATAATGCTTCTTTATTTGGATAATATGCATATACGGTTGATTTTGAGACTCCAGCAGCCTGTTGGATCATATCTGTTGATGCTGCTGCATAGCCTCTTTCCAGAAAAATAGCTTTTGCTCCTTCAAGCACGCGTTGTGCTTTTTCAGGTAAGTTACTAACTATATCATTAGAAAGTATTTTATTTTTTCTTCTAGTGTCAATTGAGGTCTTTGTTGATACCGACATCTGCACTTCCTTATCCGGAATAAAGCTTGATCTTACCATAAGATGAAACTCGAAATCATATCGTTCAGGCCTGAGTGCTACTCACGTATTTTTGCGACGTAGTTGAGTGAAATTTGGTCTTGACTGTACCGAACCGATCGGTTTACTTTGTTCGCCGTAAACTAGAATAAACAGGGCGATCAAGAATGAGGTGTGTGTCAGGTTACAGATTTGCACATGGGACGAAGTCAGTAAGGTACCGTCCGCATTATCTGAAAGGATGTGTTATCTCCGTGCTCAGTCTTGCTTTGGGGTCATGTGCTGCGATCCCCGATCTGGGAACTGCTCCTCAGCCGGAGCAGGCTGCGGCGCTGATTTCACAACGCAGTTTTTCCGCTCCGCATGCTGACTGGCCGCAGGAAAAATGGTGGATGGCCTTCGGCGATACGCAGCTTAACCAGCTGATGAGTGAAGCCACCGCGCATTCACCTTCTCTGGCACAGGCAGAAGCCCGGGTGCGTGAAGCCACGGCCAGAACCGGTGTCGCCCGTTCCCGGTTATACCCGTCAATGGACGCCAGCGCGTCCATTGATAAAGAGAAGCTCAGCTACAACTACATCTACCCTAAAACAGCCGTGCCGCACGGATGGAATGATATGGGGCAGGCCAGCCTCAACTTTAGCTGGGAACTGGATTTCTGGGGTAAAAACCGGGATGCGCTGCGTGCCGCGACATCCGAAGCCAGCGCTGCTGAGGCAGATGCCGCCGCCGCGAAACTGATGCTGACGACGATGCTCGCGGACGCTTATATCCGTCTGCAGTACCAGTATGACAGTCGTGACATTGCGGCCCGACAACTGCGTAACCGGACGGATACCGTCAGGCTGGTGCAGTTACGCCATGCTCAGGGACTTGATTCCAGAGTCTCCGTGGAAGAAAGCGGTGCCCGGCTGGATGTCGCCAGAGCGGCGCTGGCTGAAGCCGATGAGCAAATCAAATTAACCCAAAACGGCATCGCGGCTTTACTGGGCCGGGGGCCGGACAGAGGGCTGGATATCCTCAGACCCCGGTTGCAGATGCGCCGCCCTGTCGGGTTACCTGATGCGCTGAACGCAAACCTGCTCGGACGCAATCCGGAAGTGGTGGCCGCACGGTGGCGGGTTGAAGCCGCCGCCAGCAATATCGGTGTTGCCAGAGCGCAGTTTTACCCGAACGTGAACCTGATGGCCTTCGTCGGATACCAGTCACTGGGGCTGAATAACCTGTTCAGCTCGGGCTCTGATATCGGGAGCGTCGGACCTGCCATCAGCTTACCCCTTTTTGAAGGCGGGCGTTTACGCGCCAACTATAAAGGTGCGAGAGCGGAATATGAATATGCGGTGGCGTCGTATAACGAGGCGCTGACACAGGCATTACGTGAAACTGCTGATGTTACACGGAGCCTTGCTGCTCTGGTGGGCAGGTCAGAAGCAACCGCATCTGCTTTGTCCCACAGCGAGGAAGCTTATCATCTGGCAAAAGCCCGGTATCAGGGGGGGCTGGCCGATTATCAGGAAGTTCTCATTTCTGAAGATGCGTTACTCCAGGCTGAGCTGGCGAATACAGCCATGCATTCCCGGGGTTATGTCTTGGATGTGTCACTCGTCAAGGCCCTTGGGGGCGGATTTGAATCCAGTTCAACATTTGATGCGCAGGTGAAACCGTAATGACTGAAGATAAAGATAAAAACGGCCCACAGGATATGGACAGGGCTCTGGATAACACGAATGCAAAACCGGATAGCGGTGATAAAAAAAAGCATCGCCGTAAATTATTCGCTTTGTTTGGTGGCGTCCTGATTCTTATCGCCATCGGTTATGCCATCTGGCTGATTTTCTTTGCCGGTAAATCCGTCTCAACGGATAACGCCTATACCGCTGCCGAAGTCGCAGACGTCACGCCGCTTGTCGGCGGACCGGTGAAGAAAGTAAATGTGGTCAACACGCAGCTTGTGCATGCCGGTGATGTACTGGTCGTGCTTGATGAGACGGACGCCAGAATTGCGGTGTCACAGGCTGAAGCTGAGCTTGGCAGCGCCCGGCGGAAGGTGATGCAGATTATGGCCAATGACACCGCTCTGAGCGGACAGCTTGATTCGCGTGAAGCAGGTATTCAGAGCGCCGAACATGATGTGGCGAGGGCACGAGCCCGGTTTGATAAGGCCACCCTTGATGAGCGACGTCGCCGGAATCTGGTGAAAGCCGGGGCCGTATCTGAGCAGGATTTTACGGATGCGCAGACAGAATTACGGGAGGCAACGGCCGCGCTGGGAGAAGCGGAAGCCAGTCTGAAAGCTGCTCGCGCTGGCAGTGTCGAAGCAAAAGGATCCCGGCAGGCGAACGAGGCCCTGTTTCTGAACAGTACCGTTGAAACTAACCCCATTGTGGTGGCGGCCAGAACCCGTCTCGATCAGGCCCGTATAAACCTGGCGCGTATGGTTATCCGGGCCCCGGTGGATGGAGTGGTAACACAGCGCTCAGTGGATATCGGGCAGCATGTTCAGGCTGGAAACCGGCTGATGCGGGTTGTGCCCATCGAGGATATTTATGTTGATGCGAATTTCAAGGAAGGTCAGCTCAGCGACGTCAGACCGGGCCAGAAGGTAGAGCTGACTTCAGACCTGTACGGCAGCGGTGTTGTTTATCACGGTGTGGTTCAGGGATTTGACGGAGGCTCCGGTTCCGCGCTTTCACTGATACCGGCGCAGAATGCCACGGGTAACTGGATTAAGGTCGTGCAGCGACTGCCGGTGCGTGTTCGTCTGGAGCGGGAAGAACTGCGTAAAAATCCTCTGCGCATCGGGCTGTCCATGGAAGTGACGGTGGACCTGACATCGAATGCCAGAGATGACCACACGGAGAAATAAGGTATGTCTGGTTCAGCATTTCCACCTCTGTCCGGATTCAAACTGGTTGTTGCGGCAATCGTGCTCTCGCTCGGGAATTTTATGGTGGTACTCGATACCACCATTACTAACGTCGCGATGCCCACAATATCCGGTTACCTGGGCGTGTCGACAACAGAAGGAATCTGGATCATCACCGCCTATGCGGTGGCTGAAGCCATCACGGTGCCGCTGACCGGCTGGCTGGCGATGCAGTTCGGTCAGGTGCGCGTATTCCTTTTTTCTGTTGTTGCATTTGTGATTTTTTCTGTCTGCTGCGGTCTTTCCTGGTCACTACCGAGCCTGGCCATTTTCCGTGTGCTGCAGGGGCTTGCCGGTGGCCCGCTGATCCCGCTTTCTTCCACGTTGCTGCTTGCAGCCTTCCCGAAGAAACAGGCCAACATTGCCGTGGCGCTCTGGGGAATGATGACGGTAGTAGCGCCTATATTCGGTCCGATACTGGGTGGGCTTATCTCGGATAACTGGAGCTGGCAGTGGGTATTTTACATCAATATCGGCTTTGGTCTGATTGTGGGGTTTGGGACCTGGTGGGTGCTGAAGGGGAAAGAAACACATATCAGCCGTTCCCGGCTGGACAGCGTGGGGCTGGGTCTGCTCGTCATCTTTGTGGCAGCCTTTCAGATCATGCTGGATAAAGGACGTGAACTGGACTGGTTTTCCTCGGATATTATCATTGTCTGCGCCATTGTGGCCGCTATTGCCCTGATCTCGCTGATTATCTGGGAGCTCACCGCTGAGCAACCGGTGCTGGATCTGAGCGTATTTAAGTCACGTAACTGGGTGGTATCTACCGTCACGCTCTGTCTGATGTTCGGTATTTTCTTCGGGAATATCGTGCTGACCCCCCTCTGGTTACAGCAATGGATGGGATACACGGCAACCTGGGCCGGGTATGCGACGGGCCCCATGGGGATCCTGGCCGTCCTGAGCTCGCCCATAATTGGTCGTCTGCTGCCGAAGGTCGATCCCCGTCTGCTGGTGAGCTATGGCATGGGGGTACTGGCGGTCTCCTTTGTGATGCGTGCCCTGCTGACGTCGCAGGCTGACTTTATGTCAGTTGCCGTTCCCATGTTCGTTCTGGGGGCCGGAGTTCCCGCCTGCCTTATCACGCTCACCTCGCTGGGCGTGTCCGAACTGCCGCCGGAGAAAGTGGCAGCCGGTTCCGGGCTGCAGAACTTCCTGCGTGTCATGTGCATGGCGGTAGGCTCTTCCCTGACCCAGACCTACTGGGAACATATGACAAAATTTAACCGAGCGGAGCTGGTGACGGCAATCAATCCTGACGTGCCAGGGATTGTCAGCAACACGCTGGGCGCGGCCGGTATTCCGACAGACACGTCAGCGGCTCTGTTTTCGAGAATGATCGACAGTCAGGCCATCATGCTGGCAACGAACGATTTCTATCAGTCGGCCACCGTTCTGATGCTGGGGTCCATAGGCATTATCTGGCTAATCAAAAAACCGAAAGGGCCGCTTCAGAAGATGTCGGGCCATTAAATAACAGGAATGGCGGTAGCGGGAATGAGAAGGGCAGAGTATCTCCCCGTGAAAAGGTTTCATTATTTATTGCCGGTCTGCAAGTCCGTGAAATGAGGTTGTCCCATGCGATATCATAAATATAAGACCATTGTGAAATGCCTGCCGGTAATAACAGGGACGTTATTACTAAGCGGATGTCATGCTGTTTTACTTGATCCCAAAGGGCAAATCGCTATTGAACAACGGGCGCTAATCATTACGGCTTTTTGTCTGATGTTAGTGGTCGTTATTCCCGTGGTTCTGATGGCAGTTGTGTTTACCTGGAAATACCGGACCACGAATACCACGGCGAAATATACGCCTGACTGGTCCCACTCCAATAAAGTGGAGGCGGTGGTCTGGACGGTGCCCGTCCTGATTATTCTGTTTCTGGCCGTGCTGACATGGAAGTCCACCCATGCGCTTGACCCATCCAGGCCACTGACCTCTGCGGTGAAACCCATCGATATCGAAGTCATCTCCCTGGACTGGAAATGGTTGTTTATTTATCCCCAACAGGGCATTGCCACCGTCAATCAGATTGTATTCCCGGTAAATACCCCCTTGAATTTGCGTATTACATCCAATTCCGTGATGAATGGCTTTTTTATTCCGGCACTCGGCAGCCAGATTTATGCGATGCCGGGCATGCAGACCCGGCTGCATCTGATCGCCGGTGAAACGGGAACCTTCAACGGAATCTCGTCCAGTTACAGCGGCAGGGGCTTTTCCGGCATGAAATTTAAAGCGACTGCCGTACCGGATAATACCGCGTTTGAACAGTGGATCGCTGATGTGAAGAAATCACCGGATATGCTGCTCGGTCCGGCTGATTTTGAAAAACTGGCTGAGCCTGACGAAAACCACCCGGTTGAATTCTTCTCTGTCATCGATCCGACGTTGTTCAGATACGTGACTGAAAAATTTAAAGCACACGATCACGATAAGGAGACGGGAATGACTGGGTCAGAGCCGGAACAACACCTCTCACACAGAGCGCGGGGAAATTAATTATGCTCACAGGAAAACTGACGCTGGATGCCATACCTGAGGACCCGATTGTCAGGGTAACGATCGTTGCTATTCTGATACTTGGTGTGGCAATTGTTGCCGCCATCACATATTACGGTAAGTGGAAATATTTATGGTCCGAATGGCTGACCTCCGTTGACCATAAAAAGCTCGGGATCATGTACATCATCGTCGCGTTCGTGATGTTACTGCGCGGCTTTTCCGATGCAATCATGATGCGCAGCCAGCAGGTACTGGCCTCATCCGGAGTGGAAGGGGCGGGGTATCTGCCGCCCTGGCACTACGATCAAATTTTTACGGGTCACGGTGTAATCATGATTTTTTTCGTGGCGATGCCTTTCGTTATCGGCCTGATGAATATTGTGGTGCCCCTGCAGATTGGCGCGCGTGATGTGGCTTTTCCTTTCCTGAACAACCTGAGTTTCTGGTTAACGGTGGTAGGCGTGGTGCTGGTTAATCTCTGCCTGGGAGTGGGGGAGTTTGCGACCACCGGCTGGCTGGCATATCCGCCGCTTTCGGAGTTAGCGTACAGTCCCGGTGTCGGGGTGGATTACTGGATATGGACACTCCAGCTGTCGGGGATCGGGACCACACTGACCGGGATTAACTTCTTCGTCACCATACTGAAAATGCGTGCACCGGGTATGACGATGTTTAAGATGCCGGTGTTCACCTGGGCGTCGTTGTGTACCAACGTGCTGATTATCGCTTCTTTCCCTGTGCTGACCGTCACGCTGACATTGCTGACCCTTGACCGCTATCTGGGCTTCCATTTCTTCACCAATGATATGGGCGGCAACATGATGATGTACGTCAACCTGATTTGGGCGTGGGGCCATCCGGAAGTGTATATACTGGTGTTGCCGGTCTTCGGGGTCTACTCGGAAGTGGTGGCAACCTTTTCCAGGAAACGTCTGTTCGGTTATACCTCGCTGGTGTGGGCAACGGTCGCCATCACTTTGCTTTCCTTCCTGGTATGGCTGCATCACTTCTTCACCATGGGAGCCGGTGCGAACGTTAACGCCTTCTTCGGGATCATGACGATGATTATCGCTATCCCGACTGGTGTGAAAATCTTCAACTGGTTGTTCACCATGTATCAGGGGCGCATTCAGATGCACTCCGCTATGTTATGGACGGTAGGTTTTATTGTCACCTTTTCTATAGGGGGTATGACCGGCGTCCTGCTGGCCGTGCCGGGAGCTGACTTTGTCCTGCACAACAGCCTGTTCCTGATTGCCCACTTCCATAATGTCATTATCGGCGGAGTGGTGTTCGGCAGTATGGCTGGTGTGTCCTACTGGTTCCCGAAAGCGATGGGGTTCACCCTGAATGAAAAATGGAACAAGAGGGCGTTCTGGTTCTGGATCATCGGATTTTATGTGGCGTTTATGCCGCTCTATGTGCTGGGGTTCATGGGGATGACCCGCCGCTTGAGTCAGAATATTGACCCCCAGTTCCATCCCCTGCTGGTCGTGGCAGCCAGCGGTGCTGCGCTGATAGCCTGCGGGATACTGTGCCAGGTCATTATGTTCTGGGTGTCGGTGCGCGACCGCCACGAAAACCGGGATATGACCGGCGACCCGTGGGGCGGACGGACACTGGAGTGGTCCACCTCTTCCCCGCCGCCATTCTATAACTTTGCTGAAGTGCCTTTTGTCCACGAACGTGATGCGTTCTGGGAAATGAAGGAAAGAGGGGAGGCATACAAGCAACCTGCTAACTATGCCGAAATCCATATGCCGAAAAACAGCGGGGCGGGGCTGATTATTGGTCTGCTCTGCATCGGGTTTGGCTTCGGGGCTATCTGGCATATCTGGTGGCTGGCGGGATTGTCATTCCTCGGGATTATCCTGACCTGGGTTATTAAAAGCTTCGATGAAGATGTGGATTATTACGTACCCGTCGCCGAGATAAAAAAAATCGAGGATCAGCACTTTGCAGAAATAAACAAAGCCGGTGTGACATATGGTAAGTGAAGCCCTGGATTCATCCTTCCGCACCCGTGCTGAGCACGGGCATCAGGGTACAGGTACCAGTAAGGTCTTCGGCTTCTGGATCTACCTGATGAGCGACTGCATTATCTTCGCCACCCAGTTCGCGACTTACGGCGTCATGGTTCATAACATTGCAGGTGGTCCGGCGGGTAAGGATATTTTCGAACCTCCGTTTGTACTGGCGGAAACTGTGCTGCTTCTGTTTAGCTCGATTACCTATGGTTTTGCTGTTATCAGCATGGATAAAGACCGCGAGGGCGGTGTACTTGGATGGCTGACCCTGACATTTCTGTGTGGTCTGGGTTTTATCGGAATGGAAGTCTGGGAGTTCAGTCACCTGACTGCTGAGGGTTTCGGCCCACAGCGCAGTGGCTTCCTGTCAGCGCTGTTTACTCTGGTGGGCACCCATGGTCTGCATGTGACATGTGGACTGATCTGGATGCTGATCCTGATGTATCAGGTTGCCCGACGAGGTCTGTCAGGATTCAGTCGCCCCCGTCTGATATGCCTGAGTCTGTTCTGGCATTTCCTCGATGTCATCTGGATTTGCGTGTTCAGTATTGTTTACCTGATGGGAGCAATGCCATGAGACATTCTGCAGACGCACAGGGCGTAGCTTACGGCAATACGATGTCTTATATAACCGGCTTTCTCCTGTCGGTCATTCTGACGGTGATCCCGTTCTGGCTGGTTATGGACAGTGGTGTTTCCGCAGGGATCATCGCAGGCGGGGTCATGACGTGTGCCGTTGTTCAGGTGCTGGTACATCTGGTGTATTTTCTTCACCTGAATGCTTCTTCTGAAATGCGCTGGAACCTCGTAACCATTGTCTTTTCCGCTGTCATTATCTTTATCATTATTACCGGGTCGTTGTGGATCATGTGGAATCTCAATCATCAGATGATGTGAACAGGGCTTTGGCCTTTCTGTTATTCCTGTCTGCCTCATTGTGGGGGGCTATATATGGACATAAAAAAAATACGGAAGGAAAAGATAAACCGACTTGTGGTGTATGAAATTATGCAATGGATTGATGAGCATCTGGAGGAGCCGCTGAAGGTTGAGGATGTTTCTGCAAAAGCTGGTTATTCAAAATGGCATTTTCAACGGATGTTCAAGGAGGTGGCAGGAATAAGTCTAGGGAAATATATAAAGCTTGAAAAACTAAGACGTGCTTATTTTTTACTGGAGAATACGGATATACCCGTCATAGAGGTGTGCTTTATGCTCGGGTTTACCAGTCAGCAGGTATTTACCCGAGCGATGAGAAATGAAATGCATCATACACCAGGGGCTGTCAGAAGGAATAAACCTGTTCTGAAAAAGAGTTCTGGTATAAAGCGTGATGAGTTATAACCCTCTGTGAATATCATACCCCTCATTGTTTTGTTCTAAAATTACAGGGCGGATTTTAATACCAACTGACAAGGATAAATGGAAGGGGAAATACCATGAAGAAGATACAGAAAAATAACAACAGCATCTGCGTTGTCAGATGCTGTTGTTATCGTAATCCTGATTAGTTTTTTGCTGACTCAGGTAGCTTCATGACTGATATTTTTACTATATATATATGGGGGAACATAGTTTTCCCGGCACGTATAAAGATAATCAGACCACCACTGCATCATCGCTTTACGGGCTTCCAGATGTTCAGCTTTGTGGATATAAGCTATCCGCACGCTGTTGCGTTCCTGATGACTCATTTGGCGTTCAACAGCATCCTTCGACCAGAGTCCGGATTCCATTAAGGCGCTGCATGCCATTGCCCGAAAGCCATGGCCGCAAATGTCCATTTTTGTGTCATAGCCCATCAGTCGCAGTGCCTTGTTGACTGTATTTTCACACATTGGCCTGTAAGGGTTATGGTCACCGGGGAACACTAGTTCCAGATGACCTGAGATTTCCTCTACTTGTTTCAGGATAACGATGGCTTGCCGGGATAATGGAACAATGTGGGGCGTGCGCATTTTGGCTCCGCGTCCGGAATAACGAACACCGGGAAGAGCTTCGCGGGTAGCGGGGATGGTCCAGATACAGTTCCTGAAATCAAACTCGCTCCATCGGGCGAAACGCAGTTCACTGGAACGGATAAACAGGTGAAGGGTCAGAAGGACCGCTTGACGGGTTAACCCTCGTCCCTGCTGATAACCATCAATGCGCCCCAGCAATTCCGGCAGGCGTTCCAGCGGCAGGGCGGGGTAGTGGCGCTTAACGGGGGGCGCTGTCACGCCGTCAAGGTTTGCCGCCGGGTTGCTGTCAATGAATCCCTGATGAACCGCATGACGCATGATGTTACAGAGGTGCTGCCGCGTGCGGGACGCGACTTCCAGCAGACCTTTTTTCTCAATGCTTTTCAGCAGGTCAATGAAATGACGGGGTTTAAGTTCCGTGACGGACAGATGTCCGATAACCGGAAAAATATGATTGTGCATGCTGGCAAGCAGACGGTCAGCGGTATTCTGCGACCATTTTTTATTGCTTTTATGCCACGCCAGCGCCACTGTCTTAAAGACCTTTTCCGGTGAGCGGGCGGCTCTTTCGGCTATACGTTGCTGAGCGGGGTTAATGTTCTGCGCCAGCAACTTGCGGATACCGTCTCGTTGTTGCCGGGCGTCGGAAAGGGATACATCGGGATAAGCGCCTAAGCCAAGGCGGGATTCTTTACCGTTAATTCGATACTTAAGATACCAGAGACGTGAGCCGCCTGGATTGACCAAGAGGTATAGACCGTGTGAATCGGAGACTTTGAAGGATTTTTCAGAAGGTTTGAGACTGCGGATTTTCGTGTCGTTGAGAGACATATGGGGGTCACTCCATAATCGAACCAAACTGACCCCAAATCTGACCACCAAATTCTCCCGATGCGGAGGATAAAATCAAAATGCATCGGGAAGAGTTTTCACGCTAACCTGTTGAACCAACATCATATAATGATTCGCAAGGATGCATGAAAGCAGGAAATTGGCTCCTCTGACTGGACTCGAACCAGTGACATACGGATTAACAGTCCGCCGTTCTACCGACTGAACTACAGAGGAATCGTGTGAACGGGGCGAATATTATCGACCTGCGTTCACCTTGTCAAAGGGGGAAATTAAACTTTTCGTTCGTTTGCCGACAATTTCAGCAAATCGCTGATTTTATAGCAAATTCGCGTTGAAATTACACAGCAAAATGCGCCGCCCGCAGGCGGCGCGCAGGATCAGAACAGTACGGAGTAGTTCAGACCAAACGTACGTCCGCGGCCTTTATAGGTATACAGCCCCGGTGCGCCGTAGGTTGGGCTATACAGCCCCGGCGCGCGCTGGCCCCAGGCGGTGGTGTAGTCTTTGTCCAGCAGGTTTTCCACGCTGAAGCTGACCTTACCCACCGGCAGGGCGTAGCTGCCCAGGAAGTCGACCGTGTTATAGCCATCGATCTTCTTGCCGTCGGAATCTGACACGTCAAAGGTCTGCGTGCTCTGCACGCGCAGGGTCCAGTCGCCCGGCGCCCAGTTGACCCAGGCGCTGGCTTTTGACGGGCTGGCGCTGTCAACCGTCAGCTTCTCCCATTTGCCGTTTTCGCGCGTTTCAGACTTGATGGCGTTAAAGTTCGCACCGGTGCTCCAGTCGCTGTCGGTGAAGAAATAGTCCACCTGACCTTCCACCCCGTAGATACGACGCTTGTCGTCTTCCAGGTTGATGGTCATATCCGTCTTGTTGATGGTGATGGTTTTATCCGAGAGCGAGTAATACGCCGCGACCTGCGTGCGCAGGTTATCGCCGGTGTAGCGCCAGCCCAGCTCATAAGCGTTGACCTTGATACCGTCCAGCGTCGAGTCGTTCACGTTGACGCTGTTCAGCAGGCGATAGTGACCGTTGCTGAGCTGATAGGTGCCGGAGCCGTAGTACTTCGCCAGGTCCGGAATTTCGAAGCCCTGGGAGAAGTTAAACCACAGCTGCTGCTGTTCGGTCAGGCGACCGAGGATCCCGGCGTTAAACAGGAAGTTGTTGTAATCGGTTTTTCCGCCCGGCACCGCGTCGGCGGAGGTGGCTTTCCCGGTGGCGATGGCCTGCTGCTGGGTATAACCGACAAAGTCGTCCACCTTGTTTTCGGTGTACTGATAGCGCACGCCGCCGCTCAGGGTGATGGCGTCAATGTCGTAGCTGGCCTGCAGGAACGGGGCGAGGTTGGTGATGCTGTAGCCCGGGTAACGGCCCACGTTGTAGGCGTTATCCAGCTCCATGCCGCCGCTCGCCGCGGCCTTGCTCAGGTTGAAGAACTGCTGGTTGGCATCGAAGGTTTCGTGGTCGGCATCCACACCCCAGGTCAGCGTTAAATCGTCCACCGGCTTGCTGTTCAGCGTCAGCTTGCCGCCGTAAAAATCGGTTTTCTGCTGGGACGCGCCGATGCTGCTCACCACGCCTTTGGTCAGGGTCGGGAACGGATAATAGGTCAGGCTCTCGTCGCGATAGTAAATCTGTGCGACCAGATCCTGGCCCCAGAAATCGGTATTGGAGTACTGCAGGTTAATCAGATGGCGCTCGGTGCCCGGTACGCGGTCAGAATCGAGATTATCTTTGTTGTACGCGGTCGCATCGCCCGTTACCGCCGAGAAGTTCTTCCCGAGATACAGCCCATGCTTGCCGTCGGACTCGCTCTTGTAGTACTGCGTCGTCAGCTGCAGCTGCTGACGATCGTCAATGTTGATGGTGCCTGTGCCCATCACATCAATACGGTCGGAATACTGGAGGCCGGTCTGGGTGTTATCGATAATCACCTCGTTGCCTTTGCCGTCATACCAGCCGCCGTAGCGCTGATACGATACCGACAGACGACCGGAGGCGTTGTCGTTACCGCCGCTTACGGCTGCCGACACGTTCTCATCGCGATCGTTGTGGCTGTTAAACCCGCTCTTTGCCCCGGTCTGGAACTCAACTTCGGTCTCCGGCTGGCCTTTTTTGGTGACGATGTTCACCAGGCCGCCGGTGCTGCCGCCGCCGTAGAGCGAGGTGGCGCCGGAGATCACTTCGATACGGTCAATGTTGAACGGATCGATAGAGTCCAGCTGGCGGCTGTCGCTGCGGGACGAGTTCAGGCGAACGCCGTCCACCATCACCATCATGGAGCGGCCGCGCAGGTTCATGCCGTAGTTGGTACGGCCCTGGCTGCTGACGTCCATACCTGGGATCAGCTGTGCCAGCACTTCTTTAATCTCTTTCCCGCCCTGAACCTGCTGCTCAATTTCAGCCCGTTCAATGACCCAGGTGGTCTGCACCATCTCCGCCACGCTGCGGTGCGCGCGGCTGGCGGAGACCACGATATTTTCTTCCTTTTGTTCTTCCGCCCACGCAGAGGTAGAAAGCATTGCAAGCAAGCAAGGATTTAAAACCCAAAGATGAGAACGTTTCATTGTTATGTTGATCCTGATTGTGTGTGTCAGTACTCGGTGGTTTTTGCTAACGATTTAAAAACCGGGCTGTTCTCCGGGCTGGTGGTGCTGCGCCAGTGGATAACGCCGGGTGTGGTAGCCAGCTCAAACGGCTCGTCGGCGTGCGCGCGATTAAGAATTCGCGCCGCGCGCCAGGCCATCAGGCTGAGCTGGGGTTCGGCAATGCCGAGACGGTGCATCCCGGCGTTCACGGCGAACAGGCGGTTGCTCTGCGGGCCGTCCCATTCGAGGGTGAAATCGTTGTTAATGCAGAAGGCTTCGTCCGTATCCAGATGCAGGCGGTGAGACAGCGGCGCGAGGAACGCGGGCTGCACGGCGCGGTAGCCGGTGGCGAAAATCACCACGTCGCTCTCCAGCTGCTCGCGGCCGCCGTCGAGGTGATGCTGAATGCTCAGGCGATGGCCGTTTTCCTGGCGCGTCAGCGCCGTCACCGAGCGGGACGGCATCAGGTGCGCCCAGGGTTTTTCACGCAGCACTTCGAAGCGGTGGTACATGGCGCGGTAAATCGCCAGCAGGGACTCGGTGGTGATCCCGTCGGAGGTCATCTTCTGCTCGTGCAGCATCTGACGACGGGCCTCTTCACCCAGCGTGGAGAAGCTGTCCACGTACTCCGGCGTGAAGTATTCGTTGGCAAAGGCGGCTTCATCCAGCGCGTTGTAGTTGTTGCGGCGCGATACCCAGTTCAGGCTCAGCGGCTGGCCCCATTCGCCGCGGAAGATATTCAAAAACAGGTCGGCCCCGCTCTGGCCGCCGCCGACGACGGTGACGCGCTTGCCCGCGAGATCCGGCGTGCGCAGCATCATCTCGCTGGCGTGGAAGCAGGTATCGTCCTGCGCGGTGACGTAGTCAGGCAGGTTGATCTGTTTGCCAATCCCCACGCAGACGTGGCGCGCCAGGAAACGGTCGCGCTGGGTCACCACCTCAAACAGGCCGCTTTTCTCATCAAAGCTCACCTGCTGTACCTGCTGGCTGAAGGCGAGATTGGTGAGGTTTTCCGCCGCCCAGCACAGGTAGTCCGCAAACTCCTCACGGGAGACGGTGCGCTGCTCGGTGGTCAGGAAGCGGTAGAACTTTTTGCGCTGCACCAGGTAGTTCAGGAAGCTGTGGCGGTTGGTCGGCTCCACGGCGCTGACCAGGTCCTTCAGGAAGCTGGTCTGCATGTGGCAGTCCGGCACCATCATCCCCGGGTGCCAGGAGAAGTGCGGTTTACGCTCAAGGAACAGCGAGCTAAAGCCGTCCAGCCCTTCGGCCAGAGCGGCGATGCTGAGGTTAAACGGGCCAATACCAATGCCGATGAAATCATAGGTTTTCATTGCGCTGACTCCCGGGAGGCGAGAAAAAGAGGGTTATCAAGGTCGGTGACGTAGTTCGGCAGCATGCGGCTGCCGCCGTCGTGTTCGGAGAAGGTCAGTTTGACCGGGTTGAGGATCACGCGAATAATCTGCGGCTTGAAAAGATCGAATTTGGCGAAGCGTTCTGCCAGATCCGGGTGCGCCGCCATATAACCCCGTAAAACCCCGGCCAGAATCTGGTAGAAACGCGTTTCGCTCACGCCGCATTGCAGCGTGAGGCGCGAGATAAAGCGCAGCACCGTCACAAAGTTACCGGTTTGCAGGTCGTGAATAATGTAATCCGCGCTGAGGCGCGCCGTGACGGCCTTCACCTGCTCCGGCAGGCTCTGGGCCTGCGGGAAATCCTCATCCACCAGGCGCATATCGCCCTGGAAATCCTTCAGCAGGATGCGCTGCGGGACGTAATCCTTCATCACCAGCGTCACGTTCTGGCCGTGGGCGATCAGCGCCACGCCGTAGCGGCAGAGCAGGTGATAGAACGGGATCACCGTTGCCTCAAACAGCTTTTCAAGCCACGCGTCGGCGCTTAGCCCCGAGCGTTTAATCCACGCGTCGATCAGCGGGCGCCCGGCGTTATCGGTTTCCATCAGCGCTGCCATCAGCACCGCCTGTTCACCGTCTTCTACATAGCAGGACGGATTCTCGCGCCAGATCACCCCCAGCATCTCCTGATAGCGGTAGGGCGCTTTCGGCAATGTGGCATAGCCCGGATGCGGCAGATATCCGGCTGCGGGTTCGCCAAGCACCTGAGCACCGGAGCGGATCAGCGTGGCGTCGGTAGCGAACTGCTGCTGCAGCCAGCGCGAAGCCAGCGGCCCGGCGGCAATGTATTTGCCCGGAATGCCGCGATAGCAGGAGGTGTTGTAGATGGTCAGCGGAAGCTTGATGTCATACGGCGCGCGACGGCTGGCGTTAGTGAGCGTGCGCAGGGACTGCTGCGCCAGATACTCGTCGCCAAATTCGCCCAGCTCAACCATCTCACCGCGCGCCAGCTGCGCCAGGAAATGAACGGCGATCTTCTGCTGCCACTGCCACGGGTGCAGCGGCACCGGTAGCCAGCCGTCGTTGAGACCCAGCGCCTGCCAGCGGTCATTGAAGCGGGCGCGCTCGGCGTTGTCCATGACGCTGGCCAGCAGAGTGTTGATATCACAATCGGCGTCGCTGCTCCAGACCAGATGCTCGCGCTGAACGGCGACCCAGTGCAGGCGAAAACGTCCGCGATACTCAGGCGCGTACTGACGCAGCGCGTCCAGGCCCCAGCCGCGGCGACCTTTGTTGAAAATAAACTTCGGGTGACCGCTCATCAGACACTGTAATTCGTCCGGGTCGAGGTGGATTAGCGCGTCCGCGTCCAGCGCTTCACGCGCCTGCAGCAGCTGCATGTCGCCGCGCAGAGTGGCGTAGAGATCTTCCATATGCTCTGCCGTTTGCGCGTCGCTCATCTCCAGCACTTTCGCCAGCTGCAGCAGCGCGCGTTCCGCTTCCACGGCATCGCCGCTGGCGGCGATCAGGCTGTCCGGGTCGATATGCAGCCAGCCCCAGATCCCGCGCGTGGCGCGAAACTGCCAGGACTCGTTGCCCATGGCGATGCGCCAGCCGTTCGACGAAACCGGCTCAGCGCGCAGGGTGCGTTCGTATTCCAGCTCGGCGAGGATCTTCGCCACCATCTCGCGGTTCACTTTCTGCCAGAGCGCGTTCACAGTTCCACCTCGCTGAAGAAGCGGTGGCGCTGGCTCATGATGAGGCGCGAGCGCTTGTGCGGGAAGTCGAACTCTTTCACCGTCTCGAAACCGGCGGAGGCCAGATGGCGGAACAGGCGCTGGTTGTCGAAGCGCGGCTCGGCGACAATTCGCGCGGTGCGCGGTTCATCGAGATACAGATAGTGGCTCAGGCCGCGCAGCCAGCTGCGGATGTACTGTGCGCCGCGCCAGTTCTCTTCGCCCACCAGCATGTGCAGCCCGCGGTCAAACGGCTGCCAGCGGTAGTGGCGGCCAATGCGGTCTTCTGGCGCCCAGTAGAGCTCAAAATAGCCGAACGGCTGGTCATCGAAGCAGCCGATAACCGGGTAGCAGTAGGTCGAGTCAAGCTGGCGGCGCAGGTAGTTTTCCTGCTCGGCCTGCGGGCCAGCCATCTCCCAGAAGGCGTTTACGCGCGGGTTGTTCATCCAGCGCGTAAAGCGCTCGCCATCCAGCGCCACGTCGGCCACGCGGAAGCTGAGGGTGCGCTTAATTTGCGGATCGTAACGACGGTACACTTCGCCCTGCGGGCGGTGAGGACGCAGCGGGAAGTACAGCTGACGGCTCTCATCAAACTGCATCCCGCCGCTGGCCTGCGGCCGTTCGCCTTTCAGCCACAGCGGCAGCTGCCAGAAGGTTTCGCGTGCCAGATAGTCCCCGTGGGCCAGGCTAAACAGCGCCTGCGCCTGGGGTTCATCCTGCCAGGTTGCCCATGGCAGGGTAATGCCGGTCAGCGCGGGCGCGGCAACAAACAGCTGATCGAGTGCTTCGACCAGCCAGCCGTCCGGGATCCCATTCAGACGCTCCAGCACCGTGCTGCCGTCGAGACCCAACGTCAGCGGCAGCGCGCGATCCGTTGCGGTGCAGCGAAAGCCGTAGCCGGAATGGACGATATTCGCGATTGCCATTACGCCTTCTCCTTGTAAAACGGGTTGCTAAAGTCGAAATAGATCACCGCCGGATCGACGATGGTGTTTTCATTGCGATCGTGCAGGTAGCAGAAGAAGTTGCCTTTGCAGTTCCAGGTCGGGCTGTCGAGCACGTAGTCGAGGCAGCGGGTCTGCTTCGCCGTGCGGCGCAGTTCGGCCAGCGCGTCGCGCACGCGGGACATCAGGCTCTCCTCACTGTCGAAACCGGCGGCGGCGAGGGCGGCGGTGACGGCAAGGGTAGAGTTCAGCAGCAGGTAATAAGGGAAGTAGCGCAGCAGCTGGCTCTCACCGAAGCGGTTTTCCACCTCGGTTTCGCCCGCTGAATTCAGCCACGCGTCGGCCCCTTCGGTCCACGCGCTGCCCTGGCAGTCGCGGTAGATCAGCCCGACGGGGAAATCCTGCTGCATCTCAACGAGGATATTTTGCTGGTGCGCCAGCAGGACCAGACCGTAGTCCGCCTCGGCGCTGAACAGCGGGAGCAACACGCGGTCGCAATAGGCGTCCAGCCAGCAGCGCGCGGCCTGGGCGAGGGGTAAATCCAGACGCTGGCTCAGACGGCGCACCGCGGAGGCCAGCAGGCTGTCGCCGCCGTCCGGCGCGGCCTGGGTCAGGCTCACCAGCACGTTGGTTTGCGTCTTGGGAGTATCGAACAGCAGATTGACGCGCAGGGCCATCAGGCTCTCTTCCTGAATAACGCCGCTTTCGTCACGCAGCCCCGCCCAGCCGTCCTCCTGCATCACGCGCATGGTCGGGTAGCGGGCCTGTAATTCTTGCCAGCGTTCCGTTTTCGCCAGGCGCGCCAGGCGCATTCCGCGCTTAACTTCTTTGACCGACAGCGTGCGCACGGAGTTGGTCAGGCGCACGCTGAGGGAGAACTTAATCATGTCGCTGTTGGTTTCGCTGTACAGCGAGCGGGACGAGCTGGTAGGCAGCCACTGCGCGCCCGCTTCACCCAGGTCCTGCAATGCACCGTTTTCCGCCAGACGCTGGCACCAGTCCTGCTCCAGCAGAAAGTCGGCCTGCCACGGATGCATCGGCAGCAGCCAGCGGGTGTCGGTGAAGTGGCCGAGCAGCTCAGGCGCGCTCTGGGCCGCGAAGCGCAGCAGACGCTCACGCAGGGAGACGTTCAGGCTGTCGCCGGCAACGAGCGCGCTCTCAACGGCAAACCAGCGCAGCGGGAAGCGGGAGGCGAAATCAGGAAGATAGCGACGCGCCTCTGTTTCGTTGAACGGCTCGTGCGACTTCGGCGCCGGGTGAAACGCGTGGCCGACCAGCAGCGCCTGTTCCGCTTCGGCAAACGTCAGCGGCTTATCGCGCAGGTTTACCCAGCCGTGGCGCAGATCGATCGCCTGCCAGGTGTGGGCATGGCTTTCGAGAACGCGCTGCTCAAAACGCGCCAGCGTATCGGCATCCAGCGAGCCTTTTACTGACGGTTTTTCAAGAATTAAATCAACCAGTTGATCAAATGTGACGGCGTCACCGTCATCACTGTTGCTCTGAAGAAGCGTGGCCGGGAAACGGTACTGATGATGCTGGGTGGGAGAGAAATAGCGTACCGGAACCCGAAGCGCCTGGGTTTGGGACAGCGGGATATGAATGTTCGGTAACGCATCCGCAGCGGTAGCGGGGAGATAGCGCCAGTCCTTCGTTTCGCGCAACAGGGCGTTCAAAAAACACTGGGCTGCAACGTCTGTACCGGCAGAGCGGGGCAGAGCACGCATAGATGTACCTCATTCCATGATTGATAATAATTCTCGTTATGATATTCATTCTGTTTACAGTCGCAACCATTTTTGCAATATTTGTTTTCATAAACTTCATGATTTCCACACATTTATTGACACTATGTTCACATTCTCATGCGCACTGACTCAGAAACATTGACCGAAAAGGTCACCTCAAAAGCCAACTGGCCCCTGGCGCTATGTGCGGGTTTATTAGGTATCGGGCAAAACGGCCTGCTGGTGATGCTCCCGCAGCTGGTGACCCTGACCGGGCTGTCGCTCTCGGTCTGGGCCGGGCTGCTGATGTTCGGATCCATGCTCTTTTTACCGGCCTCGCCCTGGTGGGGACGCCAGAGCGAGCGGCGGGGATGTAAGGCCGTGATGGTGGCCTCGCTGAGCGGCTATCTGGCCAGTTTCGCCGTCATGGCGCTGGTGGTCTGGGCGATGGCGGCCGGAAGGCTGGATACCGTCTGGGGACTGGCGGGACTGATTCTTTCACGTCTGCTTTACGGACTGACGGTCTCGGGGCTGGTGCCCGCGGCCCAGACGTGGGCTATTCAGCGTGCGGGGCTGGAGAAGAGAATGGCGGCGCTGGCGACGATAAGCTCCGGCCTCAGCTGCGGACGTTTGCTCGGCCCGCCGCTGGCGGCGCTAATGCTCAGCGTCAGCCCGGTGGCGCCGCTCTGGCTGATGGCGGTCGCGCCGTTAATCGCGCTGCTGCTGGTGCTTCGCGAAGCCGCAGACCCGCCGCTGCCGCCGGTGGCGCACCAGGCGACCCGCCTGCAGGCCTCGATGCTGCCGTTCCTGCTGCTGGCGCTGCTGCTGGCGGCGCTGGTGAGCCTGATGCAGCTTGGCCTGTCACCGCATCTTAGCCCTCTACTGGAGGGCAACGCCCGGGAGATCAGCCATCATGTTGCGCTTCTGCTGAGCCTGGCCGCGCTGGCGACGCTCGCGGCGCAGTTTCTGGTGGTCCGCCCGCAGCATTTCACTCCGGTGACGTTGCTCTGCATCGCGGCGGTGTTAATGGTCGCAGGGCTTGGGCTGATGACCGTCGCCGGTTTAACGCTGTTCTACGTGGGGATTGTTATCACTTCACTCGGGGCGGCGATGGCCACGCCGGGCTACCAGCTGCTGCTGAACGACAAGCTGACCACCGGGAAAGGCGCGGGCGTCATCGCCACCAGCCACACGTTAGGCTACGGCGTCAGCGCGCTGCTGGTGCCTGTAGTAACGCGCTTTTACGGCGAGCAGTCTTTAACGGTGGCCGCATGGGGAATGGCATTGCTGTTTTTAGCGTTGAGCATAGGGATACGCTCAACCGAGCGGACCCCTGCTGAAAAGCCTTAATGGATCTGGCGGGAGGAATGGCCGCCAGACTCCTCATTTTGCCGCAGACGCTGGAGCGGATCCTGCTGATAAAACTGGCAGAAACGCTGCCACAGCGCCGGGAAGCGGGGCGCGAAAAGCTCTGGCGCGCTGAAGAAATACTCCGAGAGCACCGCAAAGCACTCGGCCGGGTCGGTTGCCGCATAGGCGTCAATGCTGGCCGCGCTTTCGCCCACCAGGTCTATTTCATCCTGGATGTTATCCATCGCCGCGTGCAGATCGTGCTCCCAGCCCGCCACCTCGCGAAGCGGGATCAGCGGTACTCCGCTGGCGCGATCGCCGTTGCGGGTATCGAGCTTATGCGCCACTTCATGGATAACCAGATTAAAACCGGACGCATCGAACGAGTCCTGAATGTCGAGCCAGTTGAGGATAATCGGCCCCTGCTGCCAGCTTTGTCCGGACTGCACCACGCGCTGGTTGTGCACCAGCCCGATGTCATCTTCCCACTCGTCATCGACGATAAAGGGGGCCGGATAGATCAGCACTTCGTGGAAACCGTCCAGCCACTCGATACCCAATTCCAGCACCGGCAGACAGAAAAGCAGGGCGATGCGCGCGTTTTTCAGGGGATCGAGTTCGAAACCCTGCAGTGGAACCAGGCGTTTTTGCTGTAAAAAACGATCCGCCAGCTGAACCAGTTTCGCTTGTTCATCCGGCTTAAGATTAGCCAGAACAGGGATCGTCAGCGCGTCATCCCATGGCAGCGCCATATCCCGGCCAGCTTCATTCGTTTTCCAGGGCCACTTTATCATCGCTTTGCTCGCAAACTCGTCACTTGAACAAAAATGGGAAAGTCAGGTTTGGTTAAGATGCCAGAAAATCGCTCACTGCGACAATTCCAGCCTGAATAAACTATCATTCGTACGTAGCGGTGGGTAGCGGTTTACGGGCATCACCTTCATTTTGTGAAGTCTGTCGTAGCCTGCATCCACAGGTTTAGTGAAGAAATCAGTACGGTAACGAAAAGATGAGCGATTTCAAAGGTAACAAGCAGGACCTGCCCAGCCGGGCGTGCGCGCACTGCCAGCGGCCCATGACGTGGCGCAAGAAATGGGCGAAATGCTGGGATGAGGTCAAATACTGTTCCGAGCGCTGTCGAAGGAGCCACCGTTGACCGAACTGCGCCTGATCCTGGGCGATCAGCTTAATCCGCACCACAGCTGGTTCGATGCCTGCAATCCAAATGTCATTTACGTGATGCTGGAGCTGCGGGCCGAAACCGCGTACGTGCTTCACCACGCTCAGAAAGTGATCGCCATTTTTGCGGCCATGCGCGCGTTTGCCTCTGCGTTAAAAGAGAAGGGGCATCGGGTGAGGTATGTCCGGCTCTCTGACGACTCAAACCGCGGCGCGCTGGAAGACAATCTCAACGCGCTTGTCGCGCATTACGGCGCCGACAGGGTGATATGGCAGGAGCCCGACGAATGGCGCCTGGACACGCAGCTGCAGGCGTGGGCGAAAGCGGCGTCCGTCGAAACGGCCTGCGTCAGCAGCGAGCATTTCTTCACCACCCGTGAACAGGTGAGCGCGTTCTTTGCGACGCGCAAAAGCTGGCGAATGGAGTACTTTTACCGGGAAATGCGTCGTCAGAACGGCATACTGTTAACCTCAGAAGGCGAGCCGGAAGGGGGAAAATGGAATTATGATGCTGAAAATCGCAAACGCTGGTCCGGCGAGCCGCCCGCGCCGGAGGATTCGCGTCCGCGCCACGATTATTCAGCCTTATGGGCGGAGATCCAGCGCTGCGGCGTAAACACCTTCGGCGAACCGCAGGCCGGGAATTTTCGCTGGCCGCTCAACCGTTCGGAAGCTAAAGCCAGGCTGGATGAATTTATCGCTCACGTGCTCCCGCAGTTCGGCGCCTGGCAGGACGCGATGCACGCTGAGGAGCCTTTTCTGTTCCACTCGTTAATTTCATTCGCGCTGAACACCAAAATGCTTAATCCGCGGGAAGTGGTGGCTGCCGCCCAGCAGGCATGGCGTTCGGGCCATGCGCCGCTGCCTGCCGTCGAAGGGTTTATCCGACAAATTCTCGGCTGGCGGGAGTACGTGCGTGGGATCTACTGGTCGCAGATGCCGGGCTATCGGGAGCTGAATGCCTTAGACCAGCACGCCCCGCTGCCGGACTGGTTCTGGACCGGCAGGACGCAGATGCGCTGCCTGGCGCATGCGATTGGGCAGTCGCTCACCGAGGCTTACGCCCACCATATCCAGCGCCTGATGGTCATCGGGAACTTTAGCCTGCTCAGCGGCCTGTCGCCGCAGGCGGTTCATGAATGGTATCTGGGGGTCTATATTGATGCCTTTGAATGGGTGGAGCTGCCCAATACCCTCGGGATGAGCCAGTTTGGCGATGGCGGGTTGCTGGCCAGTAAACCCTACGTCTCGAGCGCGTCGTATATTCATAAGATGAGTAATTACTGTCAGGGGTGCCGGTATCAACACAGCCAGCGTACCGGAGAGCTGGCGTGCCCCTTCAATGCCCTTTACTGGGATTTCTTTGCGCGCAACCAGGCGCGTCTGGGTAACAATCCCCGCCTGGGCATTGTCTTTAAACAGCTTGCGGACATGAAGAAAGAGGAGCGGCAGGCCATTGCCGATCGCGCCGGGTATATTCGCCTGCATCTCAACGAGCTCTGACGTATTTCACCACCGCGCCGGTTGCGGCGGGTCAATAAGACGCTATTATTTTTGACTTTGTTGCGTATTCCCTGACAGGACATCCAGACGCTATGCCCGTGAATTTTGACCTTAACGATCTTTATGCTTTCAGAGCGTTAGTGGAATACGGTAACTTCCGTGTCGCTGCTGAATCTATCTGCTTATCCCAGTCGGCGCTGAGCCGCAGGATTGAAAAGCTGGAAGCCGCACTGGGAAATCGGCTGTTTGACCGTACCACCCGCCGCGTGGCCTTAACGTTATACGGGCAAAACTTTGCTGAACGCTCCGCGCAGCTGCTCGACAACGTTGAGTCAATGCTGGCGGATGTCGATAAGGTCAGCGAAGAGCGGACGGGGCTGATCACGGTTGCCACGGTCCCTTCCGCGGCCTGTTACTTTATGCCCGATGTGATTCGTCGTTTTCAGTCTCGCTATCCGCGCGTTCGCATTAAGCTCATCGACAGCAGCGCGGGGAATGTGATTGACGCCGTGGCCCGAAGCCAGGCGGATTTTGGTATCAGCTTCGCAGGAAACCTGCCGTCTGACATCGAATTTTTCCCGCTTGTGGAGGATGTCTATGTTGCGGCGTGCCGGAAGGATCACCCCCTGGCGCAGAAGAGTCACCTGACGTGGCAGGCCTTTTACCAGCAGGATTATATCTCCCTCGATAAAACGTCAGGTAACCGTAACCTGCTCGATAGGATGCTGGGGGATATCGTTCCTGAACGCCCCAGCGTCTGCGAAACGCGCCACGTTACCACGATGCTCGGTATGGTAGAGGCGGGGATCGGCATTGCTGCCGTTCCCGCCATGTCGATGCCGACGTCAGAGCACACGCTGCTGACGCATCTGCCGCTGGTGGCGCCGGAAGTGAAACGCACCGTGGGGCTTATCCGGCGCCGGGGGCGCATCCAGTCCTACATTGCGGCTGAACTGGAAAAGCAGATCACCGAGCAGTATCGCCGGACGTAACGGGGATCATCCCCGTCTTCTGGATGACGGCCCTGGAGGGCGGTGAGGCGAGATAGGTCAGCAGCGCTTTCCCCTCCGCGGGATGTTCTGCGTGACGGGTGACCGCACCCGCGAAGCGCGTGATGTACTGCAGATTATCCGGGATTTTCCCGATAAAGGTGACGCCCTGAACCGGCAGCAGCTCGCTGACCTGCTGGAAACCGACGGCGTATTTTCCTTTCGCCACTTCTGAGGCGACCGGGATACGCTCGACCATTGTCGCTTTACCCGCCACTTCTTTTTCGATCCCCATTTTTTTGAACAACGTCTGGCTGACGTACCTGCCGCTGGCGCTGTCAGAGTAGGCGATGGAGCTGGCCTGCAGCAGCGTTTTGCGCAGAGCCGCCTCGCTGCTGATATCAGGGACATCCGCCCCTTTTTTTACCACCATGCCAACGGGGGAGTCCGCAAGTTCGGTTCGCGAACCCGGCTGGGTCTGGCCGGCTTTTTCGAGCTTCTCCAGCGCATCGCCCACCATAATCACCACGTCGGCTTTCTCGCCGCGCGCCAGTCGGTTTGGGATCGCCTGCGGCGTAGCGCCCATTGAGGGGCCGGGGATGATTACAATTTTATCCCCGGTCCGGCGTTCATAGTCCGGGGCCAGCTTTTCCAGGGCAGCCTTGAAGCCGCCTGAAATCATGACCTTTACGTCCTGGGCACAGGCATTAACGCTCAGGAGCGTCAGCACCAGCGCGCTGGCGGTAAAGCGATAGGTGCGTTTCATACTGCCCCCTGTGACTTGACGGTGTTTTGCAGCGATACCGCGCGGCGGCGGTAGAGGTAGAGCGTGGCCAGCAGGGCGCACACGGCAGCGAAACTCATCCAGTAGCCAGGCGAGGCTTTGTCACCGGTGTATTCAATCAGCGCGGTGGACATGACCGGGGTAAAGCCGCCAAAGACCGCTGTTGCCAGGCTGTAAGCCAGAGAGAACCCCGCCACGCGCACTTCAGCAGGCATAATCTCCGTCAGGGCCGGGATCATCGCGCCGTTGTACAGGCCGTAAAGGAAGGAGAGCCACAGCAGCACGCTCAGCATCATGGAGAAGCTGGGCGCGCTCGCCAGCAGCGTCAGGGCAGGGTAGCTGGTCGCCAGCGCCAGCAGGGCCATGGCAATCAGCACCGGCTTGCGCCCGAAGCGATCCGACAGCGCGCCGCCCACCGGCAGCCAGATGAAGTTAGAAATCGCCACCAGCAGCGTGACCAGCAGGCTGTCCGAGGCGCTGAGCATCAGCACCTTTTTGCCAAAGGTGGGGGCGTAGACGGTGATCAGGTAGAACGCGGTGGTGGTCATCGCCACCATCAGCATGCCTGCGACCACCACCTGCCAGTTGCCAAGGAGCGTTTTAAAGACCTGACGCATCTCCAGATGCTGGCGGCGCGCGCTGAACTCTTCCGTCTCCTCCAGCTTGCGGCGCAGGAAAAAGATAAACGGCACGATTAAGCAGCCGAACAGGAACGGGATGCGCCAGCCCCATTCGCGAATGGCGCTCTCCTCCATCAGGGCATTCAGGGCAAAGCCCATCGCCGCGGCGACCATAATGGCGACCTGCTGGCTGCCGGACTGCCAGCTGGTGTAAAACCCTTTGCGGCCCGGCGTGGCGATTTCAGCCAGATAAACCGAGACGCCTCCAAGCTCCGCACCGGCGGAGAAGCCCTGCAGCAGACGGCCCGTCAGCACCAGCAGCGGCGCCCACAGACCGATGCTTTGATAAGAGGGGATAAGCACAATCAGGAACGTCCCCGCCGCCATGATGGAAAGCGTGACGATTAGCCCCTTTCTGCGACCTACCTTGTCGATATACGCGCCAAGCACAATGGCACCGATGGGGCGCATCAAAAAGCCCGCGCCGAAGACGGCGAAGGTCATCATCAGCGACGCAAATTCACTGCTCGCCGGGAAGAACGTGTGGGCGATGTAGGTGGCATAGAAGCCGAACAGAAAGAAATCGAACTGCTCAAGAAAATTGCCGGACGTCACGCGGAGTATGGCGCCCGCTTTCGAGCGTACGGTTGCAGGTGAGGTTGAGGAAAACATGGTTATCTCCAGTTTATTGTTGACGTTTTACGCGTCTGTTTTTGAAAACTGGATCAGGATGAGGAAATAGATAAGCGCAAATGCCGCATCGGCTGATGCACGTTTTGCATGAATAGCCTTCGCGGGATCAATACAATTAATGACAACAATAACTTAACAATTGATTGATTTTTTATTCACCACTTTTTGCTAAGTGGCTGATATCACGGTTTTGTGACATGACGCAGGCGCATGTCTGTCTGCGACTGCCGGGCAGCGTTGCGCCACCCGGCCTGTCTCAACCTAGCGCTGTGAACAGCCCGCGCACTGTTTGTTCTGGATCTGCTGGAAGAAATCGTTGCCTTTGTCATCCACCAGGATAAACGCCGGGAAGTTCTCGACTTCAATTTTCCAGATGGCTTCCATTCCCAGTTCCGGATACGCGACGCATTCCAGGCTCTTAATGCTGTTTTGCGCCAGCACCGCCGCCGGGCCGCCAATGCTGCCCAGGTAGAAGCCGCCGTGCTTATGGCAGGCGTCGGTTACCTGCTGGCTGCGGTTGCCTTTCGCCAGCATGATCATGCTCGCGCCGTGGGATTGCAGTAAGTCCACATACGAGTCCATACGGCCAGCCGTGGTCGGGCCGAGTGAGCCAGAGGCGTAGCCTTCCGGCGTTTTGGCCGGGCCTGCGTAGTAGATCGGATGGTCTTTAACGTACTGCGGCAGTTCTTCACCGTTGTCGAGCAGCTCTTTCAGCTTCGCGTGGGCAATATCGCGCGCCACGATGATGGTCCCGTTCAGCGACAGACGGGTAGAGACCGGGTGCGCGGAAAGCTGCGCCAGGATCTCCTTCATCGGCTTGTCCAGATTGATGCTCACCACGTCGCCTTCGCCCTGCTGGCGCAGTGATTCAGGAATATACTGGCCCGGGTTGTGTTCCAGCTTCTCAATCCAGATCCCGTCGCGGTTGATCTTCGCTTTAATGTTGCGGTCTGCGGAGCAGGAGACGCCCATGCCGATTGGGCAGGAGGCGCCGTGGCGCGGCAGGCGGATCACGCGGATATCGTGGGCGAAGTATTTACCGCCGAACTGCGCGCCGAGGCCGAGGTTCTGCGCTTCCTGGAGCAGTTCCTGTTCGAGCTGAACGTCGCGGAACGCCTGGCCGTGTTCGTTACCTTCGGTTGGCAGCGCGTCGTAGTAGCGCGTGGAAGCGAGCTTCACGGTTTTCAGCGTGGCTTCCGCTGACGTTCCGCCAATCACAAACGCGATATGGTAAGGCGGGCAGGCCGCAGTGCCCAGGGTGCGCATCTTCTCAACCAGGTAGTTTTTCAGCTTCGCCGGGGTGATCAGCGCTTTGGTTTCCTGATAGAGGTAGGTTTTGTTGGCAGAACCGCCGCCTTTTGCCATGTACAGGAATTTGTATTCGTCCCCGTCCACGCTGTAGAGATCGATCTGCGCGGGCAGGTTGGTGCCGGTATTCACCTCTTTATACATGTCCAGCGCCGCATTCTGCGAGTAGCGCAGGTTATCTTCAATGTAGGTGTTATACACGCCCTGGCTCAGCGCCGCTTCGTCACCGCCGCCGGTCCAGACGCGCTGGCCTTTTTTACCCATGATGATCGCGGTGCCGGTATCCTGGCAGGTTGGCAGCACGCCTTTTGCGGCAATTTCAGAGTTACGCAGGAACTGCATGGCAACGTATTTGTCGTTCTGGCTGGCTTCCGGGTCGTTGAGAATGGCGGCAACCTGCTTCTGGTGAGAAGGACGCAGCATAAACGCGGCATCGTGGAAGGCCTGCTGCGCCAGCAGGGTCAGGGCTTCCGGCTCCACTTTCAGCACTTCCTGACCGTCGAATTCGGCAACGGAGACGTGCTCTTTGGTCAGCAGGTAGTATTCGGTGTCGTCATGGGAAAGAGGGAAGGGGTTCTGGTAGAAAAACGGTTTATTTGACATAGCGTATTGCTCCACAAAAATAAAACCGCCGGAGGAGAAGTCCGGCGGTCAGGAATCAGAACATCATGGACATCCACGGATAACCAATCAGCAGCAGGGCCGCCAGGAAGATGGCACCGAAGATGGTGCCGAGGCGCCAGTAGTCTTTGGTTGGCAGGTAGCCGCTACCGTAGTAAATCGGGCTTGGGCCAGTACCGTACGGGGTGATGATCCCCATGACGCCCAGCGAAGTTACCATCAGCAGAACGAACACTTCCATATTCATGCCCGGGATGGTGGAGGCGATGGTCAGCATCGCTGGCAGCAGCGCTGTGGTGTGCGCGGTGGTGCTGGCAAACAGGTAGTGCAGCAGGTAGAACGCCAGCAGCAGGACGACGGTCGCCACGCCCGGAGAGATACCGCTCATCAACAGACCGCCTTCTTTACCTAACCAGCTGATAAAGCCGGTAGAGGAGAGGCCATCCGCCAGTGCCACCAGGGTGGCGAACCAGACGAAGGTGTTCCATGCGGCCTTGTTACCGGTGATATCGTTCCATTCCAGCACGCCGGTCCACAGCATCAGACCGACGATGAGCAGGGCTGCCATGGCAGGCTCAATCCACGCGGCGGCGAAGATCCACATCAGCAGCGCACAGCACACGAACACCAGCAGCAGAATTTCATTGCGGGACAGTTTGCCGAGTTTTTCCAGCTCGCGGGTCGCCCACAGCGGCACTTCGTTATTCACTTTGACTTCAGGTGGGTAGAACCAGTAGGCCAGCAGCGGCATGGTCAGAATCAGCAGGATACCCAGCGGCAGGAAGGCGAGGAACCAGGTGCCCCAGGAGATATCAATCCCAACCGTACTTTTCACCAGCGCCAGGGCCAGCAGGTTTGGCGCGAGGGCGGAGAGGAACATTGAGCTGGTGATACAGGCTGCGGTGATCGCCACCCACATCAGGTATGAACCAATCTTACGCGCGCTTGGGTCGTTAGGTTTTGAACCGTACAGCGGCGGCAGGTTAGCGATAATCGGGTAGATGGTCCCGCCGCTGCGCGCGGTGTTGGACGGGGTGAACGGTGCCAGCAGCAGGTCAGCAAACGTGATGGCGTAACCGAGCGTCAGGCTGCGACGGCCGAGGTACTTCACCAGAATCAGCGCCAGACGGCGGCCGAAGCGGGTTTTGTCATAGCCAGCGGCGAACATAAAGGCACCGAAAATCAGCCAGACGGTAGAGTTACCAAACCCGCTCACCGCCCACTTAAAGGAGGCGCCCGCCAGCTTGAATTTCGGGTCAGCCAGCTGATCGGGGCTGAACAGCACCCACTGGCTGCACAGGGCGATGGCAACCACGCCGGTCAGGCCGATCACCGCACCCGGCAGCGGTTCGAAGATCAGACCGACGATCACGCCGACAAAGATGGCGAAGTAGTGCCATGCGTAAGGCGGCAAGCCTTCAGGAACGGGAACAAACAGCAGCAGTACGGCGACGATGACGGGTAGCGCCATCATCAGCAATCGTTTTGCGTTTCCATTTGATGCCTGGTTCGCCACAGGGGGCGTTACAGCAGTTTTCGTATTCATAGTTTCACGTCTTAAGTTGTCAAAAATTCGGTCGCACTGAAAAAGCACTTTCTTAAGTTTCTTTGCTTTTTTTAGTTATTAAAGGTGCTTTCCTGTATTTTCAGTAATAGCGATTTAACGCGTTTTTGTGTGCGTTAAATTAAAAAATGATGATGTTTTTATATTGCGCCTTTGAATGCCATAACTATTGATCGCGATCAAAAAAATAGAATTGCAGCGTTATTTTTATGCTTTTATTAATAACCACTCTGGCGTATGTGGTTATTGCCTGTTTTTTGCGTGTTTTTTATCATTTCTTTAACAAGATAGATTTTGGTGTGATTGCAAAGTTTTGTTTTTATTGGTTTTATGTGTGTTAAGGTGAATTGGTTTTACCATTCATATTTTAACGGTTTTTAAATTATTGTGAATGACTGAATTACAATCGCTAACACCAATGTGTTATTTGTGTTATCGCAGGGATTAAATAGTTTTTTAACTAACGTAATAACTTTAGAAACTAAAAAAATCATTATATTAATATCATGACATCGGCAAATAACGACGAAATAAAAAATCAATCCGATAACGAATTCTTAATTTTTAAAAGTTTGGAGTTTCTATTATGAGCACTAACGAACGCATTCTTAGCCCCTTCACATTACCGAATGGCACTGAACTGAAAAACCGTTTGTTAATGGCCCCTATGACAACCTGTACCGGCTATTTTGACGGCACCGTCACCAGCGAGCTGGTGGAGTACTATCGGGCCCGTTCCGGCAGCATTGGCACCATCATTGTGGAATGCTGCTTCGTCGACGATCTCGGTCTCGCCTTCCCGGGCGCCATCGGTATTGATAATGATGAGAAAATTGCCGGGCTGGCGAAAATCGCAGAGGCCATTAAATCCAAAGGATCTAAGGCGCTGCTGCAAATCTACCACGGCGGCCGCATGGTCGATCCAAAACTGATTGGTGGCCGTACCCCGGTTGGCCCGAGCGCCGTAGCCGCGCCGCGTGAAGGTGCCGCAACGCCTGTCGCCCTGACCGCAGAAGAAGTGGAAGGCATGATCGGCAAGTTTGGTGAGGCGGTGCGTCGCGCCATCCAGGCCGGTTTCGACGGCGTGGAAATCCACGGGGCGAATACCTATCTGATTCAGCAGTTCTACTCCCCGAATTCAAACCAGCGCGACGACGAGTGGGGCGGCAGCCGCGATAACCGCGCGAAGTTCCCGCTGGCGGTGCTGGACATTACCCACAAAATGGTGCGCCAGTACGCGGACGACGCGTTTATTATTGGCTACCGCTTCTCCCCTGAAGAGATGGAAGTCCCGGGCATCCGCTTTGACGACACCATGTATCTGCTGGAAAAACTGGCGGCGCGCGGCGTGGACTATCTGCACTTCTCCGTCGGCGCTACCCTGCGTCCTTCCATCGTCGACACCCAGGATCCCACCCCGCTTATCGAAAAATACTGCGCGATGCGTTCTGAAACGCTGGCGCAGGTTCCGGTCATGGGCGTGGGCGGCGTGGTGAATGCTTCTGATGTGAATGAAGCGCTGGACCACGGTTACGACCTGATTGCCGTTGGCCGCGCCACCATCGCTTATCCGGACTGGACAGACCGCATTGCGGCCGGGGAAAGCCTGGAGCTGTTTATGGACAGCACCCAGCGCGAGGCGCTGAGCATTCCTGAACCGCTGTGGCGCTTCTCGCTGGTAGAAGCGATGATCCGCGACATGAGCTTGGGTGAATCCAAATTCAAACCGGGTACCTTTGCTGAGAAAGTGCAGGATGACGCTAACGAGCTGGTGATTAACGTCAGTCTGGAAACTGACCGCATTGCGGACATCGAGCTGGCCTCCGGCCCGAGCGAAGACGTTGAGTTTGTAACCAGCTTTGAAGAGATCCGTACCCGCATTCTGGACGCCAATACCCCGCACGTGGATGCCATCACCGGCGCAACCAGCCAGAGTGAAGCGGTGAAGAAAGCGGTCTCTAAAGCGATGCTGAAATCCAGCAAAGCGCTGGCCGCGGAAGAGGGCGTTGACCCGAACGAAACCCGCAGCGTGGACGTGGTCGTTGTCGGCAGCGGCGGCGCCGGTCTGGCGGCGGCGATTCAGGCTCACGACGAAGGCGCGAGCGTGCTGATTGTCGAGAAAATGCCGACCATCGGCGGGAACACCATTAAAGCTTCAGCCGGTATGAATGCCGCCGAAACCCGCTTCCAGCGCGTGAAGGGCATTCAGGACAGCAAAGAGCTGTTCTATCAGGAAAGCCTGAAAGGCGGCGGCAACAAGAACAACCCGGAACTGCTGCGTCGTTTCGTCGAAAACGCGCCGCAGGCAATTGAGTGGCTGGCAACGCGCGGCATCATGCTGAACGACATCACCACCACCGGAGGGATGAGCATCGACCGTACTCACCGTCCAAAAGACGGTTCAGCGGTAGGCGGCTACCTGATCAGCGGCCTGGTGCGTAACGTCAACAAACGCAACATCGAGGTGATGCTGGATACCTCCGTCAGCGACATCATCTTCGAGAACGGCGAAGTGACCGGCGTACGTCTGACCACCGAAGAGAACGAAACCGTCACCGTGGCAACCAAAAGCGTGATTGTCGCCACCGGCGGCTTCAGCGCTAACAGCCAGATGGTGGTGAAATACCGTCCTGATCTGGAAGGGTTCGTTACCACCAACCACAAAGGGGCAACCGGCGGCGGCATCGCGCTGCTGGAGCGCATCGGGGCGGGTACCGTGGATATGGGCGAAATTCAGATTCACCCAACCGTAGAGCAGAAAACCTCGTACCTGATTTCCGAATCCATTCGCGGCGGCGGGGCGATTCTGGTCAATCAGAAAGGGGAGCGCTTCTACAACGAAATGTCGACCCGCGATAAAGTCTCGGCGTCAATCATCGCGCTGCCGGAGAAATACGCATACATCGTCTTTGACGAGCACGTACGTGCCAAAAACAAAGCCGCGGATGAGTACATCGCGAAAGGTTTCGTGACCAGCGCCAGCTCGCCAAAAGCCCTGGCTGAGGCGCTGGGTATGGATCACCACGCTTTTCTCGCGACGCTGGAACGTTACAACGGCTTCGTTGAAAAACAGCACGATGATGATTTTGGCCGTACCACCGCGCTGCGCGCGCCTATCAACGAAGGGCCGTTCTACGCCATTCAGATTGCACCGGGCGTGCACCACACCATGGGCGGCGTGACCATCAACACCGAAACCTGCGTGCTGGACAGCAACCACAACGTGCTGCCAGGCGCGTTTGCGGCCGGTGAAGTGGTCGGCGGGATCCACGGCGGTAACCGTATCGGCGGTAACGCAGTGGCAGATATCATTATTTTTGGTACGCTTGCAGGACATCAGGCGGCTATGCGTTCGAAAAAGCAGTAAGACCCCTGTGTTGTAGGCCGGATACGCCCAGCGCTATCCGGCATTTTCCCCGGCGGCGCGGTGCCTGCCGGGGCTACATCTGAGGAATCCAGCCATGCCTGATAGCCATCGCGTTTACAGCTACTCCGCCGTCCTGATGGGCTCACCCATTCTCCTGAAACTCTTCTCCCACGACGAAGCGCTCGCGTCCCGCGTGTTTCGCCTGATCAAACAGTACGAAGATCTGCTTACCGTCAACCGCGCGCACTCGCAGGTGATGGACATTAACCATGCGGCTGGCCAGCATCCGGTTACCGTCAGCCGGCCGGTGTTTGAGCTGATCCGCTGTGCCAAAGCGGCAAGCCTGTTCAGGGACAGCGCCTTTAACCTGGCGATAGGTCCGCTGGTGAAGCGCTGGAAAATTGGCTTTCAGGGGGACAGCGTTCCGCCTGCCGATGAAATCGCGTCGCTGCTGGCGATAACCCGTCCTGAAGATGTCATTCTTGATGAGGCCAGCAGCAGCGTGTTTCTGACCAGAGCGGGGATGGAGATCGATCTGGGGGCCATTGCCAAAGGCTATATCGCCGACAGGGTGCGTGATTACCTGCATAAAGAGGGCGCTGAGCTGGGGCTGATCAACCTCGGCGGAAACATTCAGACGTTAGGCTCGCCGGAAGGGGGCTGGAGCGTGGGGCTGAAAAAACCGTTCGCCGGTGATGCGCTGATCGGCACGATGACCGTAGAGAACCTGTCCGTCGTGACGTCGGGAACCTACGAGCGCTACTTTGAGCAAAACGGCAAGCGCTATCACCATATTCTCGATCCGCGCACCGGGTATTCGCTGGACAACGAGCTGGACAGCGTAACGATTGTTTCGAAGGACTCCATCGACGGCGATATCTGGACCACGCTGATGTACGGCATGGGCGTAGAGAAGGGCTGTGCCGCCCTGCGCGCGCGCCCCGATATTGAAGCTATCTTTGTGACCAAAACAAAAGAAGTGGTGTTCTCTTCAGCACACCACTTCCGCTTTACCCTGCTGGATAACGACTACCGCGTTACTGACAGTATTGCTTGAGCAGGCCGGTCTGCTCCGGCTGGAGACGGTAGCGATACACCGGACGGCCGGTGGCGCCGTAGTGAATGCTGGTGAACAGAATGTTGATTTGCGCGAGCCAAATCAGGTACTTGCGGCAGGACACGCGGGAGATATTGACCGCGCTTGCCAGGTCATCGGTAGAAAATTCCGTCTCCGGGTGAGCGTCAATCCACTGGCAAATCGTGCGCAACGTTTGCGGCGTTAACCCCTTCGGCAGCTTTTTACTGTCCGCCAGTTCCGGCGCCCCGCCGTGGATCAGCCGGTCGACGTCGGCCTGCTCATAATACTGGTGCGAACCCATCAGGCTATGCTTTGCCTTCCAGCCGTTCAGCGCCTCTTCAAAGCGTGGGAACTGGAACGGCTTGATCAGATAATCCACCACGCCGTAGTGGATGGAGGTCTGGATCGTGGCGGCGTCGGCAGCCGACGAGATCATAATCACATCGATTGGGCGACCGGATGCGCGAATAACGGGCAGCAGATCCAGCCCGTTATCCTGCTGCATATAGACATCCAGCAGCACCAGATCGACAGGCTGCCCGGGGTTATTAATGATGGCCTCGGCCTGGTTTAGCGTGGAGGCGACGCCGCAGCAGCTAAAACCATCAACACGGTTGACATACAGACGGTTGAGGTCGGCTACCATGGCGTCATCATCGACAATTAATACATTTATCACGCGATATTCCTCTCGCTATCCCAGGGGATGTGAACAAAAAATTGGGTAAATACGCCTGGCTCAGACTCGACGGTGATATCGCCGCCGAGGTTCTGGATTTGCTGGCGAGCAAGGAACAGCCCAACGCCGCGGTTTTCACCTTTTGTTGAGAAGCCCTTTGTAAAAATAGCCTCCAGCTGAGTGGGTTCAATGCCGGGGCCATCGTCGCTGACTTCGCAGCTGAGCCAGCCGTTCTGATAATGCAGCAGCAGGCCGATCTCACCTTCCTGCTGTCCTTCCATCGCGTCGAGCGCGTTTTCAATGAGGTTACCCAGCACGGTGATCAGCACCGCGACCTGCTCTTCGCTCGCGGTATCCGGTATCTGGCATTCATCCGCCAGCGTCAGGGTGACGCCCGCTTCTTTCGCCCGATTGATTTTACCCAGCAGGAACCCGGCAATAACCGGGGATTTTACCTTGCTCTGTATCGTACCGATATCCGTCTGGTAATTATGTGCCGTCTGGATGATGTACTCTTCCAGCTTGTCGTAGCGCTTCATGTGCAGCAGGCCCAGAATCACATGCAGTTTATTCATAAACTCGTGCGTATGGCTGCGCAGGGCATCGACGTAGTTAACCATGCCATCAATACGCTGCATCAGCTGGCTGATTTCCGTTTTATCACGGAAGGTGGTGATGGCGCCGATCACCCGATCCTGGCTTTGAACGGGCACCATGTTGCACAGCAATAGACGCCCGTTACAGCTGATCTCCTGATCCTGGCGCGCGACGCCCGTCTTTGAGACTTCGCGCAGGCTGGCCAGCAGGGGGGCGCTGGCGTTTTCGGTCTGCTTGCCGGAAGGGAGAAGCAATATTTCTCTGGCGGTCTGGTTGATCATCGTCACGCGCCCGTGAATATCGACGGCCAGCACCCCCTCGCGAAGCGACTGCAGCATCGCCTGACGCTGTTCGAACAAGGCGGAAATTTCGTAAGGTTCGAGGCCGAACAGGATGCGTTTCAGGACCCGCACCAGACCCCAAATCGCCATGGAGCTCATAAAAATACTGAATAAAATGGTCCAGACGGCGTTGAGCCGCCCGCGAGCGATCTGCTCTTCAACCTTTTTCAGGGAGATACCTACCGCCACCACGCCGATCTGCTCGTGCTGGCCGTCGTAGACTGGGGTGAAGACGCGAAGCGCTTCGGCGAGCGCACCCCGGTTTACCGATACGTTCTCTTTGCCTTCAAGCGCGGGAGTTAAATCGTCACCGATAAAATGCAGCCCCAGCAGCGCCTCGTTCGGGTGAGAGTAGCGGATCCCGCGCATATCGGTGACCACGGTGAACAGCAGATCGTTTCGTTTCGTCACCGCCTGGGCGATGGGCTGAATAATATTCTCCTGCGGTGCCTGCATCAGGCCGCGCTGGATCTCCGGGCTGTTGGCCAGCGTTCTGGCAATACCCAGAGCCGTATCTTTTACATCATCGCGGGTCGCCCGGGTGATTTGCACGGAGTAGAGCGCAAAGACCACCAGCAGCACAGAGGCAATAATCGCGCACACCATCAGCGTGACCAGGGTGTTCAGCTTCATGGGGCGCTTGCGCGTCGGAAGGAAAGGCTGCAAATCGCTCATCAACACTCCGCGATGATTAAGAAAGGGGTAATTATCGCCGATGACGCGCTTTTCTTAAAGCCATGTAAAGGCGTGGATTTGGTCCTCTTTTCGTGACCCTCCTCGCAGGTCATCTATATAAAACACTTTATAGTGTGTGGGTACTCATAATAAGGAGGCTGTTTATGAGCGTTATGCTTACCGGTTCGGTCAAGGAAAGACGGCACGCCAGCACGATGAATATTGATAGATTGTCCACGCTGGACATGCTGAAAGTCATTCACCAGGATGATGCACTCATTTCTGCTGCGATTACCCCCTGTTTAAATATTATTGCCCGCGTGGTGGACAACGCCGCCGCGACGCTCAGCCACGGCGGTCGCCTGATCGTCGTTGGCGCGGGGCCGTCAGGGCGCGTAGCGCAACAGATTGCCGATGAATATGCGCCGGGCAAAACCCCTGTAATGGCCGTTACGGCACAAGAAGGGGAAGGGAGCTACGAGCGCGGCGTTGCCGATCTGCAGGCCATCAAGTTTGGTGAACACGATATGATGCTGGCCGTGACCGTCAGCGGAAAAACGCCGTGGGTCTGGGGGGCAATGCGCCATGCGTGGTCGCTGGGTTCACCGGTCGCTATTGTTACCGGTGATGCGCAAAGCGAAGCCGCGCAGCTGGCGAGCATGGTTATCGCTCCGGAGCTGGGGGCCGACGTCGTCGCAGGCTATATCAACACCAAAGCGGGGATCGCGCAAAAAATGATCCTCTCGATGATTGCCACCGGGCTGGCCGTCCGAACCGGACGGGTTTACAGCAACCTGCGCGTGGATCTTGAGGCAAGCACGACCAAATGGGCTGAACGGCAAATCGCCATTGTGATGGAAGCGGGGGGATGCACACGGGCCGAGGCAAAAGCCGCGCTTGAGAGCTGTAACCATAACTGTAAAACGGCGGTGTTGATGGTGCTGACAGGGTTGGATGCGTGGAAAGCCCATGAACTGCTGGCGCAAAATAACGGGTTTATTCGCGTGGCGCTGCAGGAAGCGCCGTAAGATCTTCAGATAGTAAAAAGGCCGCAATTGCGGCCTTTGGTATTTTGGGGAATTAGAACTGGTAGGTCATGCCTACGCCAACGATGTCATCAGTTGAGATGCCATTGGCTTCGTAGAAGCTTTCATCGTTGTCCAGCAGGTTGATTTTATAATCAACGTAAGTCGAGAAGTTTTTGTTGAAGCTGTAGGTCATACCGAGATCGATATAGTTCACCAGATCCTGATCAACATAGTCGTAATTATTACCTGGGTTGTAATCATTGCCGCCAATGTCTTTACCTTTGGAATAAACCCATGCCAGAGACGGACGCAGGCCGAAGTCGAACTGGTACTGCGCTACGGCTTCAAAGTTCTGGGTCTGGTTGGCGATACCAACATTACCATATGGCGTCATGTTGCGGGTTTCCGCATACATCATGGCCAGGTAAACACCCTGCGCATCATATTTTGCCCCAATGGTCCAGGCTTCAGCGCGTTCGCCACCTGCATATGGGCTGTAGCGGTTGTAGTTACCTGCACCGTATGCAACCTGTTTGTTCGTGCGGTCGGAAGATGAATATGCCGCACCCAGGCTCAGACCGAAGTCAAAATCATAGGTGGTAGACATACCAAAGCCGTCGCCGTTCTGGAAACGAACATTGTCATGGCCATTTTTCGTGCCTTCCTGACCTTCTGTTGCATCCTGACCTTCATTCGCACCCTGATACTGCAGCGCGAAATTCAGACCCTCAGCCAGACCGAAGAAATCCTGGTTACGATAGGTTACCAGACCGTTAGCACGACCGTTCATAAAGTTATCGGTCCAGGTGTAAGAGTCACCGCCAAATACAGGCAGCATATCGGTCCAGGCTTCAACGTCGTACACGACGCCGTAATTACGGCCATAATCAAATGAACCGTATTCACCATATTTCAGGCCAGCATACGCCAGGCGGTTAAACGATTTGTCACCCGCGCCCTCGGTATTATTAGCGAAGGTTTTATATTCCCACTGGCCGTAACCGATCAGATCGTTAGCGATCTGGGTTTCGCCTTTGAAACCAATCTGCACATAGGTTTCGTCGCCGTCGTCGCCAGGGTTGTCAGAGAAGGTATGACGCGCGTCGACTTTGCCGTACAGGTCAACTTTGTTGCCGTTTTTGTTGTACATTTCAGCCGCATTGGCTGCGCCTGCCATTAATAACGCGGGTACCACAATTGCCAGAACTTTTCTTTTCATTATATATTCCCTTCAAACATAATTTATATGAATATATGTAATCACCCTCCGCAATTACAGGCTTGATACTATTCCAAGAAGTGTTATTTAGTTTCAAAAATAAATGTAATTAAATCCTATGAAATATTGCCAAACATTTCTATTAATCTCTTTATTTTTCTGCTGAATTAATTCATTGAATTTATACGGTGTAATTATTATTAAGTATTTCGTGGCTCTATTTTTAAATTGATTTAATTCGGCTATGTTATAA